>NZ_CALFLA010000032.1 GCF_937880195.1 uncultured Blautia sp.
TCATCTGAGCCTTTTTCTTTTCACTCAGTTTTTCATATCTCACTTGACACTACCGCTTATTATTTTCGCATCGGCCTTTGCTGCTTTTATCATAACAAAGCTGCTCCTTTTCCACAACTGAACAGATGTTAAGTATATCTCAAAAAAATTAACCTACGTTCATTATTTAGGGTAAATACAGATTTTGGCTCCCCGCTCTACAGCCCGCATAATCTTGATCATATTTTCCTGACTTACGGAAACACATCCTCCTGTATAGCCATAGCTTCCTGCACAATGCAGAAAGATTGCAGAACCTTTTCCGTAAATTCCTTCAGAATTATAATCCAGAGCAAGAGCATAATTATACTGAGGATTATAGCTAATCAAATGTTCTCCACTGCAGGCATGAGGTTTTTTTCTGACATCTATCATTGTATTATAATTGCTTTTGTCTGCGCACCAGTACAAATAAGGGTTCAATTTTGTATAAGGAATCTTTGTTCCCGGATTATTGCGGATTCCAAAAGCCTTTGTAAATCCAAAGGTTCCTGTAGGCGTTTTTCTGTCCCCCGCCCGCACTTTGTCAATACCGTTCTGTCCTACATAGCCTCTGCAGTTTAAGGTCCTTATGAGCCTGTTTCCTCGTCTTTCATACATCATAACCGCAGCTCTTGAACCGCCCTCGTATTTAACAAAAATAAGCTGATTGACAGACTTGTCCTTCTGATAATTCTTTAAAAGCTGCTCCCAGCGGTTTGCCCCTATCTCCATAGCTTCTCCTCTGGAGTTAAAGGTATATTTTTTTCTGCTGATGGTAGCTGTTGTATCCCGGTACATAACACCTGTTTTTCTCTTAAAACAGTATTTTTTGCCGTTTAAAGTCAGCCAGCCCGTATGAGCCCTTCCTGTTTTTTTGTCAAAATAGTAGGTATTTTTCCCTATGCGTTTCATTCCGCCCTGGAAACGGAAACCTGTTTTTGGTTCATAGTAATAGTAATATTTTCCATGCTTTACAAGACCGGTATACATATACCCTGTAGATCTGTGAAAATAGCGGTATTTCCCATTGCCCAGCCTGTAAAGTCCTGTATACATAACTCCTGTTTTTCTGTTAAAGCAGCGTCTCTTTCCGTTGAACTTTTTCCAGCCTGTTGCAAGAGCGCCTGTTTTTTCATCAAAATATCTGCGCTCTCCCTTAGCGTTTTTGACCCAGCCTTTTTTCTGAATGCCGTTCACTGTGTTAAAGAAATATTTTTTGCCGTTCAGAGTCAGCCAGCCTTTATGCCGCACACCATTTTCATAATAAAATGTCTTGCCCCTGTTTGTCACCCAGCCGTTTCTTCTTGCTGCCTGGACTTCTGTTCCTCCAAAAGCCAGAAGGCTCACAAGCATCATCACCATAACCGCCCCAAAAAACGCTGTCCTGATTCTTTTTCTTTGTTTCATACATTTGTACCTCCTTATATTTTTAAGGGAACTTCTTCCCTTTTTTTCAAAAAGGGCTGTCACTGCGGCATACCCCAAAAATTCTCTGTGGGATATTGCGGCATGGATCAGCCCTTCTTGTTTTTATTATTATGCTTTCATTGCCTTACGTCCGCAGCACTGTTTATACTTCTTGCCGCTTCCGCATGGACACGGATCGTTTGGATAAACCTTTTCTTCTTTTCTCTGAACAGGCTTGCGTACGCCGGAATCGTCTTTATTGGTTCCTGTCACCTTGGCAACCTGCTCTCGCTCGATCTTCTGTTCTACATGAACATGGTACAGCATTCTTACTGTATCTTCCTGAATGGAATTTGTCATCTCATTGAACATATCGTAAGCGCTCATCTTATATTCTACAACCGGATCTCTCTGGCCATATCCTACAAGACCGATTCCCTGGCGGAGGATTTCCATATCGTCAATGTGATCCATCCACTTGCTGTCAATAGATTTAAGAAGAACTACTCTCTCAAGTTCACGAAGCTGTTCTGGTTCTGGGAATTCAGCTTCCTTAGCCTCATAAAGCTTCACAGCCTCCTCTTTGAGGATATGCTTCATTTCGTTTTTCTTTTTGCCCTGGACTTTTTCTTTTGTCAGCGGCTCAATGGGGATCATTGGAATAAGAAGAGAATTAAACTCATCCAGATTCCACTCAACCGCATCCACATCATCGGAGAAACATCTGTCTACTGCGTTGTCCACAATATCTGTGATCATCTTATAGATAGCGTCCCGCATATTTTCTCCGTCAAGAACCTGGCGGCGTTCTTTATAAATGATCTCACGCTGTTCATTGTTTACCTGGTCGTAATCAAGAAGATTTTTACGGATTCCAAAGTTATTGAACTCGATCTTCTCCTGCGCCTTCTGGATAGCATTGGAAAGCATCTTATGCTCGATCTGCTCATTCTCTGCAACGCCAAGAGAAGTGAATACCTTCATCAGACGCTCGGAACCAAACAGACGCATCAGGTCGTCCTCCAGGGAAATATAGAAACGGGATTCACCCGGATCTCCCTGACGTCCAGAACGTCCACGGAGCTGGTTGTCAATACGTCTGGACTCATGACGCTCTGTACCGATGATCTTCAGACCGCCGGCTTCTCTTGCCACATCATCCAGCTTAATATCCGTACCACGGCCGGCCATGTTGGTAGCAATAGTAACTGCTCCTGCCTGACCTGCCTGCGCAACAATCTCAGCCTCCAGTTCATGGAATTTAGCATTCAGCACATTATGCTGGATTCCCTGACGGCGGAGCATTTTGCTGAGAAGCTCAGAAGTCTCAATGGTGATCGTACCTACCAAAACCGGCTGCTGTCTTTCATGAGCTTCTTTTACCGCCTCCACAACTGCGTTGAATTTTTCTTTTTTTGTCATATATACAGCGTCTTCCAGGTCTTTACGCTGTACCGGCTTATTTGTGGGGATCTCCACAACGTCCATTCCGTAAATATCACGGAACTCTTTTTCCTCGGTAAGGGCTGTACCTGTCATACCGCCTTTTTTGTCATATTTGTTAAAGAAGTTCTGGAAGGTAATGGTTGCAAGAGTCTTACTCTCTCTCTTTACCTTTACATGCTCCTTGGCTTCAATGGCCTGGTGAAGTCCATCAGAATAGCGGCGGCCCGGCATAATACGTCCTGTAAACTCATCTACGATAAGGATCTCGTCGTCTTTTACCACATAATCCTGATCCTTGTGCATCAGGTTATGAGCCCTAAGAGCAAGAATGATATTATGCTGGATTTCCAGATTCTCTGGATCAGCAAGGTTTTCAATATTAAAGAATTTCTCAACCTTTTTAACGCCTCGCTCAGTAAGGTTTACGATCTTATCTTTTTCATTAACGACAAAATCGCCAGTCTCTACAACCTCTTCTCCCATGATAGCCGCCATCTTAGTCATCTCATGGCTGGCTTCTCCACGTTCGAGCTGCTGCGCCAGAATGTTGCATACCTCATAAAGTTTGGTAGATTTGCCGCTCTGTCCAGAAATGATCAGAGGCGTACGTGCCTCGTCGATAAGAACAGAGTCAACCTCGTCGATGATACAGTAATGAAGCTCTCTCTGTACAAGCTGCTCTTTATAAATAACCATATTATCACGAAGATAGTCAAAACCAAGCTCATTATTTGTCACATAAGTGATGTCACAGCCATAAGCAGCCCTGCGTTCCTCCGGCTTCATATCGTTTAATACAACGCCTACTGTCAGACCCAGGAACTCATGTACCTTGCCCATCCACTCTGCGTCTCGCTTAGCCAGATAGTCGTTGACTGTAACAATATGCACGCCTCTTCCTTCCAGGGCGTTCAGATATGCAGGAAGTGTAGATACCAGGGTTTTACCTTCACCTGTTTTCATTTCTGCGATTCGTCCCTGATGAAGGATAATACCGCCAATGATCTGAACGCGGTAATGTTCCATTCCAAGAACACGCTTCGCTGCCTCACGTACGGTTGCAAAAGCCTCTGGCAGAATATCATCCAGTGTAGCGCCTTCCTGCAGGCGTTTTTTGTATTCTCTTGTCTTGTCCCTAAGCTGCTCATCTGTTAATTTCTGCATCTCCGGGCGCAGAGCCTCTGTTTTTTCTACAAGCGGCATAATACGCTTGACTTCACGCTGGCTGTGCGTTCCGAATACTTTTGAAAACACGTTCATACTTCTACTCCTAATTATCTTTATTTATTATTTTTCTGTCTGTTCAAAGTAAAGAAAGGTTCTTTTATTGTTACTTCTTTCACCTTCCTATAAGAAATCTATTCTATTCTATCACTTTCTTAAAGGGAACACAATGAGTTTTTCCCGGCTTGTCAGATTTTTTCGCTTATGCTATGATTAGCCGGTAAAAGTCAACACCATTAATGGAAAGGATTTTGTTTTGAAAAAAAAGGAATTTATATTTATTGCGTCCGTTCTGGCATTTGCCCTTCTTCTCTGGGGCGGCATGTATCTAATGCGCAAAAGCGATTACGGCTCTGTCCGCATTACTGTTGACGGCAAAGAATACGGCTCTTATTCCCTTGCCAAAGACCAGGTAATTGATATTGGAAGTACAAATGTCTGCGAAATCAAAGACGGAAAAGTAAAAATGACAAAAGCCACCTGTCCCGACCACCTCTGCATGAAACAGAAGGCTGTTGGAAACCATGGCGGAACCATTGTCTGCCTTCCGAATAAAATTGTAATAGAAGGAGTAAAAGCCGCTGGCTCTAAAGAAAATTCTTTGGAATTTGACGCGGCCGTATAAAAAATGAATCACAAGAAAACAGCTTATCTTGGACTTTTTGCCGCAGTTGCCATTATCTTTGGTTATGTGGAGTCCCTGATCCCCTTTTTTGCCGGAATCCCCGGCATGAAACTTGGACTGGCAAATCTTGCCGTTCTTTTTATCCTGGAAACATATACCTGGAAAGAAGCCGCCTTTGTCTCTGTTGTGCGGATTCTTGTCATAGGCTTTCTTTTTGGAAATATGTTCAGCATTCTTTACAGTCTGGCAGGGGCAGGCTTAAGTCTTACTGTCATGACCCTTATGAAAAAATTCTCCGGTTTCAGTCTTATGGGCGTCAGCGTAACCGGAGGCGTTTCCCATAATATCGGCCAGCTGATCGTTGCCGCCCTTATTGTAGAAAACACAAGCCTATTTTATTATGCCCCGGCTCTTTTGATCTCCGGCGTGGTTACCGGACTATTGATCGGTCTTCTCACCAGGGAAGTTACAAAAAGGATACGCCTGTAAACCAAAAGGCGTATCCTTTTTTATCTATTTCAGTATTTCTGTCTCATAAGTATTCTTCATCAGCTCAAAACGTTCCTTCATACCTTCTGTAAGATATACCTTATGATCTTCCTCTGCAAAAACCGCGTCTGCTCCATATTTTTCAAGAAGGGGAAGGGCTTTTTCTTTTCCCAGTACAAAGCAGGCTGTAGAAAGGCCGTCTGCAAAAAGTCCGCTGTCGCAGACCACTGTTACAGAAGTAAGTCCGTTCCATACAGGATATCCTGTCTTTGGATCAAGAATGTGATGGTATCTTTTTTTATTTTCCATGAAATATCTTTCATAGTCCCCTGAAGTAGAAAGAAATTCTCCCCCCTCAAGAGTGATCGCCCCCAGATAATCTCCTTCTGGATCTCTGGGATCTTTTATCGCAACTCTCCATGGAGACTGATCCGGCTTTTCTCCATAAGCCATTACGCTACTGCCTCCCAGGTTCAGGATCATACCGGAAACGTCTTTTTCTTTTTTCAGAAATTCCATAGTAAGATCGCATCCGATCCCTTTTCCCACAGCGCCCAGATCAAGAGTAGAGCCGTCTTTTAGCGTCACTTTATTGCCATCAAGCTCCATTTTTTCATATCCGGTTTCTTTAAGAAGAGCTTCCAGACGCCCATCTTCAGGAATGCCCGGATTCTCTCCTCCAATATCCCAGAGACGGATCACCTTTCCAAGAGTTGGGTCAAAAGCTCCCCCGGAATCTTCTGAAAGCTGAAGAATATTTTTCAGATATCCTGCCAGCTCATCAGAAACCTCTTCTGTCCTGCCGCCGGAATGATTTAACTGATAAATCTGAGAATCTTCTTCTGTCCAAGAAAGAAGTCCTTCCTCTGTTTCCTTTAAAAGGCTGCTTACCTGGGAATTCAGATCTTTTCCCTTTGTATACAGGGTTTCCGAAACAACTGTATTCATGGCAAAATCTGTGCTTGTATATTTCTCTGTATCTGCCCGGACAATTCCCGCCGGCAGTCCTATACAAACGCTTAATCCTACCAGCAATCCTGTCCCCAATTTATAAAATCTATTCATTTATCCACCATTCCTGTTTTTCTGAATTTTTCTTCATTATATCCTTCCTTCTTAACCGCTGCAATCCCTTCCTGAACAGAAATATTTTCCATAGCCCATTTTGTTCCAAAACTGTATAGTCCATTCCGTTCCGACCTATACTTTCTGAAAAAGGAGGTACAGGCATGAAATTCCAGCGTATTCAAGATCTTCGTATAGACTCTGACCTGTCGCAGAAACAGATCGGAGAGATACTCCATATCAGTCAGCGCACCTACTCCCACTACGAGACAGGCTCCCGGGACATTCCTGTGGAAATGCTGATCCGAATTGCAGATTACTATAATATCAGTCTTGACTATCTGGTTGGCCGCAGTGACATTAAAGAAAAACTCTGAAAACAGCGGGCAGATAAAAGCCTATATTATTTTCCTTTTGTTAATTCATAATAAAAGATATACTGCTGCATAATCCCTCTCATTCCATGATATCTCCTGTTTGGAAATCCCCTTTTATAGTGAGCCTCCAATACCTGTCGGATATGGGTATCTATAGGAAAAGCATCCATATGATGAAGGGCAAAAAGACAGATGCAGTCCGCTACCTTTTCCCCTACTCCGCTAAGTTTCATAAGTTCTTTTCTTGCGCAGGCATAATATTTCATCCTGAATATTTTTCCAAGAGAAACTTCTCCTGAGGCAATACTTCTGGAAGTCTCTGCAATATATCTTGCCCTGTATCCCAGTCCCAGTTCTCTCAAATCCTGTTCTGAAGCCTGTGCCAATGTTTCAGGAGTAGGAAAACCGTAATATTCCACACCTTCCTGTGAAATCTTTTTTTCTCCATAACGGGCGCACAGCCTCTCAATACATCCTCTGATCCTGGTAATATGATTCTGTTGGGAAATCAAAAAGGTAATGATCATTTCCCAAAGATCCTGTCTCAATATACGGATCCCGCTTCCTGCATTTGCCGCCTGAACCAGATATTTATCCCCTGGATTTATTTTATTGATATATTTCTCATAATCTGCATCGAGATCAAAATAAGGAACCCAAAAGCAGATCAGCTCTGCGTCGCTGCAATGAAAATCCACAATAGTCCCATTCTGAGAGATTTGCAGATACTCTCCTCCTGCCACCAGAGAATATGTATGTTCTCCTGTTTTTTTCATACGGAAACATTGCCCGGAATCGCAGATCTGCTCCAGACTGAAATGCTCCAGCTCCATAGTTACCATATTCTTTTCTCCGTTCTGTGATTTTTTCAATTACATCTGATGGCGGACTACTTTATATTCATCCCCGGATCGAAAATAAGGACATTCCTTTACATGACTGGTAAGAAAACGATAATATTCGTCCTCATCCAGATTCACATCGCAATAATAGGTTTCCGTTTCTTCGTCAAACACATAATTAGCGCAGTATTCGCAGCTTCCTGAACTCACAGCTTTCACCTCCGCTGATCTTTTTTTATTCTTATGCATCTTATCACAGATATAGGTAAATAGTAAATGTAGGAAACTGTTTTTTTGAAAACATTCTTGCGTAATTCCTACTCTTATGGTATGTTGTTTGAGTTGTCAACATTTTAACAAACAAAGAAATATTTTCATTATGTAAAGGAGACCAGGACATGCAGAAATCACCAAAATCTGTATTCCCCGGCGGCGTCCATCCAACAGACGGCTCCGATAAAGCGTTGTCCATGGACTGCGCGGTAATACCTTACGAACCTGAAACTGTCACTATCCTTTCTGAACAGTCGTTTGGAGGAACCTGCAGTTTTCTCGTAAAGCCCGGAGACGTTGTAAAAGAAGGACAGCTTATCGGAAAACCAGAAGCCTTCATGGCCGCTCCCCTTCATTCCAGCGTAAACGGAAAGGTTCTTTCTATAAAAGAAGTCACAGAACAGGGACGCAGCCTTTTGGCATGTACGATACAAAAAGAAAAAGACTCTGTATCGGAAACAGAACCTTCCTATTATAAGGAGACTGCTGCTGATATCACCCAGATTTCCAGAGAAGAAATTCTTGCCGGAATCCGTGACGGCGGCCTGACAGGAATGGGAGGCGCAGGCTTCCCCACCCACAAAAAATATGTAACAGACAAAGAAATCACAGATCTTCTGATCAACGGCGCAGAATGTGAGCCCTTCCTTACCTGCGATTACCGCCTGATGCTGGAAGACGGCTACGCCCTGATTAACGGCGTCCGCCTTCTCCTCAAAGGAAGCGGCGCCCAGAAGGCATATATCTGTCTGGAGGATAACAAACCTCTTGCCGCAGATAATCTAAAAAAGATACTTGACGAAATGACAGCCTCAAAGCTTATGGGTTCTGAGGAAAACCTGGAAATCCGGGTTCTTCCTACCAAATATCCCCAGGGCGGCGAACGCCAGCTTATCCAGGGCGTTCTGAAACGCGAGGTTCCCATGGGCGGGCTTCCGGCTGACGTAGGAGTGATTGTTTCCAATGTGGCCACTGCCAGAGCAGCTGCAGATATGATCCTGGGAGGCCGTCCTCTCACAAGAAGGATCGTCACTGTCACCGGAGCAGTAAAAAATCCAGGAAACTATCTGGTTCCCATTGGAACTTCTGCCAGAGAGCTTGTAAACCTTTGCGGCGGCGTTACGGTTTCCGAAAACCGGATCATTGCCGGAGGTCCTATGACAGGTCCCTGCGTGGCAGATAACTGGAATGGTGAAACAGAGCTTTTCCATATTACGAAAAATACTTCTGGAATCCTGATCCTTCCTGAGCCAGGTTTTGAAGAACAGCCCTGTATCCGCTGTTCCGGCTGCGAAAGCGTATGCCCTGCCGGACTTGTTCCCTACAAAATCGAATTTGCCCTTCTTGACCAGGATTATGATCTTTGCGAAAAGCTGTACGCCAGCGAGTGTATTGCCTGCGGCTGCTGTTCCTACATCTGTCCTGCCAGAAGAGAGCTTTCTGTCCGTACAAGACAGGCCAGAGATATTGTAAAACAAAGAATAAGGGAAAGGGCGGTGCAGAAATCATGAACAGACAAAAAAATCTCAGCGATCCCCATATCCGCACAGCAAACACAACAAGAAACATTATGCTTCATGTTGCCATTTCCCTGATTCCGGCGCTTTTGGGATCCATTTACTTTTTTGGGATCCGCTCCATGTACATTACCGGACTTTCCATAACTGTCTGCGTACTGACTGAGTACGTCTGGCAGAAACTGGCAAAAAAACCAGTGACTGCAGGCGACTTCAGCGCTGTTGTTACCGGAATCCTGCTGGCTTTTAATATGCCGGTCACCGTTCCCTTATGGGTGGTAGTCATTGCTGATATTTTCAGTATTCTTGTAGTAAAGCAGATGTTCGGCGGTATTGGCTGTAACTTTGCCAACCCGGCCCTTATGGGAAGACTTCTCACTATGGTTGTGTGGCCAGGAACCGTTATGCAGTATGTGGCCCCCCGCACACTGACCGCAGCCGGATTTGACGCGGTATCTTCCGCAACAGTTCTCGGAACAGTAAAAAACGGCGGTGAAGCAGGCTACAGCTATCTGCAGATGTTTCTTGGAGAAACACCAGGCGCCCTTGGCGAAACAAGCACTCTGCTTCTTCTTGTAGGCTTTGCCTATATGTGCTTCATGGGAATTGTAAATGCAGAAGCCGCTCTCACCTATATTGGAACTGTAATACTTCTGACTTTTGTATTCGGACCCTCTGGACTGTTTACCGGAGACATCCTTCTGAATTTCTGCGGCGGCGGTCTGATCCTTGGCGCATGCTACATGCTGACGGACTATGCCTTTGCCTCAAGAAGGGGAAGACTGCTTTATGCGGTTACTGCCGGAGTGATTACTGCGGCTATCCGAATCTTTAGTTTTTATCCCGAAGGAATCTGCTTCGGAATCCTGACAGCCAACTGTCTTGCCGGCGCGCTGTCCCTGCTCCAGAAAAAACATGTGTATGGAGTAAAAAAAGCTTAATTGGAGGAAAATCATGAAAAATAAAGAAGTAAAAGGAATCCTTGCCCTTATTGTAGTCACTGCCCTTTCTTTCGGAGTGATCATTGGCTCAAAAGCCCTTTCTATTGATATGGACGGCGACGCTGCTTCCCAGAATACAGAAGCTCTGGAGGAACTTGATGTAAGCGGCGCAGAAAATATTGAAAAAGCCTCAAAAACTGCTGACGGTTATCTGGTAACAGTACGTACAAAAGGTTACGTAGGCGATATTGTTATGGACGTGGCCTTTGACAGCTCCGCTTCCAAAATTTCCAGCGTTCAGGTAACGGAACAGTCTGAGACAGACGGCCTTGGCTCCAAAATCACAGAAGCAGAATTTCTGGATCAGTTTAAGGGCGTAACCGCTCCTGTTTACCTTCCGGGTATGAGCGTAAGCACAGAAGGAAGTGAAGAAGCAGCGCCGGAAGAGCCTGCAGAAAGCGAAGATCTCAGTGTACTTGAAGGAGCATCCTTCACTGACGGAACTTATGAAGCAAAGGCCGCGGAAGCTGATTCCAATGGTTTTATTGAGGCAGTTACCCTTACTGTAAAAGACGGCGCTATCACAGAAGTCAACTGGGACGCTGTAACTGAGGACGGAAAGAAAAAGAGCATTATGTCTGAAAACGGCGAATACACCATGACAGAAGACGGGCTTACCTGGAAGGAACAGGCAGAAGCTCTTGCCAAGGCTCTGATCGAAAACCAGTCTCTTTCCTTCCTGACTACAGATGCTGAAGGTAAAACCGATGCGGTAACAGGCGTCAGCATTTCTGTAAACAGCTTTATTAATCTGGCAACCAAGTGTCTGGAAGAGGCTTCCGGTATTGAAGCTCCGGCTGCCGCAGAGGCTCCTCAGGAAGAATCCGCAGAGGAGGCTTCCGAATCCAATGCTGAGGGAACACAGATCGACGCTGTGGCAGGCGCTACCATGTCCTCCACTGCGGCTGTAACTGGAATCAACGAAGCATATAACTTCTTACAGACAGTGAAATAAGAAAACGGAGGATTCATTTATGAAGTTAAGATATCCGGCAGAAGCCTTTGCCCTGGGAATCATTCTTTTTTCCTCAGGTATGAAGGAAGCCTTTGCAGCCGGAATCCTGGTGATTTTTACCTCTGTGTTTGCAGAGCTTCTTAAAAATCTCCTGGAAAAGGCTGTCCCTGCATGGAGCCTTAGGCTCTGTGTACTGATCGCCTCCGGTTCTGTCTGCGCTTCCGCTTTCCTTATAGGATTTACCGCCCTGGGAATCACTCTTACCAACGGACAGTGGATCATCCTGTTCCTTACAGGTCTTCTCTGTGCAAGACATGCCCTTTCGGGCAATACAGAGGGAGAATACGGAGAGCTGCTCTTTGAATCTGCCATTGCATGGGGGTTATGGATTCTGTTCTCCATATGCCGTGAGTTCCTTGGAAGCGGAAATATTTTTGGAAATACAGTATTTACAGCATCTTTCCAGTCCAAAGCGCTTCTTGGCCCGGCTTTTGCCTTTATGACAGCCGGTCTTGTTACAGCAGCAGTAAACGGAATTTTGAAAAAAGGCTGCAAAGGGCTGAACAGTCTGTTCCCTGCCCTTCCTGCCATGGTGCTTTTTCATCCCTTTACTGTGGACAGCTTTGCAGGACTTCCCGGAACATTATGGGTAATCTTTGTTCCTGTCTTCCTGTTTCTTTCTGTGAAGCAGACAATGAAATTTGCCCGCACCGGACGTTTCTTCCGGGGGCTTCCTGTGGAAATGCTGGCGGCAGGATTTATCTACATGATTTTAAGTATTTATTAAAAAATATATACTATATAAAATGATCCCTGAATCTTTTCTGATGATTCAGGGATCATTTTATATAAATTTTATTTGACAAGCCCCCTTTTTCAATGCTATAATTCCTCCCCGATATCTCAAATGAAAGGGGCGTTTTTATGACTTTTTATCAGGAATTGCAGCTAAACCAGGAGGGCTCTAAGTCTCTTATCCGTTCTTGTTCCAATCGTAAAGAAAAGCTGCGTCACATTTCTGTTTACCTGTTTAAAATTTTTATCACCATGGTATTCTGCATGGCTTTTGTTATGGGCTACAGCAGTATCTTCGGGGACGAAAACAGCATTGTAGGCGTTATTGTCCTTCTTTGTATCATGGTATTCCGGTATGCTGATTTTGGCATGAAAATGTCAGGATCTCTGGCCTCTCTTGCCATTATTTTCGGTATTCTTGCCTTTGGTCCCAGACTGGCGAATGCAGCCGGATTATTCGGAGAACTGGCCATAAACGCTTTTTGTATTTTTGTTCTTTTGCTTCTGGGATGCCATAATGTAATGATGGCAAACCATTCTACCCTTGTTCTTGGCTATCTCCTTCTTTACGGATATGATATAACCGGAAACGCGTATCTTATGCGTCTGGCTGCCATAGGAACCGGAGCTGTTCTCACAGGACTGGTATTTTACAGAAACCACCGAAAACTTTCTTACAAAAGAACTCTTGGGGATGTGCTGAGGGAATTTTCCATTCATTCTCTCCGTTCCCGCTGGCAGCTTACCGTTACCTTTGGCGTTTCCACTGCTGTTTTTCTTGGCGGTCTTTTCCATATTCCAAGAACTATGTGGATCGGAATTGCAGCAATGTCTGTCCTTCTTCCTTTCCGCGCAGACCTGAAAAAAAGAGTCTATGGAAGGATTCCCGGAAACATGATCGGCGCTGTTGTTTTTCTCGCTATCTGCGTTTTCCTTCCTCCTTCTGTTTTCCCTTATATCGGTGTGATCGGAGGGATCGGCGTAGGTCTTTCTGCCTCTTACCAGTGGCAGGCAGTATTTAATTCCCTGGGAGCCATGGCCATTGCCACAAGCCTTCTGGGACTTCCTGGAGCAATCCTTTTCCGTATTGTAAATAATTTCCTGGGCGCTGCCTATGGACAGGTATTTGAAAAAATCAGCAGCAGATTCCTTGATCGTATCACTCCGGCACAGGCGTGATTTTCCAGTATAAAAAGCCATATTTCCAACAAAAACAGGAAATATGGCTTTTCTTTATAAACATATTCTATTAATTTTTACTCCCACAGCTTCCATGGAGCGCTGCCCTTCTGCCAGAGCTCTTCCAGATAATTCTTCTCCCGAAGCGTATCCATACACTGCCAGAAGCCCTTGTGACGGTAGGCGTTCAGCTGTCCTCTGCGAGCTGCTTCCACCAGAGGTTCCTTTTCAAATACAGTGGAGTCTCCCTCAATAAGATCCATGATCTCCGGCTCCAGCACCATAAAACCGGCATTGATCCATCCGCCGTCCTCTTTTTTCTTTTCTTTGAAATTGGTGATCGTGCCGTCCTCACAGATATCAAGGATTCCAAAACGGCCTCCCGGCTGAGCTGCTGTGATCGTAGCCATCCTGCCATGAGATCTGTGGTATTCCAAAAGTTCTTTTATATTAATATCAGCAACTCCGTCTCCGTAAGTCAGCATAAACGTATCTCCGTCCAGATATTCCTGAACTCGCTTAATACGTCCTCCTGTCATTGTGTTCATCCCTGTGTCAACAAGCGTTACCTTCCATGGTTCCAAAACGTTATTGTGAACGATCATCTTGTTTTCCTGGGTAAAATCAAAGGTAATATTGCTGTTATGCAGATAGTAATCTGCAAACCATTCCTTGATCACATGCTGTTTATAGCCGCAGCAGATCACAAACTCATTAAAGCCGTAATGGGAATACATCTTCATAATATGCCACAAAATAGGCTTTTCTCCAATTTCGATCATGGGTTTCGGCTTTAAATGGCTTTCTTCACTGATTCTCGTTCCAAAGCCTCCGGCCAGAATTACAACCTTCATATATTTTCTCCAATCTATGTTTCTTTTTCAGATATGTCAAGTATGATTCCGTCTTATTTATTCTAATACAAATGCTGTAAAAAGAAAACCCTGATCTCTTATATGTTTTATTTTTCTGC
>NZ_CALFLA010000033.1 GCF_937880195.1 uncultured Blautia sp.
ATTTCATGGAAAAACCGCCTGGAGCTTAAACAGTCCAGACGGTTTTGCTTACATTATTCCATACGAAGCCGTTCCACAATGCTTTCTTTTTCCAGGTTTTTAAAGCACAGATAGGGAATCAATACTGCAAATATTAAAAGAACAGGAGTACAGATCATAAGAGGCAGCAGAGTAAAATGGAAGGTGGTAAATCCGCCGTCTACCATTGCGCGGACACCAATGCCCACTGCCGCTGCACTGACCAGATAAGAAGCCGTCAGCGTAATGGCCGCATAGTACAGACCTTCGCAGACAAGCATCCAGAAGAGCTGCCTTTTTGTCATACCTATACTTTGGATCATGGCAAACTCCCGTTTCCTGGATACAATAGCCGTTACCATGGAATTGATAAAGTTCAGAACACCTACCAGGGCAATGATAATACTGATGGCGTTTCCCATTACTGCAGAAGAACGTGTTTCTCTCTCATACTGTTCTGTCATGGAACTGCGGGAGATTACCGGAAGGCTGCTGTCCTTTTCCTGGATATAAGTATTTAACCATTCCTGCATTTCATCCACATGTGTATCTTCTACATTCACAAACAGTCTCCGCAAAGTATTTTCCGGCCACTGCGCCAGAAATGTTTCTGAAGGAAGGATAAAGTGCATTTCCATAGATGCCGGCGCGCCTATTTCCGATGCGCCGTCGTCAACAGGCATCAGAGGATATACCACTGCCATCACCTCATAAGACTTTCCATCAAGTTCTATGGCGCTGCCAACTGACGGAACAGGAAGCTGCGGATAGGCTTCATCCTGACTGATTGCAGGTCCCACTGCCAGAACGTATTTTCCGGTTACAAAGGCTTTGGCATCAAAAACGCCATCCATGATATATTTTTCCTGTGTGATCGCCTGAAGCGGGATGCCGTCCATACCAAATGTCACAGCGCTTGTTTCTCCGGTTTCCACCGCCTTTCGGTACTCTTCTGGTCCAGAAGGATCGTAGGCGCTCCAGTCTGCCAGCATTTCTTCTGTATAGTAGCTCTTAAGATTGTTTAAGGTCTGTTCATCCATTTTCTAGGTAAACTGTGCGGAATACTGATGTCCTATCTCTTCAGTTCCTTTAAAATTTTCCAGCTCTGTCACCAGTCCTTTATTCAGCGTTGTCCCTTTGGGATCGTAGCCTCCTATATAATCCTCGCTGGTGGCATCAGATAATTCAAAATCTGCAATGGTTAGATCAGCCAGATATTTTTCCATGTCAAAGGCTGCGTTTTTTGCATAGAAGCAGCTGAGAAGCACAAGAGCCAGTGTCAGGGAACAGATTACTGTAACGGTTCTCTTTTTATTACGTCCCAAATTTGCCCATGCCATTGAAGAAAGAGAAGCATTTTCCTTTTTTCTTCTTGTTTTTTTGCTTTTTCCATCTGCGTCGCTCATGCGAAGAGCTTCAACAGGAGAAACCTTTCCTGCCAGTCTTGCAGGACGCATACAGGAGATCAGCACAGTAAACCATGCAAAAACTGCCGATCCAATAAAAATAAGAGGACTTGCCGATACATGGCTCTCTCCTTCTATGATCCCGGTAAAAGTGGGTACTAATACCATTCCAAGAAGCCATCCAAGAATAAGACCTGCCGGAATGCCAATGAGACACAGACGGCCAGACTGCCCGTAGATCAGTTTTTTGATTTGTTTTTCCGTGGTTCCCAGTGTTTTTAATTTTCCGTAAAACTGTACGTCTGCGGTAACGCTGATCTGAAAAATATTATAAATGATCAGATAACCTGCAATAAACACTAGGATCATCCCAAGATACATAGGAAGAGTTTCCTGAAGAGCTGTTGCTCCCATTTCCGGCAGATAAGCCAGGTTCACATGATATTTAAGGTCAGTAAGCCCGGTATCGGAAAGTACCTGATTTATATTTTTTTCAATATTTCGATCACCGTGCAGCGTCACCTGAGCCATGTGAAGGCCAAAAACATTTCCGTCTGGTACTTCTGCATCACCATTTTCCACCATTGCTTCTACATAGTCTTTTGACACCCATGCCATACCTGCATACACCGATTCATTGCCCTCCCAGAATCCACAGAGGGTAAAAGTGGAAGAAATTTTTTCCGCATCTGGATCAGACAGATCCTTTCGCCATTCTAAAGTAACTTTTTCTCCAAGTTTCGGCTCTATGCCAAGTTTTTTTAAGGTTAGAGTATCAAGAGCCGCCTCGTTTTTGTTTACAGGCATATGTCCGGTAGTAGGCATAGAAAAAGAATGGTTGGCGTAGCTATCATCTGCCTGTCGGATCTCCACCTGTTTGCCTGCCAGAGCTTTGTTTTCTGCAAGTCCTAAAACTGTACTTTCTCCAACTTCTTTTACATTCGGGTGACCTGCCAGTATTTTTGCCTGTTCCGGTTTTATGGATTTAAAGGAAACCTGCGCGTCATAGCCTGTCTGACGGAAGGTCATTGCCACCAGATTTTCACTCATGCTCTGTGCCAAAGTAAATAAGGCGGTAAACATCATAGTCGTCATTAGAATTGCCAGGATTGCCACCAGATTTCTCCCTTTGTTTTTTTGAAAAAGTCTCTGACTTAATACCTGGATCGGTTCAAATTTTTTTCTGTTTCTTTTTTCACTTCTCATAGCTGTTGTCCTTCCTGCTTACTGTTCTGCAATTCTTCCATCTTCAATGCGGATGATCCAATCTGCCATCTGTGCGATTTCAGGATTGTGAGTAATCATTACAATAGTCTGGTGAAATTCTCTGCTGGTCATTTTTAACAGACCTATCACGTCATCGCTGGTCTTGCTGTCCAGATTTCCCGTAGGTTCGTCTGCCAGGATAATAGAGGGCTTGCTTGCTAACGCTCTGGCAATGGCTACCCTTTGCTGCTGGCCGCCGGAAAGATTATTTGGGAGAGAATCCAGTTTCTTTTCCAGCCCAAGAAGCTTTACAACCTCCATAATAAATTTTTTATCTGGTTTTCTTCCGTCCAGGGAAATGGGCAAAATAATATTTTCCCACACGTTTAATACCGGAACCAGGTTATAATTTTGAAAAATAAAGCCAATCTGTTTTCTTCGGAAAATAGTAGCCTGTTCGCTTTTAAGTTTGGCAAGCTCTGTATTTCCAATGCGGATGCTTCCTGCTGTGGGAGTATCCAGTCCGCCCAGCATATTTAAAAGGGTGGATTTTCCAGAACCTGAAGTTCCGATAATGGCTGTAAATTTGCCTCTCTCAATCTCCAGATCCACGCCATCCAGCGCCCGCACCTGTGTTTCCCCTTTTCCATAATATTTTTTTAAGCCTGTAGCTGTTAAAATTGCATCCATCTATATTGCCTCCCTGTGTCCTTTTTTTTAGGTTGGTTTTACTATAACAGACCAATGTCTCAATCAAGGTACAGGAAAGGTACATTTTTGTAACTTTGAAAATATAGTCGCCCCCACCCGTAAAACGGGTGGCTCGACGGACGGCTATAAGCCTTTAATGCTAGGCCAGCGTCTCAAGGCGCTGGCTTTCGCTTTGCTCCAGCCACTCTGCTTTTGACTCGTCGCCGCCCTTAAAAGGGCATTTGTATTACTTCGCCTTAACCCTTAAAAGGGTCTTCATATTCTTTTACACTAAGCTTATCCTGCATAATATCATATCTTTCCTGTTCTTGGATGTATTTACGTACTGTGGCGTCATTTACCCCTACTGTACTTACATAATATCCTTCACTCCAAAAATGCCTATTTCCAAATTTATACTTTAAATTTGCGTGCCTATTGCATATTCTTGTGCGATGAAATCGCACTTCCGGAAATTTGGAAATCAGATGT
>NZ_CALFLA010000034.1 GCF_937880195.1 uncultured Blautia sp.
CATAGACCTAAGCAGGTAATGGAATGAGTATCTCATTGCGTTACCTGCCTTTTTTCAAAAAGAGCATGCTATAAGGGGAAAATCTGAAAATATTGCTCCTAATGACACTTATTTATTTACGACAGGGAGTAAATGAAAGCCAGCCATCTTGCAGTGAGTCCCCTTTAACTTCATATGAATATTTGCTGAATTGTAGAAAAATGACAAAAAAGCAGGAAACCGCGGAAAGCCTCATATAAAGGCGCAAATCTAAAAAAATGCTTTGGATTTCAGGGCGGTTTTCCTAGATAAATGTCCTTTATTCTCGAATTTTCACGAAAGAAAAACAGGTCTTTCCCCCTATTTCGGCTTGATTTCGCCAGAAGCTTTCCTCTATAATAGCTGTGACATGAACGAGTAAATGATAAATTAATACAGCGATAGAAGGCTGTCTGTAAAAATGAGGAGGAAACAGGTCTTATGGAGAAATTAAATGTAGCAGTTGCGGATGATAACGAGAAGATGGTAGAAATACTGGGGCGGATGATTGAGGAAGATAAGGATCTTACTTTAGTAGGAAAGGCGCATAATGGAGAAGAAATCTGCACGATCATTAAAGAGAAGGAGCCGGATGTAGTCGTTCTGGATATTATTATGCCGAAGATGGACGGACTTACAGTAATGGAACATCTGAGTCATGATCTGACAGTTAAGAAACAGCCGTCATTTATTGTTGTTTCTGCTGTAGGACAAGAAAGAATTACCGAAGATGCTTTTAATCTTGGAGCAGATTATTATATGCTGAAGCCATTTGATAATCAGGTGCTTTTGAACCGCATCAAACATTTAAGAAGGTCTGCCGACCGGAGACACAGAGATCCTGTGATCCGCCAGATTGCAGTCCAGGAAGAAAAGGCTGCCTATGGAACCCATTCCCTGGAAACAGAAGTGACGAATATTATTCATGAAATAGGCGTTCCTGCTCATATCAAGGGATATCAATATCTGAGAGACGCCATTATCCTGGCGGTAAACGATATGGAAATGTTGAATTCCATCACCAAGGTATTGTACCCTACCATTGCTAAGAGACATCAGACAACGCCAAGCCGTGTGGAGAGAGCGATCCGTCATGCTATTGAGGTTGCGTGGAGCCGGGGCAAAATGGACACCATTGACGAATTGTTTGGATATACAGTAAGCAAAGGGAAGGGAAAGCCTACAAATTCAGAATTTATTGCCTTAATTGCAGATAAGATTCGACTAGAATCAAAAAAACACTCTTTTAATTAGAAATGATTTGAGGTATAATAAAAATAGTATAATCACTTTGAAGAACGTGAGAAACGAAGCTTCAAGTCGTTAAGGAGGGGTCTATACAGATGAAAAGAATATTGTTTGCAACATCAGAGGCTGTGCCGTTTATCAAAACAGGAGGTCTGGCAGACGTAGCGGGAGCGCTTCCAAAATATTTTGATAAACGCTATTTTGACATCCGGGTTATTCTTCCAAAATATGCCTGCATTAAGCAGGAATGGAAAGACCAGATGGAATATGTGACACATTTTTACATGGATCTTGGCTACAAAAACTGCTATGTAGGAATTATGCAGATGCAGTATGAAGGCATCCAGTTTTATTTTATTGACAATGAATATTATTTCAGCGGTCCGAAACCTTATGACAGCGCGCCCTGGGATCTTGAAAAATTTGCATTTTTCTCCAAGGCAGTGCTTTCTGTGCTTCCGGTGATCGGTTTCCGTCCAGACGTGATCCACTGTCATGACTGGCAGACAGGACTTGTTCCGGTTTATCTTCACGACACATTCCAGCAGAACGATTTCTTCTGGGGAATCAAGACAGTTATGACTATCCATAACCTGAAATTCCAGGGCGTATGGGACGTAAAGACAGTAAAAGAGATCACAGGACTTTCCGACTATTATTTTGCACCGGACAAGCTGGAGGCATATAAGGACGCCAACTTCCTTAAAGGCGGAATTGTGTTTGCAGATGCAGTTACAACCGTAAGTAATACATATGCAGAGGAGATCAAGACGCCGTTCTATGGAGAGAAGCTGGACGGACTGATGTGCGCCCGTTCCAACAGCCTTCGGGGAATTGTCAATGGAATTGATTATGATGTATTTAATCCTGAAACAGATCCTTTTATCACACAGAATTATAATGCAAAGACCTTCCGCAAGGAAAAGGTAAAGAATAAACTTCAGCTTCAGAAGGATCTGGGACTGGACGTAGATCCTAAGGCTATGATGATCGGAATTGTTTCCCGTCTCACCGACCAGAAGGGCTTTGATCTGATCGCATATGTGATGGACGAGATGTGCCAGGATGCGGTACAGTTTGTAATTCTGGGAACAGGAGATGAGCGCTATGAGAATATGTTCCGTCATTTTGACTGGAAGTATCACGGCAAGGTTTCCGCGCAGATTTACTATGACGAGCCTATGTCACACCGGATCTATGCAGCGTCAGACGCTTTCTTAATGCCGTCTCTGTTTGAGCCTTGTGGACTGAGCCAGCTTATGAGCCTTCGTTATGGAACCCTTCCTATCGTACGTGAAACAGGCGGCCTGAAGGATACGGTACAGGCTTATAATGAGTTTGAGGGAACTGGAACAGGATTCAGCTTTACCAATTACAATGCTCATGAAATGATGGCCACTGTACGAAATGCAGAACGTGTGTTTTATGATAATAAACGAGAGTGGAACAAGATGGTTGATCGCGCAATGGCGGCAGACTTCTCCTGGTCCAATTCTGCAAGACAGTATGAAGAGATGTACAACTGGCTGATTGGTGAATAATTATCAGATTTTCTGGAATACTATCTTTATCAATTCATATTGAGGAGGTAGTAACATGACAGAGATTTCTGAACTTGATTTACAGAATCTGCGCCATCTGATCGGCGGCTTTGACACAACACACTGTAAGATGCAGGACTATGCGCAGCAGGCGCAGGATATGGAAGTGAAGCAATTCTTCCAGAAATCCGCTCAGTCTGCACAGCAGACCAAACAGCAGCTTATGCAGTTCTTACAGTAGGAGGTGTGAAAGATGACAGAAAAAACAATGGTAGCAGATACTCTTGCAGGAATTAATGGGGAGCTTGTCCGTTATGGGGAAATGATTCCCCAGACAGAAAACCCTCAGCTGAAGCAAACCCTGAAACAGATCCGTAATCAGTGCGAAATGTCTCAGGAGGAAATTTACCAGCTTGCCCGCAGCAAAGGATATTATGTTCCGGCAGCCAAGGCAACAAGAGAAGAAGTGGATCATGTCCGCTCTGTATTAAGCCAGGGATAAAATTAATAAGAAGCTTTCGTGGAGGCTGATTCCTCTGCGGAAGCTTTTTTCTTTCTGGAGGAATGATCCGGGAGGGTTTCATATGAGAAGTTTTTCGGCATAAAATGATACAAAGCTAAGACAGGAGCATTTATGCTGAGAGCAGAGGATTATGAACAGGGTAGATATGAAGAGAAAAAGGAAATAACTGTCCAGGAAAGGAACTTGTGGGAGAACGTTCCGGCACAGGATGAGAATTATCAAAGTTTTATTGTCCGATATAATCAAAACGTGGAAGGAACAGTACAGTATGAATCAGACAGGACTTTTCAGATCATTGACGATATGTTTGGAGTTACCTATGTTCCGGCTTCTCAGGTTCCGGAGCCATTGATCAGCAGTTTTTCTTATTTTTCTGTACCAAAATGTTATACATATATGGATCAGGGAAGCCTTGGGGCTTCCGGCGTAACAAAACTTCATGAGCATCCGTACCTGAAGCTGAAAGGCAGCGGAACTTTGATCGCTATAATAGATTCTGGAATCGATTATCGTCATCCTGCTTTTAGAAATGGAGACAGGACAAAGATAGTCAGCATATGGGATCAGAATATTCCCGGAGGTTTGTCCAAAGAAGCTCCCTTTGGCCGTGTTTATAACCGGGAGGAGATTGACCGGGCTTTAAGCGAGGAAAATCCTTTGGAAATCGTACCATCTATTGACGAAGGCGGCCATGGAACCATGCTTGCCGGAGCAGCGGCAGGCAACGGCATTCCTGAAGAAGGTTTTTCAGGAGCAGCGCCGCAGGCAGAACTGGTCATAGTAAAGCTGAAGCCGGCAAAGCAATATCTTCGGGAGCTTTATCTGCTTCCGCCGGAAAAAGATATCTTTCAGGAAGACGATATCATGCTGGGAATTTCCTTTGCTGTAAAGATTGCTTTTCAACTAAAAAAACCTCTTGCTATCTGTATTGGCCTTGGAACAAGCCAGGGCTCCCATAGGGGAGAAGCGCCTCTTAGTCAGTATATAAGCAGTGTGGCAAATTTCAGTCAGAATGCAGTGGCAGTATCGGCAGGTAATGAAGGATTTGCCCGTCGTCATTATATGGGAAGGATGGATGAAAATAAACAAAGTGAAACGGTAGAGCTTCAGGTGGGACCAAGGGAATCTGATCTGGGATTTTCTATGGAATTTTGGGGAGAGGCGCCGAATTTTTATAATGTGGTGATCCAGTCCCCTACAGGAGAAAAACTGCCGGTAAGCGCAGCTCTGAAAAGAGAAACTCAGGAACTAAGCTTTGTTTTTGTAGAAACTAGGGTTCTTGTAAATTATATACCCATTGAGAGACGATCTGGAAATACACTGATCTTTTTTCGATTCCTTCATCCCGCGCAGGGAATCTGGAAACTGGAGATTGAAGGGCGGCGGGGAAGTATTGACAGGTTTCATATCTGGCTTCCTGTCAGGGGGATGATCTCTGATGGAACGTTTTTTCTAGAGGCGTCGCCGGAATATACCATTACATCTCCAGGAGATTCTCCTGACGGCATGACTGTCACGGCGTATCAGCACAGGGACAACAGCCTTTATATTCATGCAAGCAGAGGATATAATACGGACAATCTGATAAAACCTGATTTTGCCGCTCCGGGAGTAGATATCAAAATACCGCTGGCAGGACCCCTTGGAGGGTATGGAAACGCTTCAGGCACAAGTCTTGCAGCGGCTCAGACTGCAGGGATTGCAGCCCTTCTTTTTGAGTGGTCGGTCATTCGTGGGAACGAACCTTTTTTTTCAGGGACCAGTGTAAAAAATTATTTAAAAAGAGGAGCAGTACGGGAAGAAAATATACAGTATCCAAACAAAGAATGGGGCTATGGGCGGATAGATCTTTACCATACATTTGAGCTTCTTACATAAAAAGGAAAAATACACAAAAATATATATGGTTTTTTGTGTATCTTTTTAACAAAAATTTTTAGAGCACCTAATTGTTTTTATGCACTTTGTCTGCTATACTTATTTCAGTAAAAAACAAAAGAAACAGGAGGGCATTATGAAAAGAGGAAGTATTTTTGAGCTGAACGGCGTTCCACGGATGCGGGAAGCCTGTCCTTTGGCTCTTCAGCATGTAGTTGCAATGATCGTAGGCTGTGTTACCCCTGCTATTATTGTTTCAGGCGCAGTGGGAAAAGGGGGATTAAGTCCCGAAGATCAGGTGATCCTGATCCAGGCGTCTCTGGTAATGTCTGCCATTGCTACCCTGATCCAGCTTTTTCCTATTGGCAAAAAAACAGGCTTTGCCATTGGATCCGGTCTTCCCATGATCATGGGAGTCAGCTTTGCCTATGTGCCAAGTATGCAGGCCATTGCAGAAGGATATGGGGTGGCGGCTATTTTTGGAGCACAGATCGTAGGAGGAATAGTGGCTCTTGTGATGGGCATTCTTGTTCGTCAGATACGCGTATTTTTCCACCGCTGATCACAGGTACAGTTGTGTTTACCATTGGGCTTTCCCTTTATCCTACGGCTATTAATTATATGGCTGGCGGCGTGGGAAGCGAAAATTACGGAGACTGGCAGAACTGGCTGGTGGCGTTTATTACTCTGGCTGTTGTAACTGCTTTGAATCATTTTGGAAAAGGAATTTTCAAACTTGCATCGATCCTCATCGGAATTATTGTTGGCTATATTGTTTCCATTCCCTTTGGAATGGTAGACCTGACCAGCGTGGGAGAGGCAGGAGTGTTCCAATTTCCCCAGTTTATGCACTTCGGCGTTGAATTTGAGATTTTTTCCTGTGTGGCTATCGGTATTCTTTTTGCTATTAACTCAGTTCAGGCCATCGGAGATTATTCGGCCACAACCATAGGCGCTATGGAAAGAACTCCAAAGGACAGGGAGCTGCAGAACGGTATCGTAGCTTATGGTCTTACGAATATCCTCAGCGCTATGTTCGGCTGTCTGCCAACAGCAACCTACAGTCAGAACGTTGGTATTGTCACCACTACAAAGGTTATTAACCGAGTGGTTCTGGGACTTGCGGCAGTGATTCTTGCTGTTGCGGGAATTGTTCCGAAGTTTTCGGCAGTGCTGACAACGATCCCCCAGTGTGTTCTAGGAGGAGCTACGGTTTCTGTATTTGCGTCTATTGCCATGACAGGTATGAAACTGGTTGCTTCTGCAGAAATAGACTACCGCAATTCTTCTATTGTAGGTCTTGCGGCAGCTCTTGGAATGGGAGTTTCCCAGGCAACTGCAGCTCTGGCAACTTTCCCGGACTGGGTGACAACGATTTTTGGAAAATCTCCAGTAGTCCTTGCTACTTTGATCGCTGTGTTTTTGAACATTATTCTTCCAAAAAGCAGAGACGAAAAAAAGGAAGAAGAGCGTAGAAAACAACAAATAAAAAAGAAACTGGAAAAAGATCACCAGGAATTTCAGTAAGAAAAAAGAGCTGTACAGATCCATGAATCTGTACAGCTCTTTTTAAACGCGTCTCTTTCTTCTGCGTTTCCGCTTCTTTTTGGAAACTGGCGAATGAAGGCTGGACCAGCAAAAAAGCTGAACAAGAAGTATACCGATCAGCGCTCCGGCGCTGTCAAAACCTACGTCCCGGATACCGGGGGAGCGGCCGGAAACAAAGGACTGATGGTATTCGTCCAGTCCGGCAAAGCCCACGCATACAATTCCGGCAAGAAAAAACAGCCAGAATCCCCGTACCTTATATACATAAAGGGGGAAGGAGATAGCAATGGCAAGAAGAAAATATTCTGTCATATGAGCAGCCTTACGGACATAATAATGAATCTGATTCGCTTCATAGGCAAGCTGGTCATAACTTTTTCCTGTATTCAGAAGTTCGTTCTTTGTTTCTACGATCTGATAGCTGATCTGATAACTGAGTTCCCCGGACACCTCCCCAGTCTGGGCTGAAAATGAAAAAATCAGATACATCATCAAAAGCGCAGGCAAAAACGATAATGGTTTTAAAAGTGTAATGATGATTTTCATGGGTATTAATATAGCACGTGAAATATGATTTGTAAAGCATAATGGCATATGGTATAATAAACTCCAGAATCCAGATGTACTTCGTACATCTGACACTGCCGTTGGCAGTTTGAAGATTCTGTCGTTACCATATCAGATAAAAACAAATGTCTGCTTTGTAGCCGCTTGTTTTTCTGCTGATATGATATAATATGAGCAAAGGTAAACATTAGTACCTGAAAATACAGTATGATCTTGTATGAAGACAGAAGAAGGAGGCTCTTTATGAGTGTTGCAGATACCATTTTTATTCAGATGTGCAAAGACGTGATCGAGAACGGAACCAGCACAGAGGGTGAGAAGGTCCGTCCAGTGTGGGAGGACGGAACCCCTGCTTATACAATTAAAAAATTCGGTGTGGTGAACCGCTATGATCTTCGCAGGGAGTTTCCGGCTCTGACCCTTAGGAAAACAGCCCTTAAAAGCGCCATGGATGAGATTCTCTGGATCTGGCAGAAAAAATCTAATAATATCCATGATCTGAACAGCCATATCTGGGACAGCTGGGCAGATGAGACTGGTTCCATTGGCAAGGCTTACGGTTATCAGATGCAGGTGAAACATCAGTATAAAGAGGGCATGATGGATCAGGTGGATCGGGTTCTTTATGATCTGAAAAACAATCCCTACAGCCGCCGTATCATGACAAACATTTATGTGCATCAGGATCTTCACGAAATGCATCTTTACCCATGCGCTTATTCTATGACATTTAATGTAACAAAAGAACCGGGAAAGGATAAGCTGACGCTGAACGCTATTTTGAACCAGCGTTCTCAGGATATCCTGGCTGCCAATAACTGGAACGTATGCCAGTATTCTCTGCTTCTTATGATGTTTGCCCAGGTTTCCGGCATGGAGGCGGGAGAGCTTGTCCATGTGATTTCTGACTGCCATATTTATGATCGTCATATTCCGGTGATCAAGGAGCTGATCCAGAGAACCCCTTATCCGGCGCCAGTGGTAAAGCTGAATCCAGAGATCAAGAACTTTTATGATTTTACCGTGGACGATCTGATCGTAGAGAATTATCAGACCTGGCCTCAGATCAAAAATATCCCCATTGCCATTTAAGATATTTTTTAAAAAACAGAATTTCCAGAAAGGATATCAGAGATTATGAATATTATTGTTGCAGTTGACAAGAACTGGGCCATTGGCAAGGACAATAAACTTCTTGTAAGCATTCCGGCAGACATGAAAATGTTTCGCCAGGAGACTACCGGAAAGGTGGTGGTTATGGGAAGAAAGACCCTTGAAAGCTTTCCGGGAGGGCTTCCTCTTAAAAACAGAACTAATATTGTCCTTACAGGAAATAAGGATTTTAAGGTAAAAGACGCTATTGTAGTCCATACTATGGAGGAGCTTCTGGAAGAAATTAAAAAATATCCCTCAGACCAGGTATACTGTATTGGAGGAGACAGTGTATATAAACAGCTTCTTCCTTATTGTGATACAGCGCATATCACCAAGATCGACTTTGGATATGAGGCGGATCGCTATTTCCCGAATCTGGACGAGATGCCGGAGTGGGAGATTACAGCCAGAAGTGAAGAGCAGACATATTTTGACCTGGAATATGAATTTGTAAAATATGAGAGAAAGAAATAAAAGATAAGAAAAGCGGCGGTTATAGTTAAAAAACTGTAACCGCCGCTGGTTTTTGCCATGTAGCCTTCAGAAGCTGCCAGAGGCAGGCTCTGTAGGTTCTATTCAATGACCTGAAGCCATCCTTTGGGAGCTTCGATACGGCCCATCTGGATGCCGGTCAGTGTTTCATAAAGTTTTTTGGTGACAGGACCCATTTCTGTCATTCCTGTGGGGAAACAGATCTCTTTGCCATGATCTACGATCTTACCTACAGGGGAGATTACAGCTGCAGTACCGCAAAGTCCGCACTCGGCAAAATCTTTTACTTCCTCAAATGGAACTTCTCTTTCTTCTGCTTTAAGGCCAAGATAATGCTGGGCCACATAGATCAGAGAACGGCGTGTGATGGAAGGAAGGATGCTGTCAGACTTGGGCGTTACAACAGTATTGTCGTTTGTAACAAAGAGGAAGTTAGCGCCTCCGGTTTCTTCGACCTTGGTTCTGGTAGCAGCGTCCAGATACATATTTTCGTCATAGCCCTGGCTGTGGGCGTCTACAATAGCATGCATACTCATAGCATAATTTAAGCCTGCTTTAATATGGCCGGTTCCGTGGGGAGCGGCACGGTCGAAGTCAGTGACGCGGAGAGTCAGAGGCTTTACACCGCCTTTAAAATAAGGTCCTACAGGCGTAGTGAATATACGGAACTGATATTCATCAGCAGGTTTTACACCAATAACCGGATTAGTTCCAAACATATAAGGACGGATATAAAGAGTTGCCCCGGAACCAAATGGGGGAACATAAGCGGCATTGGCCTTTACAGTGTCAATGACAGCCTTGATAAAACGATCCTGAGGAAATACTGGCATTTCCAACCTCTTGGCAGAAGCTTCCATTCGTTCAGCGTTCAGATCAGGACGGAAGGTGACGATACGTCCGTCTTCTGTGGTATAGGCTTTCATGCCTTCAAATACAGTCTGTGCATATTGGAGAACTCCGGCGCATTCGTTGATCACAACATTTGCGTCTTCTGTCAGTCTTCCTTCGTCCCAGGAACCGTTCTTAAAATCAGAGATATAGCGGTAATCCGTCTGGATATAGCTGAAGCCAAGGTTACCCCAGTCAATGTTCTTTTTTTCCATAATAGTATCCTCCTGTTTCAAATGGCAGTATGTAATACTTTGCCACGTTACTGTGCGATATAACTAGTTTAGCACTTTTGTCTTTAGACTTCAACGAAAACTTGTATTTTATGAGGTACTTCGCTATAATTATTTTATCTCAGTGGAAGTATGATCTTCAACTGAAATAAATGTCTCCGGCGCAGACTGCGGCGGGATGAAGATGCAGAAATACACAGACGAAACTACAAATTTACTGGATGGAGAAAAGCTATGGATAATAATAAAACAACAAAAAACCAGAACTTTGATTTTGCCCAGATGGAAGATAAGATCCAGGAGGTTCAGGATGTGATCGAAAGAGCTGTAAATTCCAGGGTTTCAGGAGAATGAGCAAATCTATCGGCAGGGTGATCGATCAGGGAGTCCGACAATATCAGAGACAGACCTTCACTCAGGAAACCCAATGGGAAAGTGAACCATACAGAGAGAAGAAGGAAGAGTCAGACGGCAGGAGGCAGAAGCTGAGATGATCCGAATGGAAAACGACCTTAAGACAAAACTTCTGGAAATCCACAGATAAGAAATATTTTTGACAGGAGGCAGATTATGTATCGGGAACATACAAAGGTTGTACAGATTGGGGACAGAAAGATCGGAGGAGGCAATCCTATCCTGATCCAGTCCATGACAAATACGAAAACAGATGATGTAGAGGCTACGGTAAAGCAGATCCTGGAGCTGGAGGCCGCAGGCTGCGAGATCATCCGCTGCGCAGTGCCGGATATGGCGGCAGCAGAAGCGCTTTCCGAAATCAAAAAACAGATCCACATTCCTCTTGTGGCAGATATTCATTTTGATTACCGTCTTGCCATTGCAGCCATGGAAAACGGAGCGGACAAGATCCGCATTAATCCTGGAAATATTGGAAGCAGAGAACGGATCCAGGCAGTTGTGGACGTGGCAAAAGAGAGAAATATTCCTATCCGTGTAGGCGTCAACAGCGGCTCCCTGGAAAAGGAACTGGTAGAAAAATATCATGGAGTAACAGCAGAGGGACTGGTAGAAAGCGCTCTTGACAAGGTGCGGATCATTGAGGAAATGGGATATGACAATCTGGTGATCAGCATTAAGTCCTCTGACGTAATGATGTGCGCAAAGGCTCATGAACTAATTGCCGAAAAAACAGATTATCCTCTCCATGTGGGAATCACAGAGGCCGGAACTTTGTATTCAGGAAATATCAAATCAGCAGTTGGACTTGGAATCATCCTTTCACAGGGAATCGGAGATACGATCCGGGTATCCTTAACCGGCGCCCCTCTGGAAGAAATCAAATCAGCAAAACGGATCTTAAAAACCCTTGGCCTTCGTAAAGGGGGGATCGAAGTAGTGTCCTGCCCTACCTGCGGCCGGACAAGGATCGATCTTATTGGTCTTGCCAACCAGGTGGAGGATATGGTACAGGATATTCCTCTTGATATTAAGGTAGCAGTAATGGGGTGCGTGGTAAACGGTCCCGGAGAGGCAAAGGAAGCCGACATAGGTATTGCCGGAGGCGTAGGCGTAGGTCTTCTGATCAAAAAAGGAGAGATCGTCAAAAAGGTTCCTGAAGATCAGCTTTTGGAAACCTTAAGACAGGAGCTTCTCCACTGGAACGAATAAGAAAGAGATATTTATGGAAAAAGATTTTTTTGACGTATTTCCTAATTTAAAAATAAAAGACCCTCTTCAGGAACTTCTTGATATGGTGTCTGTAACAAAGGTATCCTGCAATCCAGACAAGACAAGGCTGTGGGTCTATATAAGCAGTGAGCGTTGGATCCACAAAAAATATATCATGGAGCTGCAGCAGCAGATTGAACGCCAGTGTTTTCCGGGGATTTCCATACAGGTGACAGTAATCGAGAAATTTCATCTGTCCAGACAGTATACTCCTGACAATTTTCTGGAAGTGTACCGTTCCAGCATGGAAATGGAGCTTCGCAATTATAATATGCTGGAATATAATCTTTTTAAACGGGCGAAGATCACCTTTTCCGGTACAGAGGAGATGGATCTGATCCTTCCCGATTCTGTGATCGCCCGGGAAAAAAGTGAGATTCTTGTTGAGTATCTTCATAAGGTTTTTTGTGAGCGCTGCGGTATGAATCTTATGATTGAACTTCAGTTTGAGGAAGCGCCGGAAAGCCGTTATCGTAAAAATGCAGCTCTCCAGATCCAGCAGGAAGTAGAGAATGTATTAAAAAATGCCAAGCTGGAAGGGGAAGAGGAACCGAAAGAGACAGAGGAAGAAGAGAAAAAGGACAAAAAGGATAAAAAGGATCACAAAAAATCAGGGGATAAAGGCCGTCACGATAAAAAATCATTTGACAAAAAAGGCCAGAACAGCCAGTTCCGTACAGGCTTTCGTCGTGACAGCAATCCTGATGTGATTTATGGAAGAGACTTTGAAGGAGAAACCATTCCCCTGGAAAGCATTACAGGAGAAATGGGAGAGGTGATTATCCGCGGTCAGGTAATGGATGTGGAGGCAAGAGAAATCCGCAATGAAAAAACAATCCTGATCTTTCCTGTTACAGATTTTACAGATTCCATTGTGATCAAAATGTTTCTCCGTAATGAACAGGTTCCAGAAGTCATAGAATCTGTCAAAAAAGGAGCTTTCCTGAAACTGAAGGGAGTTACCACTATCGACCGTTTTGACAGAGAGCTGACCATTGGTTCTATTAGCGGTATCAAGAAAATCGCAGATTTTCGCAGTTCGAGAATAGATACCAGCCCTCAGAAAAGAGTAGAACTTCACTGCCATACAAAAATGAGCGATATGGATGGGGTAACAGATGCAAAAGCTCTTGTAAAAAGGGCTTATGAATGGGGACACAAGGCTATTGCCATTACGGACCACGGTGTTGTGCAGGCCTTTCCTGAGGCAAACCACTGCTTTGACGCCTGGGGCGGCTGTGTTCCCAAGGAATCTGATTTTAAGGTGCTTTATGGCATGGAAGCCTATCTGGTAGACGACCTGAAGGGAATTGTAACAAACAGCAAGGGTCAGTCTATGGATGGGAATTTTGTTGTTTTTGATATTGAGACAACAGGATTTTCTCCTTTGACCTGTAAGATTATAGAAATCGGCGCAGTTCGTGTGGAAAAAGGCGTGATCACAGATCGTTTTTCCACTTTTGTGAATCCCAAGGTCCCTATTCCCTATAGGATTGAACAGCTTACCAGCATTAATGACGCCATGGTAATGGATGCGCCGGATATTGAACATATTCTTCCAAAATTCCTGGATTTTTGTAAAGATGCGGTTATGGTAGCTCATAATGCAGATTTTGATATGGGATTTATTATGGAAAACTGCAGAAGACAGGGATTTTCTGATGAGTTTACTTATATTGACACAGTTGGTATGGCGCGGTTCCTTTTGCCTGCTCTGAACCGTTTTAAACTGGATACGGTTGCAAAGGCGGTAGGGGTTTCTCTTGCCCACCATCACAGAGCTGTGGATGATGCGTCCTGTACGGCAGATATTTTTGTGAAATTTGTGGAAATGCTGAGAGAGAGGGATATTTTTGACGTGGACGCTCTGAACAGTCAGGGCAATGTGTCTGTAGACACCATCAAAAAACTTCCCACTTATCATGCGGTGATTTTTGCCAGAAACGAGATCGGGCGCATCAATCTTTATAAGCTGGTAAGTCAGTCTCATCTAAAATATTACAGGAGACGGCCGAGAGTACCCAAAAGCCTTTTTCTTGAGCATAGAGACGGTCTTTTGATCGGAAGCGCCTGCGAGGCGGGAGAACTTTACCAGGCTCTTCTTCGAAACGCTCCGGATCAGGAGATTGCAAGACTGGTGGATTTTTATGATTATCTGGAGATCCAGCCTCTTGGAAACAATGCCTTTATGATCGCCAGCGACAAAAACGACACAGTTAATTCTAATGAAGATCTGATAGAACTGAACAAAAAGATCGTAAAGCTGGGAGAACAGTTCAAAAAGCCTGTGGTGGCTACCTGCGACGTGCATTTTATGGATCCCCAGGATGAGATCTACCGCCGTATCATTATGGCAGGAAACGGATTTTCTGACGCGGATAATCAGGCGCCGCTTTATTTTCGTACTACGGAAGAGATGCTGGAAGAGTTTGCTTATCTGGGAAGCGAAAAGGCGGAAGAGGTTGTTATTACAAATACAAATAAGATTGCGGATATGATAGAAAAGATTTCTCCCATTCATCCAGATAAATTTCCTCCTGTGATCGAAAATTCTGACAGGGACTTAAGAGATATCTGCTTTAAAAAGGCCCACGAGATCTACGGAGAAAATCTTCCGGGAATTGTGGAGGAACGCCTGGAAAAAGAGCTGAATTCTATTATTTCCAACGGATATGCGGTTATGTACATCATTGCCCAGAAGCTGGTATGGAAATCAAACGATGACGGGTATCTGGTAGGCTCCAGAGGTTCCGTAGGGTCTTCCCTGGCAGCAACCATGTCAGGTATTACGGAAGTAAATCCGCTGCCTCCCCATTATATCTGTCCCAAATGCAAGTACAGTGATTTTGATTCCCCGGAAGTGAAAAAATTCGGCGGAATGGCAGGCTGCGATATGCCGGATCGAAACTGTCCTCACTGCGGAACAAAGATGGATAAAGAAGGTTTTGACATTCCCTTTGAAACCTTCCTTGGATTTAAGGGAGATAAGGAGCCGGATATTGACCTGAACTTTTCTGGAGAATATCAGGCAAACGCTCATAAGTATACAGAAGTGATCTTTGGAAAAGGCCAGACCTTTAAGGCGGGAACCATTGGTACGCTGGCAGAAAAGACAGCTTTTGGCTATGTAAAGAATTACTTTGAGGAGCATGGAGAGAATAAACGTTATTGTGAGATCAACCGTATTGTACAGGGCTGTACAGGGATCAGAAGAACTACAGGACAGCACCCGGGGGGTATTATTGTACTTCCAAAGGGAGAAGAGATCGAAAAATTCACCCCTGTCCAGCATCCTGCCAATGATGAAAACAGCGATATCATAACCACACACTTTGATTACCATTCCATTGACGGAAATCTTCTGAAACTGGATATTCTGGGACACGATGATCCTACCATGATCCGTATGCTGGAAGACCTTACTGGCAAGGACGCCAAAGAAGTACCCCTGGACAGCAAAGAGGTTATGTCGCTTTTTGGCAGTACAAAAGCTCTTGGGATTTCTCCTGACGATATTGGAGGATGTAAGCTGGGATGCCTTGGCGTTCCGGAGTTTGGTACAGACTTTGCTATGCAGATGCTTATTGATACTCAGCCAAAATACTTTTCCGATCTTGTAAGGATCGCCGGGCTTGCCCACGGCACAGACGTATGGCTGGGAAATGCCCAGACACTGATCCAGGAAGGCAAGGCTACCATTTCTACGGCGATCTGTACTCGTGACGATATTATGATCTATCTGATCAGCATGGGAGTAGAGAGCAGCCTTGCATTTACCATTATGGAAAGCGTCCGTAAGGGCAAGGGACTTCGAGAAGAATGGGAGGCAACTATGAGGGAACATAAGGTTCCAGAATGGTATATCTGGTCCTGTAAAAAGATCAAATACATGTTCCCCAAGGCTCATGCGGCGGCCTATGTTATGATGGCCTGGAGAATCGCATGGTTTAAGGTGTTTATACCTCTTGCCTATTACGCTGCCTTTTTCAGCATACGTGCAACTGCTTTTTCCTATGAAACTATGTGCATGGGCCGGGATCGTCTGGACTTTTACCTTGAAGAGCTTCGCAAAAAAGGCGACGAAGTCTCCAAAAAAGAGCAGGATTCCATTCGTGATATGAGGATCGTACAGGAAATGTATGCAAGAGGATTTGAATTTCTTCCTATTGATATTTATAAATCCCATGCCAACCGTTTCCAGATCATAGACGGCAAGCTGCTTCCTCCTCTGAACAGTATTGACGGAATGGGCGACAAGGCTGCGGAGGCAGTTGTGGAAGCTGCAAAAAAAGGAAAATTTTTATCAAAAGACGATTTCCGCGACAGAACAAAGGTCAGCAAGACAGTGATCGATCTTATGGATGATCTTGGTCTGTTCGGCGATATTCCCCAGTCCAATCAGTTTTCACTGTTTGATGTGGTGGTGTGAAAGGAGAAATTGTGAAAAAAGAAGAACTGAGATATTTACAGCGTCTGGCAGAGCTTTATCCTACTATAGGAAAAGCCTCCACAGAAATTATCAACCTGCAGTCGATTTTGAACCTTCCAAAGGGAACAGAGCATTTTATGTCAGATCTTCACGGAGAGTACGAAGCCTTTTCTCATGTGCTGCGGAACGGTTCTGGAGCTGTGAGAAAAAAGATCGACGATGTATTCGGACATACTCTGAGTAATCATGACAAACGGGATCTGGCTACTTTGATCTATTATCCCAGAGAAAAAATAAGCCTGGTGAAAAAAACAGAAGAGGATATGGAAAACTGGTACAAGATCACTTTGTACCGGCTTATCGAAGTGTGTAAGACCACTGCGTCCAAGTATACAAGGTCAAAGGTAAGAAAAGCCCTTCCTCACGATTATGCTTATGTGATCGAGGAGCTGATCACAGAAAAGGCAGAGGTGCTGGATAAGGAAGCCTATTATAATTCTATTGTCAATACCATTATTGAGATCAGAAGGGCGGAGAACTTTATTATTGCTCTGGCAGAATTGATCCAGAGGCTTGTAGTAGACCATCTTCATATTTTGGGAGATATTTTTGACAGAGGGCCTGGACCACATTTTATTATGGACAGGCTGATGGAATACCATTCTCTTGATATTCAGTGGGGAAACCATGACGTAGTGTGGATGGGAGCAGCAGCGGGACAGGGAGCCTGTATTGCCACCGTTTTAAGAAACAGCATCCGCTATGGAAACCTGGATATCCTGGAGGACGGTTACGGCATTAACATGATCCCTCTGGCAACCTTTGCCCTGGAAACGTATCAGGACGATCCATGTACAGTATTTGAGATCAAAGGAAGCTCTGACTATAATATTCTGGAAAGAGAACTGGGGCAGAAGATGCACAAGGCTATTTCCATTATCCAGTTTAAGTTGGAAGGCCAGCTTCTTCAGAAACGAAAAGAATTTCAGATGGAAAACAGGTGTCTTCTTCACAGGATCGATCCGAAAGAGGGAACCATTACCATGCCGGACGGAAAAACCTATCCTCTTCGCGATACTAGCTTCCCAACCATAAACTGGGAGGATCCCTATGCGCTTACAGAGGGGGAACAGGGGGTGATGGAACGCCTGGAAGCGGCTTTCCGCAACTGCGAAAAACTTCAGAATCATATGCGCTTACTGCTGGACAAGGGCGGCCTTTACAAAATTTATAACAACAACCTTCTTTTCCATGGCTGTATTCCTCTGAACGAGGATAAAAGCCTGAAAGAGATTGAGGTTTACGGCCAGAAATATAAAGGCCGGGCGCTTTATGACGCTCTGGAAAGCTATGTGAGAAGAGCCTTTTATGCAGTGGATTATGAGGAACAGGAAAAAGGAAGGGACATTCTCTGGTATATCTGGGCAAGCCCTAATTCCCCGCTTTTCGGCAAGGACAAAATGACTACCTTTGAGAGATACTTTATTGAAGACAAAGAAACTCATAAAGAAAAGAAAGGCGCGTACTACCGTCTTCTGGAGGAGGAAGAGGTAGTGAATCTTATGCTTTTGGAATTTGGCCTTGACCCGCAAAAAAGCCATATTATCAACGGCCATGTTCCTGTTCACCAAAGCGAGGGGGAAAGTCCGGTCAAATGTGGCGGAAAGGTAATTGTGATCGACGGTGGTCTGTGTACCGCCTATCAGAAGGTGACAGGAATCGCAGGATATACGTTGATCTACAATTCCTACGGTCTTTTTCTGGCTGCACATGAACCTTTTACTTCTGCAGAGGAAGCCGTTTCTAAAGGCACGGATATTGTATCCAGCCAGATGGCTGTTCATTACAGCTCAAAAAGAAGGCTTGTGGGGGATACGGATAACGGCCGAGCATTAAGAGAAAGGATCCAGGAACTGACAAGTCTTCTGGACGCTTATCGAAAAGGTACTATAAAAGAAACAAAATAAAGGCTTTACTTATTTTATGTGTTTTTATATAATGTTGCTTGCAAAGAATACGGAAGATTAAACTGATTACCAGCTTCCTGTTGCGAAAAAATACATGAAGGAGAGAACCGAACATGGGCGGAATTTTTGGAGTAGCTTCAAAAACCAGCTGTGTGCTGGACCTGTTTTTTGGAATCGATTATCATTCTCATCTGGGAACAAGACGAGGAGGAATGGCGGTTTATGACGAAGCAAAAGGCTTTGACAGAGCCATTCACAATATTGAGAACTCACCCTTTCGTACAAAGTTTGACAGAGACGTATCAGAACTTCAGGGGAATTTAGGAATTGGATGTATTTCCGATAATGAACCGCAGCCGCTTTTGGTACGTTCCCATCTGGGTAATTTTGCCATCACAACAGTAGGAAAGATCAACAACATGGAGGAGCTGGTTGAACATTCTTTTAAGAACGGCAGCACACATTTTCTGGAAATGAGCGGAGGAAACGTAAACCCCACAGAAATGGTAGCGTCTCTGATCAATCAGAAAGCAAATATGGTAGAAGGAATCCGTTATGCGCAGGAAATGATCGACGGTTCCATGACTATGCTGATCCTGACGCCAAAGGGACTTTTTGCAGCCCGTGACCGTCTTGGAAGAACTCCGCTGATCATCGGAAAAAAAGACGGCGCTCGCTGTGTATCTTTTGAAAGTCATGCGTATATCAATCTTGGATATGAAGACGAACTGGCTCTGGGACCAGGAGAGATTGTATTTGTTACGCCGGAGGGAATCGAAACACTTCAAAAGCCTGGTGAAAAAATGCGTATCTGTTCCTTCCTCTGGGTATACTATGGATATCCAACCTCAACTTATGAGGGCGTTAATGTAGAGGAAATGCGTTATAAATGCGGAGATATGCTTGCAGAGCGTGATTTTGGAGAGGTGAAGCCGGATATTGTGGCAGGCGTGCCGGATTCAGGAATCGCTCATGCTATCGGTTATGCCAACCGTTCAGGAGTTCCTTTTGCCCGTCCATTTATTAAATATACGCCTACATGGCCCCGTTCTTTTATGCCTACTCAGCAGAGCCAGAGAAATCTGATCGCCAGAATGAAGCTGATTCCAGTGCATAAACTGATTAAGGGCAAGAGCCTTCTTATGATCGACGACTCTATTGTAAGAGGAACACAGCTTAGGGAGACATCAGACTTTCTTTACAGCAACGGCGCCAAGGAAGTACATATCCGTCCGGCCTGCCCGCCGCTTCTCTATGGCTGTAAATATCTGAATTTCTCCAGATCAAAATCAGAGATGGATCTGATCACAAGAAGAGTGATCGCCCGCAGAGAAGGAGAAAATGTAGACGAAAAGATTCTTGCAGATTATGCAAATCCTGATTCTGAGAACTATAAGGGAATGCTGGAGGATATCCGCAAAGAACTTAATTTTACGACCCTGAAATACCATCGGCTTGACGATCTGGTTTCTTCCATTGATATTGAGCCATGTAAACTCTGTACTTATTGCTGGAGCGGTAAGGAATAAAGAGAAGAAGGAAAGCGCGGTATCGGAAGGGCAGAAAACAGAGGTGAAATACAATGAGACGAAAACGAGAAATACTGAAGGTTCTGCTGAGTGTTCTAATCGCAATTTTTATTATGCTCAGCGCCGCTGCCCTGCTTCTGGTGGGATTCCGTACCAGCGCCAGAAAGGAACAGAAGAAACAGCAGGCTATGGAGGCTCTGGAAAACAGGCCTACGGCGGCGCCTACTGCCGCTGTTACAGCCACGCCGACTCCATCGCCCCGGCCTACGGCTACCCCTACCCCGGTTCCTGAGGCGGTAGCAGCCTTTAATCCTGATGAATTTTGGGATTACTGGTACAGTACGGATGGAACTGTTACCATTAACGTATATAATATCAGTTCAGAAACAGTTTCTTTTAGCTTTTTCCAAACAGACAGGAATCAGACCCAGAGTGTTTCTGCAGATGTAACGGCTGAGGTGGCGGGAAACGCGGCAAGATTTACCATGTCAGATTCCGCGGGAAATACATCTTCCGGCAATATGATTTTTGATAACGGACAGCTTTACCTGAAAATATCCACAGGCGAGCCTGTATCTGCCGTTTACCCTAATGTGAACTGTATCATGTCCAGAAATCAGGTTCCGTTGATTCCTGATCCCACAGCCACGCCTACGCCTGCGCCTCAGGAACAGGCACAGCAGCCGTCTATGCCGGGAGACTATTTTTTCCCGGAAAGCAGCAGCCGTTATCTGACAGACGACGAGGTGTCAGTTTATTCCTCTCAGCAGCTGGAACTTGCCAAAAACGAGATCTATGCCCGCCACGGAAGACAGTTTGTTACTCAGAGCATTGCTGATTATTTTAACAGTAAATCCTGGTATCAGGGAACTATCGACCCGGATACCTTTGATGCCCAGCAGGATTCTATTTTCAATGAATACGAAACTGCCAATATTCAGAAGATTGACGAATGGTATCTGAAAAAGGCGGGACAGGGAGAATAAGCTGTTGAAAATGAAATATCCGGCAAAAAATAATAATATGTAAATACAGAGAAAGAGCCAGAGGCCTGAAAGAATGCAGGTCAAGCAGGGCTCTTTCTTTTTTGTTCCAAAAGCACTCTTGAATTTTTAAAGGAAGGAAATTATAATAAGAGGCAACAGAGAATTTCTTATCAAAATCTTATTTGCAGCAGTTCTGCTGCAGGATCTCCAATTTTTAAATTTACTTATAAATGAAAACACCGGATCGAGGCGGCGTTTTTCAGAAAGGAGCAAGGATGTTTGCATCCGTATTATCGGCTGTGATCCTGGGGATGGAAGTATATCCCATTCAGGTAGAAGCGGACGTCAGCGACGGACTGCCTTCCTTTACTATGGTAGGATTTCCTTCGGCTCAGGTAAAGGAAGCCCAGGACAGAGTGAGAACCGCTCTGAAAAATAATGGGATCGCGCTGCCGCCTAAGCGTATCACTGTGAATCTGGCTCCGGCAGATATCAAAAAACAGGGAGCTGGATTTGATGTTCCGGTAGCTGCGTCTATTCTGGCAGCGGCAGGGATCATTGAAAAAGAAAATCTTTATGGCGTCATGATGGCAGGAGAATTAAGTCTGAACGGAGAGATACATGCGGTTTCCGGCATTCTGCCTATTGTGATCCGGGCAAGAGAGGAAAAATGCCGCTTCTGCATGGTTCCTGCGGGAAATATGAAGGAAGCCAGGCTTGTGCCGGACATGAAGGTGATTGGAGTCAAAAATATGAAGGAAATGGTATGTTTTTTAAAAGAACCGAAGTCTTATAAAGAAGACCTGTATCAGGAAGAGACGCTCCCCGCTTCTGAAATCCTGGATTTCAGCGACATCAGGGGTCAGGAATCCTTAAAAAGGGCAGTTGAGATTGCGGTCAGCGGCTTCCATAATCTTTTGATGATCGGTCCTCCGGGGGCGGGAAAGACCATGGCTGCCAGCCGTATTCCAGGGATTCTTCCACCTCTTACCTTTGAAGAAAGCCTGGAGCTGACTAAAATATACAGTATTGCAGGCCTTCTTTCTTCTACAGATCCGCTGATCAGGAAACGACCTTTCAGAAGTCCACATCACACCAGTTCTGCTCAGGCTCTTGCAGGCGGGGGGAGGAATCCGCGTCCGGGAGAGATTACACTTGCTCACAGAGGAGTTTTGTTTCTTGATGAGCTGCCGGAATTTTCAAGGCGAAGTCTGGAGATTTTAAGACAGCCTCTGGAGGAGCGGGTGGTCCATATTTCCAGAGTAAGCGGAACCTATGATTTTCCTGCGGATTTTATCCTTTGTGCGGCCATGAATCCCTGCCCCTGCGGACATTATCCAGACATGAACAGATGTCGTTGTACCTTGGGACAGGTGACAAGATACCTGAACAGATTAAGTCAGCCTCTTCTGGATCGTCTGGATCTCTGCGCGGAGGCAGAACCGGTCAGCTTTGGCAGTATGCAGGGAAGGAAGGGAGAAACCTCAGGAGAAATAAGAAAGAGAGTAGAAAAAGTACATGAGCTTCAGAAAGAACGGTATAAGAATGAAAAGATCCAGTTTAATGGAGAACTAAAGGGGAAGCAGATTGAAGCCTACTGCAAAACAGATTCCCAGGGAAAGGCCCTTCTGGAACAGGCTTTTGACAAAATGGGATTCAGCGCCAGAGCATACCACAGACTTTTGAAACTGTCCCGTACCATTGCAGATATAGAAGGCTCAGATCTGATCAAAAAGAACCACATAGGAGAGGCGTTGTCTTACCGGGCTTTTGATAAAAAATACTGGATATAAAAAACAGTCATAAACAGCAGAAAGGAAGGGTACTTTATATGGAAAGAACACTGTTGGGAGAAATAAGGTGCATCTCAAAAAAACAGGCGGATTATCCTGAAAAACTGAGAAATTATAAAGGAATGCCGGAAAAACTTTATGTCAGGGGCAGGTTTTTAAATCCAGGGAAGCCTACAGTGGCTATTGTAGGGGCAAGAATGTGCAGCCCCTATGGACGCATCCAGGCTTTTCAGTATGCAAAAGCTCTTTCACAGGCAGGGGTTCAGGTGATAAGCGGTATGGCTGTAGGAATTGACGCAGAAAGCCACAGAGGAGCTCTGGCAGGAAAAACGTCTACCTGGGCGGTTTTGGCAAACGGTGTGGATCTTTGCTATCCCAGGACCAACCAGAGTCTTTATGAGAGAGTTCTCCGAGAAGGCGGAGGGATGATTAGTGAATATCCCATGGGAACACAGCCGAGAAATTATTATTTTCCATCCAGGAACCGGATCATCAGCGGTCTTTCTGATCTGGTGCTTGTTGTGGAGGCAAAAGAAAAAAGCGGTTCACTGATTACCGCCCGGTGGGCCCTTGAACAGGGAAAATCTGTTTTTGCTCTGCCAGGACCTGTAAATGAAGAACTGAGCCAGGGCTGCCACAGGCTTATTTATGACGGAGCAGGTATTGCATACAGGCCGGAGGCGCTTTTGGAGGAATTGGGGATAAATTGTGAAAATAACATAAAATCCGTTGAAAAAAGAGACTTAGGTCTTGCAAGTGATTTGAATATGGTGTATAGTTGTCTCGATTTACGACCAAAATCCAGGGATACTATAGCCTGTGAAACAGGGCTTTCTACAGAAAAAACAGGAGGTCTTCTGACAGAACTTGTGCTTCTTGGACTGGCCGGAGAAATCGGCAGACATTATTATGTAAAAGCAAAAACGTAATCGAATGTAAAATAGGAGAGGTAGCATGGCAAAATATCTGGTGATCGTAGAGTCGCCTGCAAAAGTAAAAACCATTAAGAAGTTTCTGGGAAGCAATTATGACGTACAGGCTTCCAACGGACATGTGAGAGATTTTCCAAAAAGCCAGTTTGGCATTGATATAGAAAACGATTTTGAACCAAAGTATATCACGATCCGGGGAAAAGGCGAGCTTCTGGCAGGACTTCGCAAAGCTGCAAAAAAGGCGGATAAGATCTTTCTCGCAACTGACCCCGACCGTGAGGGGGAGGCGATTTCCTGGCATCTGATGCAGGCGCTGAAAGAGGATCCAAAGAAAATGCGAAGGATCACATTTAATGAAATTACAAAGACAGCAGTCAAAAATTCCATTAAGCAGCCAAGGGAGCTGGATATGAATCTGGTAGACGCCCAGCAGGCAAGAAGAATGCTGGACCGTATGGTAGGATACAGCATCAGCCCTCTTCTCTGGGCCAAGGTAAAAAGAGGGTTAAGCGCCGGCCGTGTTCAGTCAGTGGCTCTTCGTATCATCTGTGACAGGGAGGAGGAGATCAATTCCTTTATTCCTGAGGAATACTGGAGCCTGGACGGAGAATTTAAAGTCCACGGAGAAAAGAAACCCCTGAAAGCTAAGTTTTACGGAACAGATAAAAAGCTTCCCATTCATAACAAACAGGAAATGGACGAGGTCCTGAAGGAACTTGAGGATGCGGAATATGAGATCAGCGAGGTGAAAAAAGGCGAGCGTATCAAAAACGCACCTCTTCCGTTTACCACAAGTACCCTTCAGCAGGAGGCTGCAAAGACTCTGAATTTTTCCACTCAGAAGACCATGCGCCTTGCTCAGCAGCTTTATGAAGGTATTGACGTAAAAGGCAATGGAACTGTGGGTGTGATCACCTATCTGCGTACAGACTCCACCAGAATTTCTCATGAGGCAGACGAAGCGGCAAGAGCATATATCGGCCAACAGTATGGAGAAAGCTATGTGGCGGCAGAAGGCAAGACAGTCAAAAAGGACCAGAAGATCCAGGACGCCCATGAGGCTATCCGTCCTACGGACATTACCAGAACCCCGGCTATGCTGAAGGAGTCCTTGTCCAGAGACCAGTTCCGTCTTTATCAGCTGATCTGGAAACGGTTCACTGCCAGCCGTATGGCAGCAGCGCGCTATGAAACTACTTCTGTCAGGATCAGCGCAGGAGAATATAATTTTACGGTAGCTGCTTCTAAAGTGGTTTTTGAAGGATTCCTTTCTGTATATATGCAGGAGGAAGACAATAAAAAAGGCAATGTTCTAAGTAAGAGTCTGGAAAAGGGCATGAAGCTTGAGCTTTTGGAACTGGTACCGGAACAGCACTTTACACAGCCTCCGGCACATTATACAGAGGCTTCTCTTGTCAAAACCCTGGAGGAGCAGGGAATTGGAAGGCCAAGTACCTACGCGCCTACCATTACCACGATCATCAGCCGCCGTTATGTGTCAAAGGAACAGAAAAACCTGTATATGACAGAGCTTGGAGAAGTGGTCAACAATATTATGAAACAGGCTTTCCCAAGTATCGTAGACGTTCATTTCACCGCTATGATGGAGGGGCTTTTGGACTGCGTGGAGGCAGGAACTGTTCAATGGAAAACAGTTGTGCGTAATTTTTATCCAGATCTTAAGAAGGATGTGGATGCAGCGGAACAGGACCTGGAAAAAGTAGATATCCAGGATGAGGTGACAGATGTGGTCTGCGATCTCTGCGGACGGAACATGGTGATCAAATATGGACCTCATGGAAGGTTTTTGGCATGTCCCGGATTCCCAGACTGCCGTAATACAAAACCATATTACGAAAAAATCGGAGTTGCCTGTCCGAAGTGCGGTAAGGAGATCGTTCTTAAAAAGACCCAGAAAGGCCGGAAATATTATGGCTGCGAGGATAACCCGGAATGCGATTTTATGTCCTGGCAGAAGCCCTCTTCCAAGAAATGTCCTGTGTGCGGAAACTTTATGGTGGAAAAAGGGAACAAAATTGTGTGCAGTCAGGAAACCTGCGGTTATGTGGAGCAAAAGCCGAAACAGGAAGATTGAGAAGTTTCACAATATTTTTAAATGAAGAAACATTTTCAGAATAGACAGGCAAAAACGAAAAAAACTAAAAATGTCTTGTAATTTTGAAAAAAAACGTGTAATATAAATACATCAGGATGATTGTGTTTGAAATACGAGAAAGAGAAGAAAAGGAGGCCAGTATGAGCGTTCAGTTATTAGACAGAACAAGAAAAATCAATAAACTTTTGCACAACAGCAGCTCCAGCAAAGTGGTATTCAATGATATTTGTCAGGTGTTGATGGAGACACTGAGTTCCAATATACTGGTACTGAGCAAAAAAGGAAAGGTTCTCGGAGTAAGTTTATGTCCGGGCGTTACAGAAATTACAGAGCTGATCGAGGACAAGGTGGGCGGACATGTGGATTCTCTTTTGAACGAGAGATTTCTTGGCGTTTTGTCCACAAAAGAAAACGTAAATCTCCAGACACTTGGCTTTGAGCATGTAAGCACTGCATGTCAGGGTATCATTAATCCCATTGATATTGCAGGAGAGCGTCTGGGAACTGTATTCATGTACCGTGACAACAAGCCTTATGATATTGAGGATATTATTGTCAGCGAATATGGCACAACTGTAGTGGGACTGGAAATGATGAGGGCAGTCCATGAAGAGAATGCCGAAGAAGACAGAAAACAGCAGGTGGTAAAATCTGCTTTTAATACCTTATCTTTCTCAGAACTTGAAGCGATTATTCATATTTTTGACGAGCTTGACGGCGAAGAAGGGATTCTGGTTGCCAGTAAGATCGCCGACCGTGTGGGAATTACAAGATCTGTTATTGTGAATGCGCTGCGTAAATTTGAAAGCGCCGGCGTGATCGAATCACGTTCCTCCGGTATGAAAGGAACCTATATTAAGGTTTTAAATGAAGTGATCTTTGACGAGCTGGAAGAGATTAAGGCTCAGAGAAACAAAAAAGCATAAATCAGACGAAAAAGTGAGAGAAGGGATAACCGAAAGGCTGTCCTTTCTTTTTTTATAAAAAAACAGAAAATGAGAAAAATAAAGAAAATAAGAGAAAACAAGAGATATCAAAAGAAATTATATTATTTTATGACTGTAAAAAGAGTTGCAGAAAACACCGCAATTCAATAATATAAGGACAGTGATTAGCACTCGAACAAAGAGAGTGCTAGCAACGCAAAAAAACCTAATTTAAAGGAGGAAATAGATCATGAAATTAGTACCATTAGGCGACAGAGTTGTATTAAAACAGTTAGAAGCAGAAGAAACAACCAAATCCGGTATCGTACTTCCGGGGCAGGCGCAGGAGAAACCGCAGCAGGCAGAAGTTCTTGCAGTAGGACCAGGAGGAATGGTTGACGGCAAAGAAGTAAAAATGGAAGTTGCAGTAGGAGATCAGGTTATTTATTCTAAATATGCAGGAACAGAAGTAAAACTTGACGGTGAAGAATACATCATTGTAAAGCAGAACGATATTCTTGCAGTTGTGAAATAAGACAGAAACAGCTTTGTATATTATAAATTTATTCAGGAGGCATATTTATCATGGCAAAGGAAATTAAATTTGGCGCAGAAGCAAGAGCCGCACTGGAAAGCGGTGTAAACCAGCTGGCAAATACAGTTAGAGTAACACTTGGACCAAAAGGAAGAAACGTTGTACTTGACAAGTCCTTTGGCGCTCCGCTGATCACAAACGACGGCGTTACTATTGCAAAAGAAATCGAGCTTGAGGACGGATTTGAAAACATGGGCGCACAGCTCATCAAAGAAGTAGCATCCAAGACAAATGATGTTGCCGGAGACGGAACAACAACAGCAACTGTTCTTGCACAGGCTATGGTTCATGAAGGAATGAAGAACCTGGCAGCAGGCGCTAATCCGATCATCCTTCGTAAAGGAATGAAAAAAGCAACTGACACAGCTGTAGAAGCAATCAGAAGCATGAGCCAGACAATCAGTGGAAAGAAACAGATCGCTAATGTTGCAGCTATCTCTGCAAGCGATGAAGAGGTTGGACAGCTGGTAGCAGACGCTATGGAAAAAGTTTCCAAAGACGGCGTGATCACTGTAGAAGAGTCCAAAACCATGCATACAGAGCTTGACCTGGTAGAAGGTATGCAGTTTGACCGCGGATATATTTCCGCATACATGTCCACAGACATGGAAAAAATGGAAGCAAATCTGGAAGATCCATACATCCTTATTACAGATAAGAAGATCAGCAATATCCAGGAAGTTCTTCCGCTTCTGGAGCAGATCGTTCAGGCAGGAGCAAAACTTCTGATCATTGCAGAGGACGTAGAGGGCGAGGCTCTTACTACTCTTATTGTAAATAAATTAAGAGGCACTTTCCAGGTGGTTGCTGTTAAGGCTCCTGGATATGGCGACAGAAGAAAAGAAATGCTTCAGGATATCGCTGTTCTGACAGGCGGCCAGGTAATCTCTGACGAACTGGGTCTTGACCTTAAGGAAGCAACTATGGAACAGCTTGGACGTGCGAAATCTGTTAAGGTTGCAAAGGAAAGCACAGTGATCGTTGACGGCTGCGGCGACAAAAAAGCAATTGCTGACCGTGTTGCACAGATCCGTGGACAGATTGAAGAAACCACATCTGAGTTTGACAAAGAGAAATTACAGGAAAGACTTGCAAAAATGGCTGGCGGCGTAGCAGTGATCCGTGTAGGCGCAGCTACAGAAACAGAAATGAAAGAAGCAAAACTTCGTCTTGAAGACGCTCTTGCAGCTACAAGAGCAGCTGTTGAGGAAGGAATTATCGCAGGCGGCGGATCTGCATATATCCACGCATCCAAGAAGGTTGCAGAGCTTGCTGCAACTCTTGAGGGCGATGAGAAGACTGGCGCAAACATCATTCTGAAAGCTCTGGAAGCTCCTCTGTTCCATATTTCTGCAAACGCAGGACTGGAAGGCTCTGTTATCATCAATAAAGTAAGAGAGTCTGAGCCGGGAGTAGGTTTTGACGCTCTGAACGAAGAGTATGTAAATATGGTAGAATCTGGAATTCTGGATCCGGCCAAAGTAACAAGAAGCGCTCTTCAGAACGCTACAAGTGTTGCATCTACATTACTTACAACAGAATCTGTTGTTGCCAACATTAAGGAAGACGCTCCTGCAATGCCGGCAGGAAATCCTGGAATGGGAATGATGTAATATAAATACTTTATAAAAAGGAATCGGCGTCCATAGACGCTGATTCCTTTTTATGTTAGAATAAAACCATATTATTTTAGCATGGGAAGAACCCGTAAGGAGGAGAGTGAATTATGAGTGAACTTTATTCGGAATGCCTTGTAAAAAAGGAATCCAATGCAAAAGACGCCATTACGAAGTACGGATTGATCGTACTGACAGTCTTAGCGGTTGCGGCAGGTCTTTTTTTTCATCCACTGGCCTTTGTTTTAGCGGTTGGACTGGGAATTGCTGACTATTTTATTATTCCCAAGACGGACCTGGAATACGAGTACCTCTTTGTAAACGGCGAGCTGGATATTGATATGATCATGTCCAAAACTAAACGAAAAAAAGTAAAAACACTGAATATTACAGAAGCAGACCTGGTTGCTCCTGTAAATTCTCACCGTATGGATTACTACAACGGCAACCAGAAGATGAAGGTTTTGGATTATTCTTCTGGAAATCCGCAGCACAAAAAGCTTGCCATTATTATCCGTGATAATGGGGAAGCATGCAAAATCCTGATAGAACCGGACGAAACAATGGCAAATGCTATAAAAAATTCAGCTCCAAGCAAAGTTTTTTTGGATTGACACCGTATTTGTTTTTTGCTACACTATGAATCAAACTCAAAATAAAATACAGATATGAAGATGCACATATCTGTAAAACTTACATACTAAGGGAGGAAAAAATACAATGGGTACAATTATCGGTGAAGGCATTACATTTGACGATGTGCTGTTAGTTCCTGCGTATTCAAAGGTGATTCCGAACCAGGTGGATGTAACAACCTGGCTGACTAAAAAAGTGAAACTGCATATTCCGCTGATGAGTGCCGGCATGGATACGGTAACAGAACACCGTATGGCTATTGCCATGGCAAGACAGGGCGGTATTGGTATCATTCATAAGAATATGTCCATTGAGGCTCAGGCAGACGAGGTGGACAAGGTAAAACGTTCTGAGAACGGCGTTATTACAGATCCTTTCTATTTATCCGCAGAGCATACCCTGAAGGACGCCAATGATCTGATGGCTAAATTCCGTATTTCCGGTGTGCCGATCACAGAAGGAAGAAAGCTGGTAGGCATCATTACCAACCGTGACCTGAAATTTGAAACAGATTTCAGCAAGAAGATCGGGGAGTGCATGACTTCTGAAGGACTTATTACAGCAAAAGAGGGAATTACTCTGGAAGAGGCTAAGAAGATCCTTGCAAAATCCCGCAAAGAAAAATTACCCATTGTAGATGATAACTTTAACTTAAAAGGTCTGATCACCATTAAAGACATTGAGAAGCAGATCAAATATCCTATGGCTGCCAAGGACGAACAGGGTCGGCTTCTCTGCGGCGCGGCAGTTGGTATTACTTCCAATGTACTTGCCCGTGTGGAAGCCCTTGTAAACGCAAACGTGGACGTGATCGTTGTTGACTCTGCTCACGGTCATTCCGAGAACATCCTGAAAGCAGTCCGCGAAATGAAGGACGCTTATCCAGAGCTTCAGGTAATCGCAGGAAACGTTGCTACAGGCGCAGCTACCAAGGCTCTGATCGAGGCAGGCGTAGACGCTGTGAAGGTAGGTATCGGACCAGGATCCATCTGTACTACACGTGTGGTTGCCGGTATTGGTGTTCCGCAGATCACAGCAGTTATGGACTGCTATGAGGTTGCTAACCGTTTCGGTATCCCGATTATTGCTGACGGCGGAATCAAGTATTCAGGAGATGTGACAAAGGCTATTGCAGCAGGCGCCAATGTCTGCATGATGGGAAGCATGTTTGCTGGATGCGACGAGAGCCCGGGAACTTTCGAACTGTATCAGGGACGTAAGTATAAAGTATACCGCGGAATGGGATCTATTGCTGCCATGGAAAACGGAAGCAAGGATCGTTATTTCCAGGAAAACTCCAAGAAACTTGTTCCAGAAGGCGTAGAAGGACGTGTGGCATACAAGGGACATGTGGAAGACACTGTTTACCAGCTCATCGGCGGTCTGCGCGCAGGTATGGGTTACTGTGGCGCTGAAAATATCGAAGCGCTGAAAACAACCGGTAAATTCGTGAAGATTTCTGCAGCCTCCCTGAAGGAATCTCATCCCCATGACATCCATATTACAAAAGAGGCTCCGAACTACAGCGTAGATGAGTAATTGGAGATTTTAACTCTTGCGAAATATTACAAAGTATTATATATTAATAATAACGACTGCATGACTGGCGGAAAGCAGGATTTACCTGCGGGGAGTGCAGTAAGTGATCAGCCGACCGCCTGGGCAGCCTGAAATACAGACTACCCAGGCGGTTTTTTTTTTTAATAACGATTCTATGAAAAAGGAGATCAGATTATGGAAATGATATCACTGGAAAACGAACTGAAAAACAATTCTTACCCGGGAAGAGGAATCATCCTCGGCCGCTCCTGTGACGGAACAAAAGCAGTGGCAGCATATTTTATTATGGGAAGAAGCGAGAACAGCAGAAACCGTGTGTTTGTAACAGAAGGAGAAGGAATCCGTACACAGGCTTTTGATCCTTCCAAACTTACTGATCCAAGTTTGATCATTTATGCTCCGGTACGGGTTCTGGGAAATAAGACCATTGTAACAAACGGCGATCAGACAGATACGATCTACGAGGGCATGGATAAACAGATGACTTTTGAGCAGTCTTTAAGAAGCCGTGAGTTTGAGCCGGACGGCCCTAACTATACCCCTCGTATTTCCGGCGTTATGCATATTGAAAATGGAAATTACAGCTATGCAATGTCCATTCTGAAAAGCAATAATGGAAATCCAGATTCCTGTCTCCGTTATACTTATGCCTACGAAAAAGCAGCGGCAGGAGAGGGACGCTTTATCCATACTTATAAGTGCGACGGCAATCCTCTTCCAAGTTTTGAAGGCGAGCCGAAGCTGGTAAGCATTCCTGACGATATAGAGGAGTTTACAGATCTTCTGTGGAACAGCCTGAATGAGGATAACAAGGTTTCTCTTTTTGTACGTTATATCGATATTGAAACAGGCAAATATGAAACAAAAATCGTAAACAAGAATAAATAAGAAGGAGATACGAAATGAACGAATTACAGTTAAAATATGGATGCAACCCGAATCAGAAGCCTTCCAGAATTTATATGAATGATGGAAGCCAGCTTCCTATCAAGGTACTTTCCGGAAGACCTGGATATATTAACTTCCTGGATGCATTTAATGGCTGGCAGCTGGTACGCGATCTGAAAAAGGCAACAGGACTTGCGGCTGCTACATCTTTTAAGCACGTTTCTCCTGCAGGAGCTTCCGTAGGCCTTCCGCTTACAGAAACGCTGGCTAAGATCTACTGGGTAGACGACATGAACTGGAAAGAGTTTTCTCCTATTGCCTGTGCTTATGCAAGAGCAAGAGGCGCTGACCGTATGTCTTCCTTTGGTGATTTTATTTCTCTTTCAGATGTCTGCGATAAGGATACAGCCCTTCTTATTAAGAGAGAGGTTTCTGACGGTGTAATCGCTCCGGGATATACAGAGGAAGCTCTGGAGATCCTGAAGGCAAAGAAAAAAGGCAATTACAATGTCATTGAGATCGATCCTGATTTTGTTCCGGCTCCTCTTGAGCATAAAGAAGTTTTTGGCGTTACTTTTGAACAGGGAAGACAGGAGCTGGAGATTAACGATGAGCTGATCTCTAATCTAGTGACAGAAAATAAAGAACTTTCCGAAGAAGCAAAACGAGATCTGAAGATTTCCCTTATCGTCCTGAAGTATACACAGTCCAACTCCGTATGCTTTGTAAAGGATGGACAGGCAATCGGCGTAGGCGCCGGACAGCAGTCCCGTGTACACTGTACCAGACTTGCCGGACAGAAAGCAGATAACTGGTTCCTTCGTCAGAGTCCTCAGGTTTTGAACCTTCCATTTAAAGAGGGAATCAGCCGTGCAGAGAGAGACAATGCCATTGACGTATATATTGGCGAAGAGTATATGGACGTTCTTTCTGACGGCGCATGGGAGCGGATCTTTACAGAAAAACCGGAAGTGTTTACAAGAGAGGCAAAACGTGAATGGCTGGATCAGATGACAGACGTAACCCTTGGATCTGACGCCTTCTTCCCGTTCAGTGACAACATCGAAAGAGCCCATAAGAGCGGTGTGAAATATATTGCGCAGCCAGGCGGCTCTGTGAGAGACGAAGATGTGATCGCAACCTGCAATAAATATGGAATGGCTATGGCCTTTACTGGAATCAGATTGTTCCATCATTAATTCATAAGAGCAACTATTGCTGCAAGAATATATGAAAACATATATTTATTACAGTAATAGTTGCTTTTTGCTTTTGGTGAAGACTGTAAACAAGAATTAAATGTCTTTTTATAAAAAAGAGAAGAAAGAGAATCCAGAGGGTGATATTATATAATTATGATAAAATTTCGAGAGGAGTTGTAATGAAAAAGAAATATATGTTTTGTAAATAAGGTATACAGAAGTCATAACTATTATTTTTCTTGTTATAAGAGAAAAAGAGAGAGTTTGATTATTGGGGAAGGAGAGGATTTAATATGGAAAATATATAAATCACTGTGTTGTTAGGGCACAGTATGTTCTGTGAATATTACTAATATAAGAGCAGTTGGTTTTTACAGAAAAAAGTATGAAAGGAAAAATATTATGAAAAATACAAAAAGAGGTATAGCATTAATTTTGTCATTAATAATATCAGCGCAGCCCATTCTTGTGCATGCGGAAGAACTGACTCCAAAGACACAATTTGAAAGTGAGAATGTTTTGGAGGAATTTGTCTCAACAGAATTGGGGGACGACTATGCGCAGGAAGTGATTTCGAAAGAGAAAGAGACACCAGACAATATAGATTTTACCGATGAAATTGATGATGGAGATGCTGTAGATAATGAAGATTTTACTGTAGATATGCTGGGTGATCAGGAGTCTGTCGAAGAACTAAGCGATGCAGGTCAATGTAATGATGTAGGGGGATTTTGTGATGGCACAGAAAGTAATACGGTATTATTAGAAGGGGATGCTGATTTTTCCTATAAAATACTAAATGGTACATATTGTACACTGACGGGGTATAATGGAAATAATATAGAAGTGATAATTCCAGCGGAAATTGATGGATATATTGTGCAATCTATATCAGCAGGTGCCTTTGCGTATAATCCGATTATTCAAAAGGTGGTTTTTCCAGAAACTATTGAAACTATAGAGAATGGAATATTTCAAAATTGTTCGTCATTAAATTATATTTCTCTTAATAATGGTTTAACAAATATAGCTAATAATACTTTTGAGGGTTGTGCAAGTTTGGAAGGAATTTTGCTTCCAGAAACGTTGGAAACAATCGCATCTAATGCATTCCGCGACTGCAGCGGACTGACAAAGATCCGTATCCCGGATTCCGTGACCGGAATTGAAGGCCGAGCGTTTTATAACTGCAAAAATCTAAGCAAAATAGAGCTTTCGCCAAACTGGAAGACAACGAATGTAAGCGGAAGTTACAGTTATGAAAGTCCATTTGTAGGCTGCAGCAGTCTGAAGGAGATCAGTCTGCCGTCAGGTATGACAAAGATTCCGAACTATGCCTTTGCAGACTGGAAAGAGCTGGAAAAAGTAAACTTCCATGAAAAGATAGTGGAGATCGGAAACAGCGTATTTGAAGATTGTACAGGATTAAAAGAGGCGGTATTGAATGGAGGACTGACCAGAATAGGAAGCAGCGCTTTTTGGGGCTGCAGCGGATTGACGGGGATCAGCTTGCCAGAAGGATTGATAACAGTAGGAAGAGACGCTTTTGCGAATTGCGGTGGCTTGGGAAAAGTAAACCTTCCGGAAAGCCTGCATCAGATTGAAAAAGGTGTGTTCAGTGGGTGTACGGGATTAACGGAAGTGGTTTTGCCGGAAGCGCTGGAAACGATCACATATGATGCGTTCCGCGATTGCAGCGGACTGACAAAGATCCGTATCCCGGATTCCGTGACCGGAATAGAAGGCCGGGCGTTTTATAACTGCAAAAATCTAAGCAAAATAGAGCTTTCGCCAAACTGGAAGACAACGAATGTAAGCGGAAGTTACAGTTATGAAAGTCCATTTGTAGGCTGCAGCAGTCTGAAGGAGATCAGTCTGCCGTCAGGTATGACAAAGATTCCGAACTATGCCTTTGCAGACTGGAAAGAGCTGGAAAAAGTAAACTTCCATGAAAAGATAGTGGAGATCGGAAACAGCGCATTTGAAGATTGTACAGGATTAAAAGAGGCAGTATTGAATGAAGGCATAACCAGAATAGGAACAAATGCTTTTACGAATTGCAGTGGATTGAGAAAAGTAAACCTTCCGGAAAGCCTGCACCAGATTGAAAGAGGAGTGTTTAGTGGGTGTACGGGATTAACGGAAGTGGTTTTGCCGGAAGCACTGGAAACGATCGCATATGATGCGTTCCGCGACTGTAGCGGACTGACAAAGATTTGTATCCCGGATTCTGTGACCGGAATTGAAGGCCGAGCGTTTTATAACTGCAAAAATTTAAGCAAAATAGAGCTTTCGTCAAACTGGAAGACAACGAATGTAAGCGGAAGTTACAGTTATGAAAGTCCATTTGTAGGCTGCAGCAGTTTGAAGGAGATCAGTCTGCCGTCAGGAATGGCAAAGGTTCCAGCCTATGCATTTTGTAATTGCACAATGTTGCAGCGGGCTATTATTGCTGACGGTACGGTAGAAATAGAAAATTATGCATTTTCACAATGTAAAAACTTGAAGGAGGCAGGGATACCGAATACAGTAAATAAAATTAGTGGAAATGTATTTGAAGGCTGTCCGTCTCTGGTGATACATGGAAGCGCCGGATCTTATGCAGAACAGTATGCTACAGAATATAAGCTGCCATTTTCAACAGAATCCCTGAATATTGAAAAAGTAAAAATATCGGGCCGGATCATAGATGGAAATGGAAATGGGATTGAAAATGTAGCCATTGCTTTTTATGATGAAGAAAAGAAGAATCTGGATATAAACAGAGTATATACAGATAAAGAGGGCTGTTGGGTCTATGAAGAGGCATTGCTGAATCATATATATTCTGTATACTTTGAAAAAACAGGATATAATATAGAAGGAATCCGCCATTGGCATGTTTTGGAAGAAAATAAAAATACGGGAGATATAACCGCTGTAGAGATCAGTGGAAATATTGAAAGCAAAGCTGAGGATTTTGAGTATGAGGCGCTAAATGGCACATACTGTACAATAACAGGATATGTGGGAAATGACAGTGAGGTTCTCCTTCCTTCTAAGATCAACGAGTATATTGTTCAGAGGGTTTCCCAGAATGCATTTAGGGATAATAAAAAGATAAAGAAGGTGTTTTTTCCTCCGACAGTAACACAAATAGAATCTGGGGTATTTCAAAATTGTACGGAATTAGAGTATGCTGCTCTAAACATAGGGTTGTCCAACATAGCAAGCAATACGTTTTATGGGTGCGAAAAATTAACAAAGATAGTACTGCCTATTAGTCTGGAAACGATCGCATATAATGCGTTCTGCGACTGCAGCGGACTGACGGAGATCTGTATCCCGGATTCCGTGACCGGAATAGAAGGCCGGGCGTTTTATAACTGCAAAAATCTAAGCAAAATAGAGCTTTCGCCAAACTGGAAGACAACGAATGTAAGCGGAAGTTACAGTTATGAAAGTCCATTTGTAGGCTGCAGCAGTCTGAAGGAGATCAGTCTGCCGTCAGGAATGGCAAAGATTCCGAACTATGCCTTTGCAGACTGGAAAGAGCTGGAAAAAGTATACCTCCATGAAAAGATAGTAGAGATCGGAAACAGCGCATTTGAAGATTGTACAGGATTAAAAGAAGCGGTATTGAACGAAGGACTGACCAGAATAGGAAGCAGCGCTTTTGGGGGCTGCAGCGGATTGACGGGGATCAGTCTGCCAGAAGGATTGATAACAGTAGGAGGAGATGCTTTTGCGAATTGCAGTGGATTGGGAAAAGTAAGCCTTCCGGAAAGCCTGCATCAGATTGAAAAAGGAGTGTTCAGTGGGTGTACGGGATTAACGGAAGTGGTACTGCCGGAAGCGCTGGAAACAATCGCATATAATGCGTTCTGCGGCTGCAGCGGACTGACAAAGATCCGTATCCCGGATTCTGTGACCGGAATAGAAGGCCGGGTGTTTTATAACTGCAAAAATTTAGGCAAAATAGAGCTTTCGCCAAACTGGAAGACAACGAATGTAAGTGGCAGTTACAGTTATGAAAGTCCATTTGTAGGCTGCAGCAGTTTGAAGGAGATCAGTCTGCCGTCAGGTATGACAAAGATTCCGGACTATGCCTTTGCAGACTGGAAAGAGCTGGAAAAAGTACACTTCCATGAAAAGATAGTGGAGATCGGAAACAGCGCATTTGAAGATTGTACAGGATTAAAAGAGGCAGTATTGAATGAAGGCATAACCAGAATAGGAAGAGATGCTTTTGAGAATTGTAGTGGATTGGGAAAAGTAAGCCTTCCGGAAAGCCTGCATCAGATTGAAAGAGGAGTGTTCAGTTTGTGTACGGGATTAACGGAAGTGGTACTGCCGGAAGCACTGGAAACCATCGAATATAATGCGTTCTGCGGTTGCAGCGGACTGACAAAGATCCGTATTCCGGATTCCGTGACCGGAATAGAAGGCCAGGCGTTTTATAACTGCGAAAATTTAAGTAAAATAGAGCTTTCGCCAAACTGGAAGACTACGAATGTAAGCGGCAATTACAGTTATGAAAGTCCGTTTGTAGAATGTGCTAAACTGAAAGAAATTATTATACCATTGGGAATGAAAAGTATACCGGATTATGCTTTTAAAAATTGCAGGAAGCTAAAATCTGTGTCATGTCCGGAAACTACAGCAAAAGTAGGAAGAGGAGCATTTGAAAATTGTACTGAATTGCAAAAAGTGGAATTGATCAGTTCCAATATGGAAATTGCAAAAGATGCTTTTTACAATAGTGTTCATTTGATTGTCTATACAGTTGAGTATTCTGATGTGGTGAAATACTGTATAGAGAACGATGTCAATTTTATTATTATTAAGGGAGATAAAGGACAGGATACAGGAGTCTTGGATAGAAGTAAATGTTCTTTTGAAATTGAGGAACAGTCTATTGTAAATAATACGGTAAAATTCAAACTGCTATATAGTATTAAGGATATGTCTGCCCTTTCCGATATGACCATTGAAATTATGATTCCTAAAATGTCAGAATTATTTGCGAATAATATACTGATAAATGGGAAAATATGTCAGGATTATGAATATGATTCGTCAACGGATTCACTTACTGTTCCTATAGAAGCTGTACAGGGAGAAATTTGCTTCGCTGTTAAAGTATCCGCTGCAATGCCTATTACAAGCTATGCAAGTCTGAAGTATAAGAAAGGAAAGGAAAAAAAGTCCGAAACCCTGGGAGTTATAAGTTCAACAGAAGGAATGTTATCTACGATTGTGAATAATCGGATTAATGAAAAACGGTTTAAGGTATCCGGAATTGCGCCGGCTGGCAGTGATGTTCATGTATATGTTGATGATGAATTACAAACAACAGTGAAAGCTACAAAGCTAGGCGTATACGAGACACAACTTTCTCTGGAAGAACCCAAATGTTTCAGAACATATGAAGTTAAATCAGAAGTTATATTAAGAGATAACAGTATTATAACCTCAGCTGCCACAACAACGTATAATAATGAGGCTCCAAAATTAAAACAGTTTGCATTGTATCATGGAAATAAAATGTTTGATTTGATGGAGTTAAACAATAAACGTCCTACAATATCATTTAATCCGTCCAGTCCAATGACATTTGTCGTAAAATTTGAAAATGGAAAAAGAGTCCGTAAAGTTTTTATTACAAGTACAAGAAATAATGAAGTAAAAAAAATAGAAGCGCTTTATGATTCCAATGTGGATCAGTATATAGCTTCCGGATGGTTTGACAGTGAGAACCACTCTTATGTTCCTGGTGCACTTTCTTTAACCTATACTGTTGATGAAGTTCAATATGATTATTCACCAGATACTTTTTTTGAAGATAAAGAAAACATTGAGAGTTTACCGGAAGAATATAAAAATGCAGATGTAGAAATAATAAAAAATACGGATAATGAAGTGTCCTATCGTGTTGAATTGGATACTGAAGAGAAAATAGAGTATTATCAAGGGTATAAAACTACTAATTTAAGTACTCCGGCAGATGATAAATATGCGGAAACGAACGGTTATTATTCTGTTAAGGACACGTCGGGAACTGAGTATTATGTAAAAAATACGAATTTAACGCCACAAAAGTCGGAACAGATTTTTGGAAAAACCAAGGATGCGGTAAAAGGACATGTAATCAGCCTTGTTAAAAAACATGATAAAGAACTTATCGAATTATTTTATGATGAGAATGTGGCTCAAGCATATGGTTATCTAAAAGAAAATGTTTACGGTCCAGCAAAAAAATATGTTGGTGTACTGAAAACCATTGGTGTAGCAGCCCAAAAAGAAAGTGATCTTGAAGATTTGAAATGGAAAATAAGATCTGATACATCTCTTACAGAAAAAGAACGGCAGAATAGAGAGGGATTATGTGATATAGCAATTTTTCTTAATGGGTTATCATGTATAGGAAAGGTAAGTGCGGTTGCTTTTACTGCATTAGGAGCTTTAACCGGACCGTGGGGAATTGCGCTAGGAATAATTCTAGGCGCATGTGACTATGTTGTAGATGAATACCAAAAAGGTTTGAGTGGAGGCAATGCGTTTGAAAAGTTTTATAATGCATTTGCGTGGCTGAACTGGATTATAGACCCCTCGGGATATGTGTATGAAGCTGTTCCTGATAATTATCTTGAAGGCGTTACTGCTACGATATATTATAAAGACAGCCAGACAGGAGAATCTATTGTTTGGGATGCAGAGGAATATGATCAGGTTAATCCTATGCAGACCGATCTGAAGGGAACATATGCTTGGGATGTTCCGGAAGGCTTATATCAGGTAAAATATGAAAAGGAAGGATATAAAACGGTATATAGTGACTGGCTTCCGGTTCCTCCTCCACAGACAGATGTCAATATATCCATGACATCAACGAAAGCGCCTGAAGTTAGCATTGTTGTGGTAAATCCCCAAGAGGTTATTATCGGCTTTTCACAATATATGAAGGCAGAGGCAATTAATTCCAAGACAGTGACACTTAAAAATAATGGGGTGTTGATTCCCTATGAAGTATCGCCTATAAAGGGAAAAAGTGTGGATGGATCGCAACTTGCAGAAATGTATAAGTTTACTCCAGCTAGCGCTTTAAGCGGCGAAGTATCTATAAGCTGCGCTCGGAGTATCTGTAATTATGCAGATCATACTATGGAAAAGGAATTTGTGTGTGTCAAAACAGTAGAAGAGAAGCTGATAGATATTTCGGTAGAAGATATGTATACGGTTCTACTAGAGTCGCAGGGATATATCCAGGTACAGGCAACTCCAAAATCAGCTGTAAAAGGAAAAAGAATAAAAGTAACTGCAAGTAACGAATTTATCCTGTCACTTGATTCAAAAATAGTGGAATTTGATGCAAATGGTGAGGCAAAAATAAAGTATCAATCAATACTTCCAGGCCAGGTAGAATTAAATTTGGAGGTAGAGGGAACGCCTGTAAATAAAAAAACCTACATAAATTGTATTATGTCTTCGCCTGAATGTACAGAGCATCAGATTGTTATTGATAGGGCTGTTGTACCGACATGTATACTCGAAGGAAGAACAGAAGGCAGTCATTGTGCAATCTGTAATAAGGTGATTGTCGAGCAACAGATAATTCCACCTACAGGACATAATTTAAAAACAGTTGTCGATAAAAAAGCAACTTGTGGAGTTGCTGGAAAGTTACATAAAGAATGTACGCTATGTGGTTATAAAGAAAAAACAACAGAAATAAAACCGACAAACAAGCATTCTTATGGAGCATATGTTGTAACTCGTGCTGCAACAGTATTATCGACGGGAATTAGAACAAGAACTTGTCGTGTATGCAAGAAAAAAGAAAATGCTACTATTGCAAAATTAAGTCCTACAGTTAAGTTAAATGCAACCAGCATAACATTAAAAGTTAAACAATATACTTCAAAAATAAAGGTAAGTGGACTGGCAGCTGGAGATAGAGTAAAGTCATGGAAATCCAGTAATACAAGAATTGTAAAGGTGACCAGAACTGGAAAAATAATGGCACAAAAAAAGACGGGAAAAGCTATCATTACAGTTACATTGCAAAGTGGAAAGAAGGCTAATATTAAAGTTAAAGTACAGAAAGTCTAACTATTAAAAGTCAAGGTTAAAATGAAGATTTTTTGAGTGAATTG
>NZ_CALFLA010000035.1 GCF_937880195.1 uncultured Blautia sp.
CCTCCTAGGATCTACTGCTGGGAAAAAATGATCTTTGATCCTTTTTATGAAGGAGAGAATTTTATGGATATAATGAGGGATTATCCTCTTCGGAAAGATGCTGTGGGCAACTGTCTCAGCACAGTAAAGAGAACCAATGGAGCAGTGGCAGTTTTTTTGCCGGGAGTGGCAGAACGGCTGGCGGATCTTTTTCAGGGAGGATTCTATCTTGTTTTTACCAGTATCCATGAGGTAATGATACACAGTGAAAAAACAGTGGATCCGAAGGATCTGCGGCGCGTATTGGCAGATACAGTACGGGAAACGACTCCAGAGGAGGATTTTCTGACATTCCATATTTATTATTATGATAAAGATTCAGGGATTTTTTCACTTTGCCTAAAAGGGGAGGAAGAAAGGGATTAATGATAGCATTGACAGTTATCTCGCATATACTGTAAATAAAAGGAATATCAGGGGGAATCACCTTTGGCATATAAGATTATGCTGGATGCCGGTCACGGGGGCGGCGATCCGGGCGCAGTTTATCAAAAAAGGCAGGAGAAGGACGACACATTGAGAATGACTCTTGCCGTAGGGGAAATCCTGGAGAGGAATGGAATAGACGTTGTCTATACCAGGACTACTGACGTATATCAGACACCGTTTGAGAAGGCGAAACTGGCAAATGAGTCAGGGGCGGACTATTTTATTTCTTTTCACAGGAACAGCAGTCCAAGGGAAAATCAGTATAATGGCGTAGAAGTGCTTCTATATGATAAGTCAGGTATTAAATACGATATGGCCAAGAATATTCTGGGGGCTATGGGTGAGATTGGTTTTCGCGAGATTGGGGTGAAGGAACGCCCCGGACTTGTTGTTCTTCGAAGGACGAAGATGCCGGCGCTTCTGGTAGAAGCAGGATTTATCAATTCGGATAAGGATAACCAGATATTTGAAGAGCGTTTTGAGGAAATGGCTCAGGCGGTAGCAGGAGCCATACTTGGAACTCTTACAGGAGAAACAGTGGAGGATCCGCTTTATTACCGGGTGCAGACAGGCGTATTTCGAAAAAGGGAAAACGCAGACAGGATGCTTTATAATCTGACGGATCAGGGATTTCCTTCCTATATTCTTCAGGATGACAATCTCTATAAGGTGCAGACAGGAGCTTTTATGCAGATCGGAAATGCTGTTGATATGGAACAGAGGTTGCGCGATGCGGGATACAGCACTATAATTGTTACCAGATAGTAACTGCAAATGAAATTAAAAGACATCAGTTGAAGACCGTACCTTCATTGAGACTAATTTGTTATCACTTTTTGTTTGAGAAGAGGAATCGGTCTTCCACAAAAGTAAATGAAACGAGGAGAATAGGTATGGACAGTTATCAGAAATTCCTAAAAGATACGGAAGATTTTATTTTTATAGAAAATGAGCCGGAAAAGGCAGATATGATTTTTGTACCGGGAAACGGTTATCCTCATATGGCGGAAAGGGCTGCTTCCTTATATAAAGAGGGATTTGCTTCACGAGTTCTTCCAAGCGGAAGATTCAGTGTGACACTTGGCAAGTTTTCCGGCGTATTAAAAAAAGCAGAACTCTACCAGGGAGACTATGCGACAGAATGGGAATTTCTGAGGGATGTCCTGATTAAAAACGGTGTAGACCAGGAAAATATCTTAAAGGAGGAATATGCAACCTTTACCTGGGAAAACGCCCTTCTTTCCAGGCGTGTAACAGATGAGGCGGGGATTTCTGTAAAAAAGGCTATACTCTGTTGTAAATCTTATCACGCAAGACGAGTGTTAATGTATTACCAGAGAGCCTTTCCAGAAACGGAATTTTTTGTATGTCCTTCTTATCCTGATGGTATAAATAGAAATAACTGGCGAGATACAGAAGAAAGTATCAATGAGGTTATGGGAGAAGTAAAAAGGATTATAATGCAGTTTTCATTGATGATGCAGTAAAAATTTGGAAATATTAAAAAAAGATATTTTAGGGGTGTCGAAAAAAAGATATCTATGATATAATGCCTTTGTCGAATTATAAAATAATTTGTTACGAAACATTTACAAAAAGATAAAACTTTGATATATTATAGTGATGAATAACTATCCGGTACAAAATATATATAAGTATCTGGATTCTGAAACATATAAAACAGTGAAGCATATCAGATGCATAAAATAGATGAGGTGGAATTAGAATGAAGAAGAGGAATAACGGTAAGAGAAACGTACAGTTTTTTGCTGCAGCAGCACTGGCTGCCGCTTTGGCAGCAGGCCAGATCCAGCCTATGGCAGTTATGGGAGCAGGAGATACCATTCAGGTCAGCAGCCTGATTCCTGATAATGTGACTGTTGAACAGCCGGTTCCTTTGTCAGAAATTCGTCTTCCTTCCAGCGACTATGGAACTCTGTCCTGGGCAGACAGTTCCAGTGTACCCTCAGAAAGGGTACAGACTTATGATGTGATCTTTAAACCTAACAGTACCGTAGATCTTTCTATGATTTCTGGATGGGACGGAAGTTCTGATGTAATTTACGGAAGTGTTACGGTTGTTGTCAGCGGACTGGAGGAAGAGACAGAAGATACAGAGGATCAGGAAGAATGGTCCGAGGAAGAGAACGACGAAGTAACAGAAGAACAGGAAAGTAATACGGAATCTGAAAGCCTGGATCAGGATACGGAGAGTGAAAATACAGAAGGCGAAGACAATACAGGAAATGAGCAGTCAGAATCTGATGTAATTCCAGAGGCAACAGTGACACCAGAGGCAGAAGAGACGCCAGAGGCAACGGTGACGCCTGAAGCGGAAGCAACCCCGGAGGCAACAGTAACGCCTGAAGCAGAGACGACCCCGGAGGCAACAGTAACGCCTGAAGCAGAGACGACCCCGGAAGCAACAGTAACGCCTGAAGCAGAGACAACCCCGGAAGCAACAGTAACGCCTGAAGCGGAAGCAACCCCGGAGGCAACAGTAACGCCTGAAGCGGAAGAGACCCCGGAGCCAACGGTTACACCAGAGGCGGAAGTAACACCGGAAGCAGATAAAGATAATATTTTTGACAGAGAAGAGGAAGAGGATACCCGTCCGGATCAGGCGGAGGAAGAACTTACACCGCAAGAGCAGGAAGAGGCGGCAATGGCAAATCACAGCTGCAATGGAATTTCTGTGTCTGGAATCAACCTTCCCTGGTATGTGCAGTTCCGTGCCACCAGCGGTGCTGATTATCAGTTTACCAATGAGGATGAGGCAAACGTATTTAAGTCATACGAGTTTGAACTCTGGGACATGAAAAATAACACAGAATATGAAATCCCTGATGGAGAATATATCAGTGTTACTGTTCCCGTAAAGGCTGGTTATACATATACCATCGAGCATCTTCTGGACAGCGGAGCTATGGAGACCATTGTTCCAAGCGTGGAAGGCAGTACCATGGTATTCAGCACCCATTCTTTCAGTCCATTTGGAATTGCAGGAAGTAAACCCCTTGTAGGAGAAGAGCTTCAGGAGGATGGATATAACGGCAAGCCAAGTTCTCCGTCTAAAGCTCCTACAGCGCCCTCTGCCACAACAGCTCCGTCATCAGACAATACGGATAATTCTGACACTGATACGTCTGCAGGGCAGCAGGATACAAGCTCCGGCACAAACACAGAAAACGAAACTCAGCAGAACAATGACAAGAATCAGGGAGATTCTGTAGGCGCAGTGAATACTGGGGACAATACGCCTATCGGAGCATTTGTTGTTCTGGCGGTTGTGGCAATTATAATTATTGGAGTAATCCTTTATCTTCGTAAAAGAAAATAAAAAGATAAATAGCATATGAGAAACAGCCCTCCCATATATATGTTACTGGGGAGGGCTGTTATTATGAAAATAAAAAACCTTTTAAAATCGCTTCTTGTTGCCTATGGGCTGACAGGCGTTTTTCTTTTGATCCTGTCATTTTTGGTATTTCGCCTGGATCTGGGAGCAGCGCCTGTGGCGGCAGGGATTGTGGCGGTGTATGTGGTTTCCTGTCTGGCAGGAGGATTTATGGCAGGAAGACTAATGCGCAGGGATAAGTATTTATGGGGGCTTTTTGTAGGGCTTGCTTATTTTCTTTTGCTGGTGTTTGCTTCTTTTATGGCGCAGAGAAGATGGGATATGAGTTTTTCTCACCTTATAACAACCTTCTGCATGTGTCTGGGAGGCGGCGCCCTGGGAGGGATGCTGGCATAAGCTAAAAAAAGGCTTTTATTTACACAGATTTTATGCTATACTATGCCCAGATAATTTTATATACATAAGGAGGATATACCATGGAACATATCAAAACATTAAATACAAAGAATCTGCAGAACACAGTAAAAAAAGGCGGATGCGGCGAATGCCAGACTTCCTGTCAGTCAGCATGCAAAACTTCCTGTACTGTAGGAAATCAGAGCTGCGAGCATAAATAAGCCGATTTTTTAGGAAGTCAGTTAAGCAGCGGGGTGAAATCCGCTGCTTCTTTTTTTGCAACAGAGAATTTGAAGCGGCTTTGTACGCTTTGTTTTGTTAAAATCGGAATATACAGGAAAGGATTAAAAAAATGAGTCTGATTCACAGATACCAGAGCAATGGATATAACATTGTTCTTGATATTAACAGCGGTTGCATTCATCTGGTAGATCTGGTGACTTATGATGTGCTTCCTTATATAGAGGAAGGCGCTTCAGAGGAAAAGATCGTTGAAGCTCTTCAGGAAAAGTATTCCCAGGAGGATATCAAAACTTCTGTTTCTGAATGCCTGAAGCTGAAGGAAGAGGGAATGCTTTTTACAAAAGATATTTACGAGGGAGCCATTGAGGAGTTTACAAAAAACAGTAAGCCGGTTGTAAAGGCCCTTTGCCTTCATATTGCCCATGATTGTAATTTGGCATGTCGCTACTGCTTTGCAGAAGAGGGAGAGTATCATGGCAGAAGAGCTATGATGTCATATGAGGTTGGAAAGAAAGCTCTTGATTTTCTTATTGCCAATTCTGGATCCAGAAGGAATCTGGAGGTGGATTTCTTTGGCGGCGAGCCGCTGATGAACTGGCAGGTTGTAAAGGATTTGGTTAAATATGGACGTGAACAGGAAAAGATCCATAATAAAAACTTCCGTTTTACTCTTACGACAAACGGGGTTCTTCTTGATGACGAGGTAATGGAATTCTGCAATAGAGAAATGTCAAACGTAGTTCTCAGTGTAGACGGCCGTAAGGAAGTCCATGACTATATGAGACCTTTCCGCAAGGGCGCGGGAAGCTATGATCTTATTATGCCTAAGTTCCAGAAATTTGCAGAATCCAGAAATCAGGATAATTATTATGTAAGAGGAACCTTTACTCATCATAATCTTGATTTTTCCAAGGATGTGCTTCATCTGGCAGATCTGGGATTTAAGCAGATCTCTGTGGAACCTGTGGTGGCGCCAGAGGAAGAAGCCTATGCTATCCGGGAAGAGGATATTCCCAAGATTCTGGAAGAATATGACGTTTTGGCAAAGGAAATGATCAAACGTGAAAAAGAAGGAAAAGGATTTAATTTCTTCCATTTTATGATTGATCTTACAGGAGGTCCCTGCGTATACAAACGTTTGTCTGGATGCGGTTCAGGAACAGAATATCTGGCAGTAACTCCTTGGGGAGATCTGTATCCTTGCCATCAGTTTGTGGGAGAAGAAGAATTCCTTATGGGAAATGTAGACGAAGGGATTACCCGTCCTCAGATACGCGAAGAGTTCAAAGGCTGCAACGTTTATACAAAAGAAGCCTGCAAGGACTGTTTTGCAAGATTTTACTGCAGCGGCGGATGCGCGGCAAACGCATACCATTTCCAGAAGGATGTAAAAGGTAATTATGAGATCGGATGTGAGCTTCAGAGAAAACGTGTGGAGTGCGCGATCATGATTAAGGCCGCTCTTGCGGACTAAATAAATCAGCCCGAAGAGCCGCTTTTGCAGCCTTCGGGACTTTACAAAAAAAGAAGGGAACGAACAATGAAGAAAAAAAGAGGAGTCATTGTACTGGCCCTGACTATGATCATTACGGCTTTCCTGTGCTACACAGCCGCTGTGGGTCTTGGCCCTACAGGAACCGGATCAGCAAAAAATATTCATACTGGTCTTGATCTGTCAGGTGGTGTAAGTATTACATACCAGGCAAAAGAAAAAAATCCAGGTAAAGAAGAAATGTCAGATACTGTCTACAAGATGCAGAAGCGTGTGGAACAGTATAGTACAGAAGCTCAGGCATATCAGGAAGGCGACAATCGTATTACGGTTGAGATCCCGGGCGTAACAGACGCGGATAAGATCCTTAACGATCTTGGAAAGCCTGGTTCACTTTGCTTTATCGAACAGACAGATAAAGATGGAAATGAAAACTTTGTTCCTGGCGAAGACAACTATGTTCTTGCAAGAAGTCTGGAGGAGATCCGGGAAGCCGGTTCTGTTGTTCTGGAAGGTACTGATGTGGCGGACGCACAGGGCGGCGCTTACCAGAAAGAGGACGGAAGCAGCAGAGAGTATGTGGTAAGTTTGAAACTTACTGATGAAGGAAAGAAGAAATTTGCAGAGGCTACAGAAGCTAATGTAGGAAAACAGATAGCCATTATTTATGACAATTCGGTTTTAAGCGCGCCTACAGTACAGGAAGCAATTACAGGCGGACAGGCTGAGATCAATGGTATGGAAGATGTGGAGGAAGCGCAGAACCTTGCTTCCTATATCCGTATCGGTTCTCTGAGCCTGGAACTTGAAGAGCTTCGTTCCAGTGTTGTTGCCGCACAGCTTGGAGAAGAGGCAATTTCTACAAGCGTAACTGCAGGAGCTATTGGTCTTGCTATTGTAATCCTGTTCATGATCTTTGTATATAGAATCCCTGGACTTGTGGCAGCCATTGCCCTGATCCTTTATACAGCAATCACGCTGATTACTCTGAATGCCTTTGATATTACCCTGACACTTCCGGGTATTGCAGGTATTATTCTTGGAATCGGTATGGCTGTGGATGCAAACGTTATTATCTATGCGCGTATCCAGGAGGAAATCGCAGAAGGAAGTTCTGTCAGAACAGCGATCAAATCTGGATTTTCCAAGGCGTTTTCTGCCATTGTTGACGGAAATGTGACAACCCTGATCGCTTCTGGTGTATTAATGGGACTTGGTTCCGGTACTGTGAAGGGCTTTGCTTATACGCTGGCGCTTGGTATTGTAGTTTCTATGTTTACTGCCCTGGTAGTATCACGCCTGGTAATGAACGCTATGTATGCAGTCGGCATCCAGGATGAAAAATTCTACGGAAGAGCTAAGAAGAGAAAATCTATTAATTTTGTAGGAAAGAAAAACATCTTCTTTATTATTTCTCTGGTACTGATTCTGGTAGGTCCTGTATCTATGATGATCCATCAGAAAACAGACGGAAGTATTTTAAATTACAGTCTGGAATTTTCCGGCGGTACTGCAACAACCGTTACCTTTAACGAGAATATGGATATTAAGAAAATTGATTCCGAGGTAACTCCGGTTGTAGAAGCGGTAACAGGAGATAAGAACGTACAGCCTACAAAGGTTGTAGGAACCAATCAGGTTGTGATCAAAACACGGGCTCTTTCACAGGATGAGAGAGAGGCTCTGAATAATACAATGGTGGAGAAATTTGACGTAGATGAAACTCTCATCACTTCCGAAAGTATTTCTTCCACAGTCAGCTCAGAAATGAGACAGGATGCCTTTGTGGCAGTTCTTGTGGCAACCCTCTGTATGCTTGCTTACATCTGGTTACGTTTCAAAGACATCCGGTTTGCAGGAAGCGCAGTTCTTGCCCTGGTGCATGACGTACTTGTAGTATTTGCATTTTATGCCCTGGCAAGGGTTTCTGTAGGAAACACATTTATTGCATGTATGCTGACTATCGTAGGATACAGTATCAATGCCACCATCGTTATTTTTGACCGTATCCGTGAGAATCTGAAGAGAAAAGGCTCTCGTGCAGACCTGACAGAGATTGTAAACGAAAGTATCACACAGACCCTTACAAGAAGTATTTATACTTCTCTGACTACCTTTGTGATGGTAGCGGCCCTCTTTATTATGGGCGTATCTTCTATCCGTGAGTTTGCGCTTCCGCTGATGGCAGGAATTATCTGCGGAGCATATTCTTCTGTATGTATTACAGGAGCACTGTGGCTGGTTATGAAACAGGGATTTGGAAAGAAGCAGGCAGCTATTGTACAGCAGACTGCAGCAGAAGAAAAAGCAACTTCTCCAGAGGCTGTTTCCAGAATTGTAAATGGACAGAAGCAGCCAAAGAAGAAAAACCGCAAAAGAGTAGCAGAACGTATTGCCCGTGAGGAAGCAGAAAAGAATTCTTCTTCAGGACAAGAATAAAAAGAATAAGATCAAAAAAGGTCCCAGGGCAGTAATGCTGTCCTGGGGCATGTTTTTAGCAGGAGATTATAATGGAAAAATGGGTAGTAATGGCAAAAAAAGCGGATTTCCAGGAAATCGGACGCACCTTTGGGATTGATCCGGTGATCGCCCGTCTCATCCGTAACAGGGATGTGGAGGGAATGGATAATATCCGGTCATATCTGTATGGGACCATGGAAGAAATTCCTTCTCCCTGGCTGTTAAAGGACATAGATACAGCTGTAGAAATCCTGAAACAAAAAATAGGCTCAGGAGAAAAAATAAGGATTATCGGAGATTATGATATTGACGGAGTAACAGCTACGTATATTCTCCTCACAGGTTTGAAACGGCTGGGAGCAAAGGTTGACACTTATATCCCAGACCGGGTAAAAGACGGATATGGGCTTCACAGTCAGTTGATTGAAAAAGCTCTAAAGGATCAGATTGATACGATCATCACCTGTGATAACGGAATTGCCGCATCGGAAGAGATCGCCCAGGCAAAGGAGGGAGGAATGACGGTAATTGTTACAGATCATCATGATATTCCCTACGAAGATACAGAAGAAGGGAGACGTTGGATCCTTCCAGAAGCAGACGCGCTGATCAATCCAAAACAGCAGGACTGTCCTTATCCCAATAAGAATATATGCGGAGCCGTGGTGGCCTGGAAGCTTATATGGGCTCTTTATGAAACCTGGGGAATAAACAGGGAAGAGATCCTGGAGTTTTCTGAAGCTGCGGCAGTGGCTACTGTGGGAGACGTAATGGATCTTCAGGGAGAAAACAGGATCATAGTAAAGGAAGGACTGAAGCGCCTGGCCTGTACAAAAAATAAAGGGTTTAAGGCTCTGATCAATGCAAACGGACTTGAGGGAGACAGAATTACCGCTTATCACGTAGGATTTGTGCTGGGACCCTGCATCAATGCCAGTGGACGGCTTGACACAGCTTCCAGAGCACTATCCCTTCTTTGTGCCGCAGATGGAGATACGGCGGCAAAAGAGGCGGGAGATCTTGTGGCTTTAAATCAAAGCAGAAAAGCAATGACAGAAGAAGGAAAGGAAGAGGCGATCCGTCTGATTGAAAATGCCGGACTTTACAAGGACCCTGTTCTGGTGGTTTATCTTCCAGACTGCCATGAAAGTCTTGCGGGAATTATTGCAGGCCGTTTAAGAGAAAAATATTATAAACCGGTTTTTGTGCTTACCCGGTCGGAAAATGGGGTAAAAGGCAGCGGCAGATCCATAGAGGCTTATTCCATGTATGACGAGCTGGTAAAATGCAGAGAGTTTCTGGAACAGTTTGGAGGACATCCTATGGCGGCAGGGCTTTCTATGAAAGAAGAAAATGTAGAGCCTTTTCGGAAACGGCTGAATGAGATCTGCACTTTGACAGAGGAGGCTCTGACGCCTAAGGTGACCATTGACGTTCCCATGCCTGTTTCTTATCTTTCCAGAGAACTGACAGATCAGCTTTCTGTGCTGGAACCCTTTGGAAAAGGAAATACAAAGCCTCTTTTTGCACAGAAAGGCCTTCGTGTTTTAAATATGAGAATTTTTGGCAAGAATCAGAATGTGGTAAAAATGCGCCTTGTGGATCCTTCAGGAGCATCTGTGGATGGGGTGTATTTTGGAAATGGCCAGGAATTTTTTCAGTATGTAAGCGGGCGGGAGACTGTTTCTGTAACATATTACCCGGAGATCAACGTGTATCAGGGAAGAGAAAGCCTTCAAGCTGTGATTCGAAATTATTTCTGACATCAGCAGCGCCAAATGGCGGTATTTGGTGATCCCTGTCGGGTTTTGGATTGATTCCATGAGTAAAAAGTGATATACTTATCTGGATTTATTATGTAAAATACGGTGGATCACCGTGATAAATAAAACAGGCGGAGGTACGGTACTATGAAGAAAATTGAGGATTATGTAAGAAGCATCCCGGATTTTCCGGAGCCGGGAATTATTTTTCGTGATGTGACAAGTATTCTGCAGGATGCGGATGGACTGGCGCTGGCCATTGACTCTATGCAGGAATGTCTGAAGGATGTAGATGTTGACGTGATCGTAGGAACAGAGTCAAGAGGCTTTATGTTCGGCGTTCCCATTGCATATAATCTTCACAAAGCTTTTGTACCTGTCCGCAAAAAGGGCAAGTTGCCCTGCGAGACGGTTTCTATGAGCTATGATCTGGAATACGGCAGCGCTGAGATTGAAATGCACAAGGACTCCATTAAGCCGGGACAAAAGGTTGCGGTTATCGACGACCTGATCGCTACCGGAGGTACGGTAGAGGCTGCGGTAAAGCTGATCGAAGAGCTGGGCGGAGAGGTTGTGAAGATCGTATTTTTGATGGAACTTGCAGGGCTTAAGGGACGTGAGAAACTGGCAGGTTATGATGTGGATTCTGTAATCTGCTATGAGGGCAAATAACTGGTCATTGACCACAGACAGATAGAATATCAGGCAGGTGGGAGAGAATGGCGGAAAAAGATAAAAACATACAGCTAAATAAAAAAGCCGGACTGACAGAAGCAGAAAAGCTGGAAACTGTAAAAAAGGCAGATGCAGCCGTAAAGTCCATGAGTGATTTTACAAGTCCGGAGGAACTGTATCAGGAACTGATCTCCAGTGTAAAAAAATATCATCCATCTACGGATATTACCATGATACAGAAGGCATACGAGGTTGCTAAAGAGGCTCATAAGGATCAGAAGCGGAAGTCGGGGGAACCCTATATCATTCACCCTCTCTGCGTAGGAATCATACTGGCGGATCTGGAGCTTGATAAGGAAACCATTGTAGCAGGACTTCTTCATGATGCGGTTGAGGATACCTGGATGACTTATGAAGAAGTAGAAAAGGAATTTGGTTCTGAGGTGGCGCTTCTGGTAGACGGCGTTACCAAGCTGGGACAGCTGAATTATTCTAAGGATAAGGTGGAGCTTCAGGCAGAGAATCTGAGGAAGATGTTTCTTGCCATGGCCAAGGATATCCGGGTAATCCTGATCAAACTTGCAGACCGTCTTCACAATATGCGTACGTTGCAGTATATGCGGCCGGAGAAACAGCAGGAAAAGGCAAGGGAGACCATGGATATCTATGCGCCCATTGCCATGCGTCTTGGTATTTCCAAGATCAAGGTGGAGCTGGACGACCTTTCTCTGAAATACCTGAAGCCGGATGTATATTATGATCTTGTAGACAAAATCTCTTTCCGCAAAAGCGAGAGACAGGAATTTGTCAACGGCATTGTAAAGCAGGTAAAACGACATATGGAGGATGCCGGGATTGTAGCTCAGGTTGACGGAAGGATCAAGCACTTTTTCAGTATTTACAAAAAAATGGTCAATCAGGGCAAAACCATTGACCAGATCTATGATCTGTTTGCTGTGCGGATTCTGGTAGATAACGTAAAGGACTGTTATGCGGCTCTTGGCGTGATCCATGAGATGTATAAACCCATTCCGGGGCGGTTTAAGGATTATATTGCCATGCCGAAGCCGAACATGTATCAGTCTCTTCATACGACGCTGATCGGTCCCAGCGGACAGCCTTTTGAAATCCAGATCAGAACCTATGAGATGCACAAAACTGCGGAATACGGTATTGCGGCTCACTGGAAATATAAGGAATCTTCCGACGGAAAAGCGCCGGTAGGAAAGAGCGAAGAAGAAAAGCTGAACTGGCTCCGTCAGATTTTGGAGTGGCAGAGAGATATGTCGGATAACAGGGAGTTTATGAGCCTTCTCAAAAACGATCTGGATCTTTTTGCAGACAGTGTTTACTGCTTTACGCCTCAGGGAGACGTTAAGACCCTTCCGGCAGGCTCTACTCCTATTGATTTTGCTTACAGCGTACACAGCGCAGTAGGAAACCGTATGGTAGGAGCCCGTGTCAACGGCAAGCTGGTTCCTATTGAATATGAGATTCAGAACGGCGACAGAATTGAGATCATCACATCTCAGAATTCTCAGGGACCAAGCCGGGACTGGCTGAAACTGGTAAAAAGCACCCAGGCAAAAAATAAGATCAACCAGTGGTTCAAAAAAGAACTGAAGGAAGACAATATCCTAAAAGGAAAAGAGATGCTTGCCCAGTATGCCAAAACAAAGGGATACAAAATAGGCTCCTATACAAAAAGCCAGTATATGGAAGCGGTTATGCATAAATATGGTTTCCGGGACTGGGACTCTGTGCTGGCAGCTATCGGACATGGAGGTCTGAAAGAAGGCCAGGTCTTTAATAAGCTGATGGAGGCTTATGAGAAGGAACACGCCAAAAAGATCACAGACCAGGAGGTTCTGGAGGCGGCTTCTGACGCTCAGGAAAAACTCCGCCTTGTAAAATCAAAGGGCGGAATTGTAGTTCGCGGTATTCATGATGTGGCCGTCCGTTTTTCTAAATGCTGCAGCCCTATTCCGGGAGACGAGATCGTGGGCTTTGTCACCAGGGGCAGGGGAATCACCATTCACCGTACAGACTGCGTCAATGTACTGAACATGTCTGAAACTGACAGAAGCAGGCTTATTGAGGCGGAATGGCAGTCAGATGCAAAGACTTCCGAGAAATATATGGCGGAGCTTCGTATTTTTGCCAACAACCGTACCGGCCTTATTGTGGATCTTTCCAAGCTTTTTACAGAGCGCAAGATCGACATGAAAAATATGAACTGCCGTACAAACAAACAGGATAAGGCGACTATTTCTGTCAGCTTTGAGGTAGGAAGCAAGGAGGAGCTGGCTTCTCTGATAGAAAAAATCCGTCAGATTGAAAGCGTGATCGATGTGGAACGAACCACCGGCTGATTTCTGGGAAGAAAGAGAGAGACAAAATGAAAAACGCAGATCTTCAGAAATGCATTCTTGGTTCCGTGTCAACCAACTGTTATTTACTGAAAAATAAAGAAACAGGAGAACTTCTTATTATTGATCCTGCAGATCATGCAGAAGTGATCTCATCCAAAATAAAAGAAATGCAGGCGCATCCTGCGGCGATCCTCCTTACCCATGGACATTATGACCATATTCTGGCCGCAGAGGAAGTCAGGAAGGAATTTCAGATACCTGTTTATGCCTGTGAAAAAGAATCAGGAACCCTTTTGGATCCATCTGTGAATCTGTCTGGATATGGAAACCGCGTCTGTTCTTTGAAGGCAGATAAACTTCTTTCTGATCTGGATGTTTTTGAAGCAGCAGGCTTTTCCATTCAGATGCTTCATACCCCGGGACATACAGAAGGAAGCTGCTGCTATTATCTGGAAGACGAGGGCATCCTTTTCAGCGGAGATACTTTGTTTTACGGTTCTGTGGGAAGAACAGATTTTCCAGGGGGAAGTATGTCCAGGATCGTAGAGAGCCTTCATAAACTGGTGGACAATCTTCCAGAAGAAACAGAAGTTTATCCGGGGCACGACATGTCCACCACCATTGGTTATGAAAAGAGGTATAATTCATTTGTATAAGATCAGGATTCTGTTTAAAAACAGAGAATTTGAACATGATATTTATGAATTGATCCGGGCCTTTTACCCGGAGGCGGAGCTTCTTGTTTCTTATGATGAGGCAGAAGAGGAAGAGAATGCAGATCTTTCGTTTACTGTAGAAAAAGAAGAACAGAGCTTTTTGATCCATTACCAGAATGGAGAACACAAGGGCGTTGCAAGTGGAGAGGTGATTAAGGGGCAGTCTTCGGATGCCCTTCTTTCCTGTAAAGAGGAAGAGAAAGAAAAAGCTCATACTCTTCGGAAAGAACAGAAGGATATCATCAAGCAGGTATTGTACCGCATCCTTGTAAAACTTACTGGAAGAACACTTCCCTGGGGAAACCTGACAGGAATCCGTCCGGCAAAGCTTGCAATGGCAATGATCGAATCTGGAATGAGCAATGCCGAGACGGCAGCAAAAATGCGGGAACTTTATCTGGTAAGCCCGCAAAAGACAGCCCTTGCAGTTTCCATTGCAAACAGAGAAAGAGAAATCCTGAAGGATATTGACTATGAAAACGGCTACAGTCTTTATGTAGGAATTCCCTTTTGTCCAAGTATCTGCCTTTACTGTTCTTTTAGCTCTTATCCTTTGAAACAGTGGAAAGACCGTGTGAATCTTTATCTGGACGCGCTCTGTAAAGAAATCCAGGCAGTTGCCCGTATCATGAAGGAAAAAGGACGGAAGCTGGACACAGTATATATCGGCGGAGGAACTCCCACCACTTTGGAGCCGGAACAGCTGAAACGTCTTCTGGATTCTCTTATGGAAAATTTTGGATGCAGGGATCTTGCGGAATTTACCATTGAAGCAGGACGGCCTGACAGTATTACAAGAGAAAAACTCCAGGTGATCCGTCAGTATCCAGTTACCAGAATTTCTGTGAATCCTCAGACCATGAATCAGGAAACTCTTGATATCATCGGAAGACGCCATACAGTAGAAGAGACAAAAAAGGCCTTTCTTCTGGCAAGAGAATGTGGATTTGACAACATTAACATGGATTTGATCGTAGGACTTCCAGGAGAGGACAAAGAAAAAGTTGCCCATACTCTGGATGAGATCAGAACTTTGAAGCCTGACAGCATAACGGTTCATTCCCTGGCTGTGAAACGTGCGGCGCGGCTGAACATGTTTAAGGATCAGTATCAGGAAATGACTTTTGAAAACAACCAGGAAATTATGGATATGACCATGAAAACAGCCTATGAAATGGAAATGGGTCCCTATTATCTTTACAGACAGAAGAATATGAAGGGAAATTTCGAAAATGTAGGCTATGCAGAGGTTGACAAAGCAGGGATTTACAATATACTAATTATGGAAGAGAAACAACCGATTATTGCATTGGGCGCCGGCGGATCCTCTAAACTGGTCTTTGACCATGGACAGAGAATTGAGCGGGTCGAAAATGTGAAGGACGTATCAAACTATATAGCCCGGATCGATGAAATGATCGAGAGAAAACGGGTGGGAATTGAGAAATGGCTTTAGGACAGGAGGTGTACACGTTGGGTACGGCACGTGCGGAAGCGCTGAAGACATCGGACAGGATACTTGATTTTGATCTGTCGGCCGAACTGAATCATGGAATCGTGGTCAGTAACCTTGCGTATGCGGTGGCCTCAGAAATGGGGCTGGATGAAAAAGTATGTTACGAGCTTGCTCTTGCCGGAATGCTTCATGATATCGGCAAGCTCCGGCTGACAGAATATATTAACGGACGGGAACGGGATCCTCTTATGATCGAAGAACTGAAGTACGTCCGTATGCATTCTGCTTTGGGATATGAAGAGCTGAAGGGACAGGGATATTCTAAGTTTGTCCTGGAAAGTATTTTATATCACCATGAGAATTATGACGGTACAGGTTATCCGTATAATCTGACAGGAGAGGAGATCCCAATTGGAGGAAGGATCTTAAGAGTGTGCGACGTGTTTGCAGCTTTAAGTTCAGACCGTCCCTACAGAAGCGCCTTTGATACTTCAACTGTCATGGAACTTATGATTGATGAGATTAAAAACTTTGATATGGAAGTATTTCTTGCATTTCAGAGAGTGATACATAAAAAACAATAACAGGAGGCAGGCATGGCATTAAAGAAAAAACCAGTAACTGGTATGAAAGACATTTTACCAAAGGAGATGGAAATCCGTAATTATGTGATGAACATGATCCGTGAGACTTATGGAAAGTTTGGATTTTCTTCCATTGAAACTCCCTGCGTGGAGCATATTGAAAACTTAAGCAGCAAACAGGGCGGAGAAAACGAAAAGCTGATCTTTAAAATCCTGAAAAGAGGAGAAAAGCTGAAACTGGAAACTGCAGAAACAGAAGCAGATCTGGTGGATTCCGGGCTTCGTTACGATCTGACCGTACCTCTTTCCAGATATTATTCCAATCATGCCAATGAGCTTCCTTCCCCTTTTAAGGCGCTGCAGATGGGAAACGTCTGGAGAGCAGACCGTCCTCAGAGAGGACGTTTCCGTCAGTTTATGCAGTGCGATATTGATATTTTGGGCGAGCCCACATATCTTGCGGAAATTGAACTTGTTCTTGCTACCACAACTCTTCTTGGCAAGCTTGATTTCCATAATTTTACTATCCGTATTAATGACAGAAAAATTCTGAAGGCAATGGCAGCGTACAGCGGATTCCCGGAAGAAAGCTTTGATACAGTATTTATTATTCTTGACAAAATGGATAAGATCGGTCTTGAAGGCGTAGCTGCAGAGCTTGAAAAAGAAGGTTTTGCAAAAGAAAGTATTGATACGTATCTGGGCATGTTCCGTGAGATCACTTCTGATATTGAAGGCGTACGTTACTGCAAAGAGAAACTGAAGGACGTTCTTGATCCGAAGGTTGCAGGAGATCTGGAAACCATTATTTCTTCTGTAGACGCAGTGAAGAGCGCAGACTTTAAGATTTCCTTTGATCCTACACTGGTGCGCGGAATGTCCTATTACACAGGTCCGATTTTTGAGATTGCAATGGACGAATTTGGCGGCAGCGTAGGCGGCGGCGGACGTTATGATGAAATGATCGGTAAATTTACCGGACAGAATACCTCTGCCTGCGGATTTTCCATTGGATTTGAGCGTATTGTTATGCTGCTTTTAGAAAGAGGCTACGAGGTTCCAGGAGCAGGAACAAAAAAAGCATATCTGATCGAGAAAAATATGCCTGCTGATAAGCTTCTGACAATTCTGAAACAGGCGGAAGAGGAAAGAAGAGAGGGAATCCAGGTAAATCTTTCTATTATGAAGAAAAACAAGAAATTCCAGAAAGAACAGATGATGAGCGAAGGCTATACAGAGTTTGTTGAGTTTTTCCGGGATAAACTATAAAAAGGAGTAAAGACCATGGCAGAAAGTATGAAGGGACTGCACAGAACCTGCCGCTGTGCAGAAGTCACAAAAGAGATGACAGGCAGCAAAGTAACGCTGATGGGCTGGGTTCAGAAAGCCAGAAACAAAGGCGGTATTGTATTTGTGGATCTTAGAGACCGTTCCGGTATCATGCAGGTGATCTTTGAAAACGGAAGCATTGATGAGGAAGGCTTTGAAAAGGCTGGAAAGCTGAGAAGCGAGTTTGTAATCGCTGTTACCGGTATTGTTGAAAAAAGAGGCGGCGCAGTAAATGAGAATCTTGCAACAGGAGAGATCGAGCTTCGGGCTAATGATCTTCGGGTTCTTGCAGAGTCCGAGGTTCCGCCCTTCCCCATTGAGGAAAACAGCAAAACAAAGGATGAGATCCGTTTGAAATACCGTTACCTTGATCTTAGAAGACCGGATCTTCAGAGAAACCTGATGCTGAAAAGCCAGATTGCTATGCTGACAAGAAAGTTTTTTGCAGAAGAAGGCTTTTTGGAGGTTGAAACTCCGATCCTTGGCAAGACAACTCCAGAGGGAGCAAGAGATTATCTGGTTCCTTCCAGAGTACATCCGGGATCTTTTTATGGTCTACCCCAGTCTCCGCAGCTTTATAAGCAGCTTCTGATGTGCTCCGGTTATGACCGTTATATTCAGATCGCGCGTTGCTTCCGTGACGAGGATCTTCGTGCAGACCGTCAGCCGGAATTTACTCAGATCGACATGGAGCTGTCTTTTGTAGATGTGGATGACGTTATTGATGTAAATGAGAGATATCTGGCCTATGTTTTTAAAGAGGTTCTTGGGGTAGAGGTATCTCTTCCGATCCAGAGAATTACATGGCAGGAGGCTATGGACCGTTTCGGTTCCGACAAGCCGGATATGCGTTTCGGCATGGAACTTCATGATGTAAGCGAAACAGTAAAAGACTGTGAATTTGTAGTGTTCAAAGGAGCTCTGGAAGCAGGCGGAACTGTTCGCGGAATCAATGCGAAGGGACAGGGCCAGATGCCAAGAAAGAAAATCGACAAGCTGGTTGAATTTGCAAAGGGCTATGGCGCAAAGGGACTTGCCTATATTGCTATTGCAGAAGACGGAACAAGAAAATCTTCTTTTGCAAAATTCATGAAAGAAGAGGAAATGGACGCTCTTGTTGCTGCAATGGAAGGTAAACCGGGAGATCTGCTTCTTTTTGCCGCAGACAAAAATAAAGTGGTTTATGATGTACTGGGAGCTCTTCGTGTGGAGCTTGCGAAACAGATGGAGCTTCTGGACAAAAATGAATACCGCTTTGTATGGGTGACAGAGTTCCCGCTTCTGGAGTGGAATGAAGAAGAAAACCGTTATACAGCAATGCACCATCCATTTACCATGCCTATGGAGGAGGATCTTCCTCTTCTTGATACAGATCCGGGTAAGGTGCGTGCAAAAGCATACGATATTGTTTTGAACGGCAACGAAATTGGTGGAGGAAGCGTCAGAATCCACCAGAACGATATCCAGGAAAAAATGTTCCAGATGCTAGGCTTTACGGAGGAATCTGCATATGAACAGTTTGGCTTCCTTCTGAACGCGTTTAAATACGGCGTGCCGCCTCATGCAGGACTGGCTTATGGTCTTGACCGTCTTGTAATGCTTATGGCTAAGGTGGACAGCATTCGCGACGTGATCGCTTTCCCGAAGGTGAAGGATGCTTCCTGTCTGATGACACAGTCTCCAAGCAGGGCAAGCGACGTTCAGCTTGATGAGCTGGGTCTGGAGCTTGCAGAAGAAGAAGAAAAAACAGAAGAATAAAAAAAGAAAACCCCTTGCTGCCGGAATGTGATCCGGTTGGAAGGGGTTTTTGCTTAGGATTCTTCCTCATCTGAAACAGGAGTCGTGCTAAGATCACCAAAAATTCCTATGCCGATAGCCTGTCCGTCGTCACGGAGCTTCCAGGACGCTCCGTCGTTGGCAAGATAAAAAATAGAAGGATGGGTAAGAGTTCCATCATTATTTTCAATATTTTTCAGAAGCAGTTCCAGAGAATGATTATAACGTTTCTGGGCGCCGTCGATCACAGCGTCAGGAGAAGAAAGGTATTCTTCCAGTTCCTTTTGATAGTCGCTGAGGATTGCGTTACTGTCAAAGGTGGTGATGTCTGCTTCCACAGTAGCCTGATAGCCGGAGATATCAGATCCTGTGATCTTAAAGTCAAAGGTTTTGTGCATTCTGTCAACCAGAGCGGCAGCAATGGCGTTTTTGGCATCGTCAGAGGTGGACAAAAGGCTTTCCAGACCAAGATAATTACTCATTTGATCCAGATTCATTGTTTTTAGGGTATTTAGGTAGACGGTCAGTGTTTCCTCCGGTGTCAGGAGATCACTGTCAGAAAGATAAGTAATAAGACCGCCGACAAGACTGTTTTCCAGATCATGAGTACGCTGGATTTCCCATTCCTTCTGGTCTGTACCTGTGTCAACAAGAGTAAGGGTACATTTAGTTTTTACAGTTTCGTACTTGTTCTCCTTTAAAAGCTCATTGAGGATCAGATACCGTTCTTCAAGAGAGCTGGAGCTTTCTTCTGTGTTTTTGGAAGCCGTATCAGCAGCCGTAAGGATGGCGTTTGTAAGGTGAGAGGCTACATAATCTCTGGCAAGAGCCTTGGCGTCAATGGTAGTGAGTTCAAGGCTGGCAGTGGCTTCTTTTTTGTCTTTGCCGGCATGGATGCCCAGGATCCTGTAATCGAAATCCTGAAAAAAGAGGGAAAAAACTTCTTCTACTTCCTTGGAAAGTTCGGTTTTTTCTGTGGCGTCAGGAAACAGCTCTGTATGGGAAATGTATTTTTGAGCAGTATCCGAATCCAGGTTCTTCAGGAGATCCAGTTCGTTTGTGATGACTCCCTTAACGTCTGTCTTATCTGTGTGAGAACAGCCGATAACCATAGATACGGCAAAGATAAGCAGAAGAAATGGAATCAGACCTTTTGCGATCTTCATAGATTTCTTTCCTTTCCAAAATATTCCTCTTTATTTTATCAGAAAAACAGGGAAAAGTCAAAAATACGGAAGGCCCTTTGCCGTTTGGTATCATTGGACAGGGAGAATTTACATAAAAAGTGAAAAAATTGTGAAAACTGTGCTGATTTTGTCCAGGACTTTTATTTTGAAGAGGAATCTGGTATGATAAAAAAATCAGATGATACCTTTATCGACAGGAGGTAAATGACAGATTATGAAAAAACGTATTTTGGTCCTTTTGGGGATTCTTATAATTGGCGGAGCCGGAGTTGGAGTCTGCTGGAAACTGGGATTTTTTGACCGACAGGAAGAAAGCAAGGATATGGCTTACGTAACAGAGATAAGTCAGCTTCTTGGCCAGGTGTCAGGAGTGACAAACCGGTATGCCGGCGTGGTAGAACCCAGAGAAACCGTGGAGGTGGAACTGGAAAACGGCCGCGCTGTCAAAGAAGTGAAGGTAAAGACCGGAGACGAAGTGAAGCAGGGACAGCTTCTTTTTGAGTACGATCTAAGTAGTATTCAGGAGGACCTTGCAGAAGCACAGCTTGATTTTGACAGGCTTGTAAATGAGGCAGCTAGCCTTAAGGAGCAGATCGCCACTTTGGAAAAAGAAAAAAAATCTGCCAAAAAGGACGATCAGCTTTCTTATACCATAGAAATCGAAACAAACAAGATGAATCTGAAGAAGAACGAATACAGCCAGAAAAGCAAACAGGCTGAGATTACCAAACTTCAGAATACCATGGGAAATACAGAGGTGAGAAGTTCGATTGACGGCGTGATCCAGAAGATCGACACATCCAAAATGACCACAGAAGACGGAAGTACAGAGGATTACACTTCTGATGACTTCAGTTATTCTGATTCCGGCAGCGGAAATGGCAGTAATGCCTTTATTACGATTTTAAGCACAGGAGCCTACCGGGTTAAGGGAACTATCAACGAAATGAATGCGGACAGTATTATTGAAGGAGATCCTGTGATCATCCGGTCCCGTGTGGACGAGAATCAGATCTGGAAGGGTACCATGGGATCAGTGGACAGAGACAGCGCCAACTCACAGAATAATGATGCTTCTTATATGTGGGGAATGACTGCGGCGGGCGATGATTCTCAGACTACTTCCAGTACATATCCTTTCTATGTAAATCTGGAATCCTCTGAGGGGATGATGCTGGGGCAGCATGTGTATATAGAGAGAGACGAAGGCCAGGAGGACAAAAAAGAAGGACTGTGGCTTAGTGAATATTATATTGTGGACGCAGATACTAACAGTCCCTATGTGTGGGCGGTTGATAAGGACAAGCGTCTGGAAAAGAGAAGCGTGATCCTGGGACAGTATGACGAGGTTCTGGGAGAATACGAGATTGCAGACGGCCTTAGTAAGAAAGACAGTATTGCCTATCCTTCTGAGCTTCTTGAAGAGGGGATGAGAACAACCAATAACGCGGAAGAAGCCATAGATATGAATCCAGTGGAAGATTCAGATACAGATCTTACAGAAGAAGATATGGAAGATTCCGGTATCGTAGACGACGAGGCTTTTCCTGAGGATATAGAACCCAATATGGAGGAAGACCAGGCCTATGAAGATGAGATCTATGAGGACACTGAGTTATATGAGGAAGGAAATGCCGTGGATGAGGAAACGTATGACGACGGGTCTATGGAAGACGGTATGATGATCGAGGGAGAAGAATACATGGACGATCCTGGCATGGCAGAAGCCATTCCCCAGGATGAGATCCTGGTTCCCGAAGGCGAAGACATGGAGGTCATGGAATGATTCTTGAATTACATGGTATTTATAAGGATTACCAACAGGGAAAAATGACAGTTCCGGTTCTTAAGGATGTGGATTTTTCCATGGAGGAGGGAGAATATGTGGCCATCATGGGGCCTTCCGGTTCAGGAAAAACAACTCTTATGAACATTATCGGCTGCCTGGATCAGGCAACAAAGGGAGAGTTTATTCTGGATGGGCAGGATATCCGATCATGCTCAGAGAATACCATGTCAGATATCCGCCTTACAAAGATCGGGTTTGTATTTCAGAGCTTCCATCTTCTTCCAAGGCAGTCTGCTTTGGCAAATGTGGAAATGCCTTTAAATTATGCTCATGTACCTAAGAAGGAACGAAGAGAACGAGCTCTGAGAGCTCTTGACCGCGTAGGGCTTTCCGACCGTGTGGATTTTCGTCCCAACCAGCTTTCGGGAGGACAGATGCAGCGTGTTGCCATTGCCAGGGCCATAGTGAATAATCCAAAGCTTCTTCTTGCGGACGAGCCTACCGGAGCTTTGGACAGTAAGTCCGGCGCACAGGTTATGGAGCTTTTCCAGAAGCTGAACGATGAGGGAGTAAGCGTTCTGATGATCACCCATGACGCGGATATTGCAGCCCATGCCAAACGGGTGGTGACGATCCGGGACGGCGTGCTCCAGGAAAAGAGGTGAAGCCATGAAGACAGGCAAAAAAATCTTAATCGGGGTACTGGTGACAGCTCTTGCGGCAGGAGGCACTGCAGGCGCAGCTTATTATTTCCGCCAGAATAATCAGGACACAGTATCGGTCGTGGCTGTGGAAAGTCTGGCGTCTCCTTATTATATGGACGATACTATGCTGGACGGAAATATAGTGACAAACGTATCTCAGAATATTATTGTAGATAAAGATATGATCGTTCAGGAAATCTATGCACAGAAGGGTGATACAGTTAAAAAGGGAGATAAGCTGATTTCTTTTGACATGACTTTGGTGCAGATGGAACTGAACATTGCAAAATTAAAAAAACAGCAGCAGGAACAAAATCTGAATACGGCCATCAACAGACTGAAAAGCCTGCAGAACGGAGGCCCTATTGAAGAGGAGGATTCTGTTCTTCCTGATATTCCTGCAGGAGGAAGCTCAGGAGAAGACGAAGAAGATATGGATGAGCTGGCGTTCCTTGAGGGAAGTATCAATGGAAATTACCTTGCTGCGGCAGCTATGAAGCCCATACTGGCTATGCTGACAATGGAGGAGCAGGAGATAGAAAGTGTGGGAGATACCACTTTTTCTTCTGAAGATTTTACCTCCGGCGAAGCTTCCGGAGAAAGCCAGGAAAATCAGGGTGATGATGGAACAGGCGGGGAAACAGTTCCCCCAGATGAAAATACGGAAGGATCAGGTGACATAGAGTTTGGCGACGGCAGCAGTGTGACGCCAACCCCTTCCGTAGAACCAACTCCTTTGCCGGAGCCTTCCCTGACCCCGGAGCCGGAATTTTCAGATGAGATCACGGATGAAGAGATTGAAGCAATCGACCCGGAACCAAATCCCAATGAAAGCGACATTACAGACGGAACGCCCATGTTTTATCAGAAACTGGACGGAGATACAGAACCCTTTAAGGGAAAAGGAACAAAAAAAGATCCTTTTATCTTTCTTTGCAGTTCGGCCAAAGGCAGTGTGACTGCAACAGGCGCTTTTCTCAATAAAATGGCAGGCTATCAGCCGGACGGAACAAAGAAGGAGGGAGTAAAGGGGTACTGGTATCAGCTTGAATTTCACCAGAACGATACCATTACCAACTTCCTTGACAGAAAAGAATCCTGTACAGGCTATTATCTTGTTGACGGAAGCCTTCTGGAAGCCATGGTAGACGAGACTGCCGAAATGGAATATACCCTGGAAGGAGCTTCCAGATATGAGGAAGATCCTGAAATCCCCGGCGACTGGGAGGGCGGAGGCGGCGATGGAGAAGCACCGACGATTTCCCGAGAAGAGGCTATTAAAAATCAGAAGAATAAGATTGAGAGCTTGAAGCTGGACATCAGGGAAAGCGAGATTGAGATCAGTAAGCTGGAAAAGAAAGTAAAAAAAGAAGTGATCTACAGTAAACTGGACGGCGTTGTATCGAATGTAGGAGATCCTCTTACAGGGGCTTCTGACGGAGATTCTTTTATGACAGTAAAAAGTGAGGACGGCTACTATGTAAAAGGCACAGTAAGCGAACTTCTTCTGGATCAGGTGAAAGAGGGAGCCATCCTGAGCTGTTCCGGTACGTCTGGAAACTTTGACGCAGAAGTGATTGACGTTTCAGACTATCCGGTATCGTCAAGCAATTATATGGGAAGCGGAAATCCCAATGCTTCTTATTATACTTACAGCGCCGCTATTTCTGACAATACCATTCAGGTAACAGAAGAAGACTGGATCAATGTGACACTTAAAAACAATATGTCAAATTCAAAAGTCATTGTTCTTGACAAGGCCTTTGTAAAATCAGAAGACGGTTCTTATTATGTTTATAAGGATGACAATGGCGTACTTAAGAAGCAGAAAGTGTCTACAGGAGGCAATGCAAACGGCGGTTATTCTATTCTGATCAAAAGTGGAATTACTTATGAAGACAGAATTGCATTCCCTTATGGAAAAACAGTAAAAGAGGGAGCAAAGACAAAAGTCAGCACCCTGGAAGAGTTATATGAGCAGTAGAAAGGTGGGATTTTATGCTTGAAAATATGAGGATATCCATTCAGGGAATCTGGTCACATAAAATGCGGTCCTTTCTTACTATGTTGGGTATCATTATCGGAATTGCTTCTATTATCGCTATTGTTTCCACAATCAAGGGAACAAGTGAACAGATCAAGGAGGATCTGATCGGATCAGGAAATAATACCGTAAGCGTCAGCCTTTACAGCGGCGACAGTGAGTTTGATCCTATGTTTGGAAACAGCAGCGGGACGCCTCCTATTTTGTCAAAGGAACAGAAGCAGGATGTTATGGATCTGGATCACGTAAAAAACGCTACTTTTTTCTATTCCAATGCCTATAGCAGTGTGTATTATCAGAATACCACCCTTCAAGGAGGAACGGTTTATGGAATAGATGAGAATTATCTGGACACCTGCGGCTATATGGTTCAATCAGGAAGAGGCTTTGGCAAAAAGGATTATGACAGCCTGAATAAGGTGGCTCTGATTGACAGCAACGCAGCGGAGAACCTGTTTGCCGGAGAAAATCCTGTTGGAAAAACCATTGAGATCAGCGACGATCCTTTTACCATAGTAGGCGTTGTGCGTCAGGAAGACAGCTATCAGCCAAATATTAATTCTATCAGTGAGTATAATGATTATTATCAGACTATGATCGGAACTGTTATGATCCCTAACAAATGCTGGCCCATTGCTTTTCAGTTTGATGAGCCGGAGAATGTAATGATCAAAGCTGATTCCACAGATAATATGAGTAAGGCAGGAAACAATGTTGCCAAGATTCTGAATCAGGGGATTGGAGAGGACTCCAAGTTTAAATACAAGGCAGACGATATTATGGAAAAGGTAAAGAATCTGCAGAATCTCAGCGAAAAGACAAACCAGCAGCTGATCTGGATCGCAAGTATCTCTCTTCTGGTAGGCGGAATTGGAGTTATGAACATCATGCTTGTATCTGTTACAGAGAGAACAAGCGAGATTGGTCTTAAAAAAGCCATTGGCGCCAGAAAAAAGGTGATCCTTCATCAGTTTCTTACAGAGGCGTCCATGCTGACAAGTATCGGCGGCATCATTGGGGTGGTTTTGGGAATCATATTATCCAGAGTGGTGTCAGAGGTTTCAGGCGCCCCCACAGCCATCAGCATTCCGGCTATTATCGGTTCTGTGCTGTTTTCTATGGTGATCGGGCTGATCTTTGGACTGCTTCCCTCTGTGAAGGCGGCGAACCTGAATCCTATTGACGCATTAAGAAGTGAATAATTTTAAAAGAAAGGTAGCGCCTCCTCCCGGCGTATCGGTTACTTTTAGCGAACTGTGATGAAGGAGGGCAAGCTCTTTTGCAATGCAAAGTCCCAGACCGAAGTGATTTTTGTCATTTCGGGAGGCGTCAGAGCGGTAAAAGCGCTGAAATACAGCTTCCTTTTCGGAATCGGGAATACCGGGACCATTGTCAGAAACAGAAATGATGATGGCTCCCGGTTCTTTTTTGGCCGAAAGACAAAGAACTCCACCTTCCGGCACATAGCTTAATGCATTTTCAATAAGGATAGAAAGAATCTGGCTGATTTTTGCCTTATCTAAAATACAAGAAGGAAGGTCTTCTTCAGGAAGCCGGACAGAAAAAGAAAGACTTTTTTCATGAGCAGGGATTTCATATTTTTCGTAGGTTTCCAGAAGCAGGGTATCCACTTCGCAGGGAGCCATGTTCATAACCCAGGTATGATTGTCAGATCTGGAAAGAGAAAGCATATCCTGGATTAAACGAGTCATGCGCTTACATTCTTTTAGGCTGATGGCAATAAACTGATCTGCCTTCTCCTCAGAGGCATGAGGAATGGCAGACAGACTGCTTTGGATCACGGCAAGGGGCGAACGCAGCTCATGAGATGCCGCAGCAATAAAAGCGTTCTGCTCTTTGCGGCTTTGCTCCAGAGGGCGGATCATTCTTCTGGTAAAGAACCAGGAAAAAACAGCAAGGGCAAAAATTGCCGCAAGGACAGCCAGAAGAAAAAGAAGACGCATTCTCATGATCTGAGAGGACTGTTCCTTTTGGGAATAAAGAAAAACAGCATGGAGAGAGCCCTGCTTCTTGGGAATCCGGGCAGTACAGGCATAGTAGCCGGGAATCTGGAACATGGCTACTTTAGAAAGAGCCTGGGCGCTGCCGGAGGAATCCAGATTCAGACCGTAGTTTTCCTTTGATTCTTTTTTTGCCAGGGAAAAAACATCCTGAAGTTCAGATGTTTTATGCAGCCGGTCAAAAAAAAGAGGATGCTGTCCGTCAAGGATCTGCATATGGATATGGTAATTATTCTGCGCCTGCTGGATCCAGCGGTGGGACAGTACGTTCTGGCTTTCCAGGTAAGAAATACAGGAATAGGCATTGTTGGTGAATATGGTATAATGGTTCTGACGTATATTGCTTTCAGTGATCAAAAGACAGGCAGCCGCCATAAGAGACAGTATGATTCCTGTAATAAGGGTGGAAAAAAGAGTCATATGTATATGAAGTCTGCGAAACATAAAATCCTCCTTTATGGAAAGTTAATAATATCATATCATAATTTTCTGGAAAGAGCCTCTAAAAATCATAATAAGAAATAGAGAGTGTTTAGAGAATGCTTTGTTAACATGACAATATTGAAGAGTATAATACCAGGAAAAGGAGGCTATGATATGACAAAATGGAAGCGGACAGTTGTGTATGGGCTTTTGACGGTTATGGCAGTGGGATGTGTGGAAGCAAAGGCATATCCTGTTATGGCCCAGGAAAAGGAAGGAACTGCAGGGAGATATATGGAAAAAGAGATTTCGCTGCCGGAAACAGGCTGCGTTTCCGCAGAAGAGATATGTTTTCTTGAGGACGGAACTTTTCGGGCTGTTTACCGGGATCAGGACGCACTTTTGAAAATTGCCGATTCCCGGGACGGTGGTAATACATGGACAGATCCCCGTGATCTTCATAAGGAACTGTTTCCCGGAGAAAAGATGAAAGAGCCTGTATCAGCAGCGCTTTGTTCTGACGGAGGGATTTTTTCTTTATGGTATGGAGAAGATGCTGCTTACTATCAGTCTGCCGACGGGGAAAAAAGAGAAATACCCCTTGCAGAATATGCGGGGAACGGAATGGAGATATATGATGCGGCTTTTACTGCGTCAGGCAGCGTGATTCTAATGGGACAAGACGCCATATATGAGATTTCTGTAAAAGACGGAAGCCTTCTTAGAACTTATGAAAAGGGAAATACAATTTTAGATTTTGGAATTGTGGGAAACAGGCTGGTGGTATTTGTAAACGATACCATTCATTATTATGATACAGAAACAGGGGAACCTTTGACGGATGAGCCGGTTCTGACAGAGGAACTTTGTCTGAAAAAAGACCAGAGTGAGACGGAAACAGCTTCTTCACATTCGGTTGTTATGACAGGAAGCGATGAAGATGGGATTCTTTATGTGAACCGGGGCGGCATGTATTTGTACTATCCGGGAGGCACTATGGTGGAACAGCTTTTTGAAGGACAGGAAACGTCAGTGGGATTGCCGGAAACAGGGCTTATGGATGTGGAAACGGATGAAGAAGGCAGGGTTTATCTGGCTGCTTCTGATGTCTCTTCTGAAAAACCAAAAGGAAAAATTTACTGCTATCAGTTTGACGGGGAAGCGTCTGTTGCTGAAACAGAACTGGAGATCTATACATTGTTGACGGATCCTTACATAGAACAGGCGGCCGTTATGTTCCAAAAAGAACATCCTGAGATCAGGATAGAAATTCAGGAGGGAATGACAGGAAAGGACGGAGTAACGGCAACCGATGCTATAAAGAACCTGAATACAGAAATCATGGCAGGAGAGGGACCGGACGTGATGCTCCTGGACGGGCTTTTGGAGGAAGACTATATAGAAAAAGGAATGTTGGAAGATATCAGCGGGATTGTGGAAAGCGCAGGAATTTTGGAAAATATCAGAGACGTATATACAGAGGAAGACGGGGCTGTTTATCGGATGCCCCTCCGTTTCGGAATACCGATGATCGCAGGCAAAGCAGAAGATGTGGACATGGTTGACGATCTTGCGTCTTTGAAAGATATGGTGAAAAAGCATAAAGCTGATTTTTTCCCTGGCTTTTTCTCGGCTTATAAGGCACGAGTTCCCCAGATTCTTCTTACCAGTCTTTTTGAACTTTCTTCTCCTTCCTGGATGAAAAAAGACGGAAGAGTGGATGAAGAGAAGGTCAGGGAATTTCTGGAACTGACATATGAAATCTACCATGCAGATAAGGAATATGAAGGATATGCGGAAGATACCTCTGATTCAGAGGAAAAGGAGACACGGTGGTATGAAAAAAACAGGAGGCAGGAGGCTTCCCCGGTTATGGATCTGCTTTTGATGGGTGCGGAAAAACAGCTTTTTTCTTACGGATATCTGTTTTCTCTTGATCATGTTTTCCTTATGAATACAATGGAAACAGAAAACCCGGAATTTACCCACAGGCTTTTTAACGGACAGGAGAAAAACTGCTTCGCGCCGGAACTTATTTTGGGGATCAGCGCGGCTGCCCGGGAAAAAGAAGCGGCGCAGATGTTTGTGGAATTTTTATTTAGCGAAGAACAGCAGAAAAATGGAAAAGAAGCAGGTTTTCCTGTAAGAAAATCCGTTTATGAAAGCGATGAATACTGGGAACTGGGACGAGAGGGCAGCTTTGAAGGCGCAAGTTCAGCAACCTATAACGGTGAAATGACGGAGCTCATCGATGTGCTTCATTCCTCTGACAGTCAGTTAAAGGAAATAAGAGAGCTTGGCAAAACTCTTACAACGCCTGTAGGGAGAAACCGGGTTCTTCTTGACGCAGTAAAAAAAGCCGGAGTACCATATCTGAAAAATGAAACAGATCTGGACCAGGCAGTGAGGGAAACCATATCTCAGGTGAACTTATATTTATCAGAATAAATTTTTAGAGGTTCTTTTGAGAATGGGCTGTTATCCTGTGAGAAAATAAAGATAAATGGAGGAAATAAATTTATGGCCAGACATCACAGATGGAAACAGGGGACGGCGCTTATAGCCGCCATGGTTCTTGCCCTGACGCCGGGACTTGCCGGATGCGGAAACAAGGAAAAGGCAGATAATACAAAAAAAGAAAATACAGACACAAAGGATACACAAAAAGAAGAAAAAACAATGGGTCGTTATCTGGAGGAAGATGTGGCGCTTCCGGAGGACTGCGGAGACATTCAGGACATGACTCTTCTGGAGGATTGAACCTTAAGAATCTGCTATTATAAAGGAGATGGGGTCTTCTATTCTGATTCCTCTGACGGAGGAAAGTCCTGGAAGGAGGCTGTGGATCTTTCAGAGGTTTTGAAGGTAGACACATCAAAATATGGTCTTTCTTATCCGAAGCTGGGGGCAAAGGGCGAGATTTTTGTATCCGCGTATGACGCTTCAGGAGAAACAGAGGAGCATAAGTATTATTACCTGGCGCCGGACGGAAGCGTAAAGGAATTGGAGCTTTCTCAGATACTTGCAAGCGGCTACGTTTCAGAAGCCCGTTTTACCGATAAGGGAAATCTTATTATCAATGATTTTTCAACTGCCCTTGTGGAAATCAACCTTCTTGACGGAAGCATAGTGAGAAAATATGAAGAAGGAAACAATATTACCTGTTTTGCCCCAATAGGGAATTATCTGGTGGCTGTCACCAATTCCACAATTCATTATTATGATCTGGAAACAGGAGAGCCTCTGGAGGATGCGGCGGCCCTGACAGAGCAGCTTACAGAAGACGAAAGTAACCTTGAACTTATCAGCACATCTTCTTATCCTCTTGTATTTTCAAAAGGCGATGAGGAGGACAGTCTTTTTTATGCAGAGGACGGAGGTGTTTACCGTTATTCCTTTAAGGGAAGCGTAGTGGAAGAGATCATTGACGGAAATCTGAACAGCCTTTCTTCCCCGGATATTTCGCTTGTGGCAATGAATCGGGATCAGGACGGAAATATTTATGTGGCAGTTCAGGATAGCGCTGCAGATATGGGGCATATGGGAAGAGTTCTGAAATATACCTATTCCCCGGATACTCCGGCAGAGCCTGACACAGAGCTTACCGTATATTCTCTTTTGGACAATTCCTATATTCGTCAGGTGGCGGCTATTTTCCAGAAGAAATATCCTGATATTTACCTGAGCCTGGAAGTAGGCATGACAGGAGAAGACGGAATGACAACTACAGATGCCCTGAAAACATTGAATACAGAAATTATGGCAGGGAACGGACCGGATGTTATGATCCTGGACGGCATTCCAGAAGATACTTATATAGAAAAGGGAATGCTTGCAGATATCAGCAGTATTTTGGACAAGGCAGAAAAGGAAGATGGGATCTTGGATAATATCAGGGAGCCATACAAAGAGGAAGACGGAAGCCAGTATGTAATGCCTTTAAGATTCAGTATTCCTCTGATCCAGGGAAACAGAGAGGATGTGGAAAAAGCCGGGGACATTGTTTCCATGGCGGATATGCTGGAAAGTTACCAGGATGAATACACAGAAATGAACATGCCTATTTCTCTTATGGGAGTAGGGCCGGAAGGATTTTTAAGAGCCTTTGCAGATGTAAATGCCCCTGCATGGCAGAAGGAGGATGGTTCTCTCAACGAGGATGCAGTTATGGAATATCTGGAGCAGGCAGGCCGGATTTATGCCGCGGGAAAAGAAAGTATGGATTATATTAAAGAAATGGCAGGCGGTTATGTTTACAGCCTCAGCGAGCTGCCCCTTGTAAGTAATGTCAGCGCCTCTGTGATGTCTCTTCTGAGCGGATATGTGAAGATGGCGGCAGGAAGGCTGGCTTCCCCGGAGGATCTTGCAAATATGTACAGTGTGGAGCAGAAAATGGGAGATATCACCCACAGCTTATGGAACGGACAGGCGCAGAACTGTTTTATTCCGGTTCAGACAGTGGGAATCAGCGCCAAAGCAGAACAGAAGGAGGCGGCTGAGAAGCTGGTGGAATTTTTGTTTACAAAAGAAGGTCAGGAAATTGGAAGAAACAGTGGATTTCCTGTAAACGAAGCCGTGTATGACAGCGAAGAATACTGGGCGGCAGGAGACGACCAGGGATGTCTTGGTACGACAGGAGCTGGTAATGCAAATACAGGCGAATATGTGGAAATGGATATTGTCCGGGCTGACGAAGAGACCACAAAGGAAATCCAGGAACTTGGAAAAACGCTTACCACACCTTCCAGGGGAAATGAGATCATCCTGAACGCCATAGCCGAAAACGGAACAAGATATTTAAACGGAGAGATCAGCCTTGAGGAGGCGGCAAAGGGAGCTATCCAGCAGGTAAACCTTTATCTTGCAGAGTAAATAAAAAAGGATCGCGGACAGAAGTTCTGCGATCCTTTTTATACGCTTTACTGATTACTGAAAGACTTCCAGCTGATATCCCACTCCCCGCACTGTTTTGATCTGCAAGGCGCTTTTTACTGTTTTCAGCCTTCGGCGGAGAAAATGGATGTAATTATCCAGATTGCCTTCTTCCACATCCGTTTCCAGTCCCCAGACCCGGGAAAGAAGGAGCTGTCGTGGAAGAGTTTGACCGGGATTCCGAAGGAAGACCTCCATAAGGTTTCCTTCCCGGCTGGACAAAGTACAGCTTTTGTCATGGCTTGAGAGTGTGCGGGTCTGAGGAATATAGGTAATATCTCCGAGAAAAACCCTGTCTGCAAAAGCCGTATAAGAGGCCGGGCGGCGCAGAAGGCAGCGGATTCTGGCAAGAAGTTCCTCAAAGATAAAAGGTTTTACCATATAGTCGTCAGCGCCGCCGTTTAATCCGCTGAGACGGTCATCTAGTTCGCCAAGGGCTGTGAGCATCAGCACAGGAGTTTTGATCTGGCGAGATCTTGCCTCCTTTAGAACCTGTATTCCGTCCATATGAGGGAGCATACGATCCAGGATCACCAGATCATAGGGCGTTTCCCCCATGTAATAAAGTCCCTCTTCCCCATCATGACAGGCAGTAACGGAAAAGCCCTCCTGTTCCAGTCGGAAGGAAACAGCCTCACATAAATCTTTATCATCTTCAATCATTAAAATATTCATTATCTGCACCTCGTTCAGGTTTTGTGTTTTTATATTTTATTTTAAATGAGGCATCTGTAAAAATTCTCTAAATAGATTTAATAACATTTTTTGCAGGCTTCATATCCTGCGGCTTCTGCGTCGGATCTTGACATTTGTGATGCCTTATCCGGGTTCATACGGCCGCAGTTGGGAATGCTGTGGTATTTTTCTCCTGTTGCGGAGATCCATACGCTTGCAGTGTCCGTCTGGGAAACAGCGCTGTTTTCTTCAGAAAGAGAAGGAGTTTCTGTCTGTGGGGAGCTTGCCTGAGAAGCGGAGCTGTCAGCCTGACTTTCATCGCCGGAGGAATAGTCATTGCAGGGCTCTGTATTCCAGGAGATGGAGCTGCCGTCAGACACACCTATAATGGTTCCCTGTTTATCTGTGCGAAAAACAGGAATTTCCATATCAGAAAGCCGTCCCATTGTCTCAGAAGAGGGATGGCCGTACTGATTGCCGGTACCGCAGCTTACGACTGCAAAGGATGGAGTAGAGGCAGAAAGGAAATCCCAGGTTGTAGAGCTGGCAGAGCCGTGATGCCCAAGGCAGAGCACGTCGCAGTCCAGGTTCATACCGCTGCTGATCATATCCTGTTCACTGCTCTCTTCCGCATCCCCGGTAAAAATAAAACTGTTGTTTCCATTAGTAAGTTTGATGGCAACAGAGTTTCGGTTGCTGTTATTGGGATCAATACCGTCAGGGGAGATAACTGTAAAGCTTCCGCTTCCAAAGGAAAAAGTATCTCCTACAGAAGGGTACTGGACAATAATTGCGTTTGCCGTGGCGGTATTCATAAATTCATTGAACAGATCAGAGGTATGTACGTAGTCAGAGCCCAGGGCGTTGACTACCTCAAACTCCTTCAGACATTCTACCAGGCCGCCCAGATGGTCTTCGTCATAGTGAGAGGAGATCAGATAGTCAATGGTCTGTACCTCCTGTTTCTTTAAATAGTCTGTTACCTGGTCTGCATGAGATCGGTCTCCGCCGTCATAAAGCAGGTTTTGCCCCTGGGACTGGACCAGAACAGAAAGCCCCTGTCCTACGTCGATAAAATGAACTGCCATGATCTGAGAGCCTTCTGCAGCGGAAACGCTTACAGTCAGGGACAGAAGTAGCATCAGGGATAAAAAAAGAGAAGTTATTTTTTTGCGGATCTTCATGATCATTACCTCCATGATATTTTATATTTGCCGAAAAAATAAAATCTTTCTTTTTTCGACAAATTTATTCTATTATACACTATTTTGGGGATTTCATACAGACTTAGAGAATTCTTTTAGATTCTGCTGGTAAACTGAAATTACTGTTAAAAGGAAAGGGCTGCTGTGAACAGAGGGGCAGTCTGAAAATTCAGGGAGTATATAAAATTGACGACACATAAAAAAATACGAAAAAGAGAATATAAAGGAATTTTATTTCTGATTCCAAGTTTTGCCGGAGTGTGTGTGTTCTGGATCGTTCCTTATATGGACGTAATAAGAAGATCTTTTTTCAGCGCGGTCAGCGGAGAATTTACAGGGATCAGAAATTATGAAACCATATTTGAAAATCAGGCCTTTCGTCTGGCGGCAGGAAATACCCTTATGTTTTTTCTTGTATGTATTCCGCTGCTGGTGGCGCTGTCTCTTTTGATCGCAGTGCTTCTTACAAAACAGAAAAAGGCCATGCAGCTTCAAAAAAGCATGTTTCTGCTTCCAATGGCCATTCCGGTAGCTTCTGTGGTGCTTCTATGGAAGGTAATGTTTCACAGAAACGGGCTTCTGAACCATCTTCTGGCTCTTCTTTCCATTCAGGGAGTAGACTGGATGAATACAGAGGCGTCTTTTGGCGTTTTGGTAGTCAGTTATCTGTGGAGAAATCTAGGATATGATATCGTTTTATGGGTGGCAGGCCTTGGGGCGATTCCTGCAGCTCTTTACGAGGCGGCCAGGGTGGACGGAGCCGGAGAGTGGAAATGTTTTATAAGCATTACCCTTCCAAACCTTCTCCCTTCTCTTTTTACCATAGTAGTATTGTCTCTTTTAAACGGTTTTAAGGTATTCCGGGAGGCCTATCTGGTTGCAGGAGATTATCCTCAGGAAAACATGTATCTTCTCCAGCATCTTTTTAACAACTGGTACAGGGATCTGTCTGTAGACAAAATGGCGGCTGCGGCAGTGGTGACAGGAGGAGTGATCCTGGGGCTGATCCTGCTTCTTCAAAAAGCATGGACGAAAGGAGAAGAAGGATGATAAAAAAATTAATAAAAACCTTGGTGTTTCTTCTCGCCCTGGTAGCTGTTTTTCCTGTTCTTTTTCTTGCCTGTGGTTCTCTGATGGGCAAAGTGGAGCTGACGGAGCTTCTCTCTCCTGTACTGAATAACGGAGAAGGATTTGCCGGATGGAAGCTTCTGCCTTCCTATCCTACGCTGGCTGGATATGTGGAGCTTCTTCTGGATTCACCGGAATTTTTTGTCATGTTTTGGAATTCTGTAAAAATAACAGGATTTACCCTTGTGGGACAGATTCTTGTAGGAACTCCGGCAGCCTGGGGCTTTGCCAGATTTCGTTTCCCTGGAAAAAAACTTTTATTTACCATATATATCGCATTGATGATGATGCCTTTTCAGGTGATGATGCTTAGCAATTACCTTGTTCTGGACAGTATGGGACTTTTGGACACGATTACAGGCATCGTTCTTCCTTCTGTATTTTCCACCTTTCCGGTTTTTCTGATGTATCGTTTTTTTGAAGGGCTTCCAGAGGCGGTCATGGATTCTGCAAGGATTGACGGAGCAGGGGAGTGGAAAATCTTTTTTCGTATCGGGATCCCTCTTGGATCGCCGGGAATGATCTCGGCTCTGGTACTGGGATTTTTGGAATACTGGAATCTTATTGAACAGCCTATGGCATTTCTGAAAAGCAAAGAAAAATGGCCCCTTTCTCTGTATCTTCCCAATATCAGTACAGAACAGGCAGGAAGAGCGTTTGCAGCCTCCATGCTGGTGCTTCTTCCGGCAGTTCTTGTATTTTTAGCAGGGCAGGATTACCTGGAGCAGGGAATTATTTCAACAGCAGTGAAGGAGTAAGAGAAAATGGATCGAAAAAAATTATTGAAATGGTGCGCTTTGTTTTTCTGCGCCATGGTTTTATTTACATTTTTGTCAAGAGCCGCAGATTCTGTCAGTGTGGCAAAGGTCAGTGTGGCCGCGCCCCAGAATCAGGTGATCGTCCATGCAGTAAATGGAACAGGAAAAATAAAAGGGACAAAAGAAACAGCAGTTTTTCTCCCTGAGGGGCAGAAGATCGCCCAGGTACATGTAAACGCCGGGGAGGCGGTAAAAAAAGGCCAGGTGCTTCTTACTCTTCTGGAAAGCAGCCTCAAAGAAAGCGCAGTGAAAAAGCAGGATGAAATCCAGGAGATTTCATTGAAGATCGGCGATATCCAAAGCCAGAAGGATGTGGCGCAGCAGAAAAAGCAGTATGAGGCTTCCAGGGCTCAGGAGGATCTTGACACTGCTGTCAGTAATGGGGATATTAATATTTCCAACGCCCAAAATGAACTGAATATTGCAAACCAGAGGCTGGCAGAATACAGGGAGGAAAAAGCCGCCAGAGAAAAAAAGAAGAATCAGGAACAGAACAATGGAGAAGCTGATTTTTCAGACGGAAACGCCCAGAATGATCTTACAGATGGAAACAACCTTATGGAACCGGAAGATAATTCCCAGGAACAGGCGCTGATGGATGACGTACGGGCAAAAACAGAGGCCTTGAACCAGGTGATCATGAGTAGAAACCAGGAGGTAAAAGCTGCCGGACGAGCCAGACAGGACGCATCCATCCCAGAAGCAAGAGACAGTACAGGGGAAACACTGGAAACACAGCTGATCCGCCTGAATGAGGAGCTGGAGGAGATCAACAGCCTCATTGAGAAAAAAGGTCAGGTGGAAGCCCCTTCTGACGGCGTAATAAAAAATCTTTCTGCGCAGTCTGGCGGACAGACGGCTCAGGATGCAGCGGCAGTTCTTTATGAACTGACAGGGGGGCTTATTATGGAAGGAAGTATTACAAAAGAGGATCTGGAATATGTTTCTGCAGGTTCTGTGGCCACTCTTACCGGAACAAGCGGAACAGAGGTGGAAAACGTACAGGTTCAGTCAGTGCAGGAGGACAGCGCCAATCCTGGAACCTTTATTCTTACGGCCAGGGTTCCGGAAAGCAGCCTGACAGTAGGAGAAAGTGTGGATTTTGTAGTGGAAAAAAAGAATGGACCCTACAGCCTATGTGTTCCTTTATCTGCCCTTTATGGAACAGAGGGACAGGAGTATGTATTTGTACAGGAAACAAGAGATTCTGTTCTTGGGGAGGTTCAGGTGGTACGGAAGGCTTTTGTGACAGTAAAGGAAAAGGATGAGTCCTGGGCGGCTCTTCAGGAAGGAAGCCTTTCTACAAGCCAGAAGGTGATCACAGGAACAGACAGAGAGATTGACGACGGCAGCCGGATCAGGCTGCAGGAATCATGAGGCTGAGAAAGGGACTTCCCAAAGGCTTTGGGAGATCCCTGATTCTGGGACTTCTTGTTTTGATCTTTTATGGAACGGCGGTTCTGTCTTACTGTCAGTTTCAGGCGGAACCGTCAGAAGCTATATTTTTATCCGGTGAATATCTAAGTGCGGCACAGGGGGAAGAGATACTGAAATCTATGGAAAAAGCAGAAGAGAAAAGCGCGGTCTGCTTTTACTGGGATGGAGGGATCACAACTCTTCGTGATCCAGATTATGGAAGAAGCGCTCAGGTTATGGCAGGGGCGCTGGTTGGAGAAGGAAGACTGTATGACTGGAGGCTTACCGGGCTTGGTAAAACAGACCGGGAGGGCTGCGTGATCGACATAGATACGGCAGAGAAGCTCTTTGGAACAAAAAAAGCAGAAGGGCGTTCTCTTATTATGAATGAAAAAACCTATCAGGTTCGTCAGGTGCTTCCGTGGAAGCAGAGAATGATTTTGACCCGTCCTCAGAATAAAGAGATTCTGTGCAGCAGAGTTTTTTTTAAGGGAATCGGCGTCTTGGGTGAAAAGACCTCTGATCAGTTTCTTATGGCATATGGCCTTTCGGGAACCGCTCTGGACACTGGATTTTTAAAAGGGGCCGCAGGCTTTTTTCTGATGCTGTTTCCGGCCGCTGTTTTTTTATTTCTGTTTAAAAAAGCATACAGGGAGGCAAAAAAGTATAAGGGGAAAGAAGCAGGCTTCTGGATATGGAGAGGCGCCTGCTTTATTCTTGCAGTTTGCGTTTTGGGATTTCTCTGGAATAAAATAGAAATTCCAAAGGACTGGATTCCTTCTGTGTGGTCGGATTTTCAGTTCTGGCAGGATAAATTTAAAGAGGCAGGAGAAAATTTCCGCATGTTTCTTATGATGCCCAAAACAGTCCTGCAGGCAGAAAATATTTCCTCCTGCATTCGAACCGTGTTTTTTTCTGTCAGCGCCTTGATTTTCAGTTTTATGATGAAAATTTCTAATTGAGATACATAAAAAAATATGTTACACTATATCCAGCATGTATTTTTCAGGATAAAAAATAAGGAGAATGCAGTATGGGAAAAATTGCTATAGTAACAGACAGCAACAGCGGCATTACACAGGATGAGGGAAGAACTCTTGGCGTTCACATCCTGCCGATGCCCTTTTATATTAACGAAGTGATGTATCTGGAGGGGGTTACTCTTTCCCAGGCGGAATTTTATCAGTTCCTTCAGAAGGACGAACCGATCTCCACTTCACAGCCGAATCCAGGAGAGGTATGCGGATTGTGGGATAGTCTTCTGGAAGAATATGACGAAATCCTTCACATTCCCATGTCAAGCGGATTAAGCGCCTCCTGCGAAACAGCTATGGCTCTTGCAAGAGATTATGAGGGAAAAGTGCAGGTGGTGGACAACCAGCGGATTTCTGTTACACAGAGACAGTCCGTACTTGATGCCCTGACCCTTATAAAAGCAGGAAAAAACGCAGCACAGATCCGGGAGATCCTGGAAGCAGAGAAGCTGGAATCCAGCATTTATATTACTTTGGAAACACTGAAATACCTGAAAAAGGGCGGAAGGATCACCCCGGCTGCGGCAGCCATTGGTTCTGTTTTGAACTTAAAGCCGGTTTTGCAGATCCAGGGAGAGAAGCTGGACGCCTATTCTAAGGTGAGAGGCAAGAAACAGGCCAAGCGTGTGATGCTGAAAGCCATGAAAGAAGATCTGGACACCCGCTTTGCAGAATATGTAAAGAAGGGTGAAATGTGCCTGCAGATGGCATATACAGGCAATCGGGAGGAAGCAGAGGAATTTAAAGAAGAGGTTCAGGAAATGTTCCCTGGATTTGAGATCCACATGGATCCTCTTTCCTTAAGCGTTGCATGTCATATTGGTCATGGCGCTCTTGCAGTGGCATGTTCCAAAAAAGTTACAGTCTGAATGAAAAGAAAAAATACGAGGAGTCACAAGACATGAAGAAACTGATGGAGATTATGGCAGAGGAACTTTCCTTTGCTTTTGAAAAAGCCGGATATAATCCAGAATACGGTAAGGTTACGGTTTCCAACAGACCGGATCTTTGCGAATTCCAGTGCAACGGCGCAATGGCAGGAGCTAAGGCATATAAAAAAGCTCCTTTTATGATCGCAGATGATGTGGTTGCCCATTTGAAGGACAGCAGTGTGTTTTCTATGGCGGAGGTTGTAAAACCGGGATTTATCAACCTGAAAGTAAAAGAAGAATTTCTTGCTGATTATCTGAAAGAGATGGCGGAAGATCCTAAGTTTTCTGTTACTCAGGCAGAAGATCCAAAGACCATTATGATAGATTACGGCGGACCAAATGTTGCCAAGCCTCTTCACGTAGGACACCTTCGTTCTGCTATTATAGGCGAAAGTATTAAGAGAATCGGACGTTTTGTAGGTCATAAGGTGATCGGCGACGTGCATCTGGGAGACTGGGGGCTTCAGATGGGCCTGATTATTACAGAACTGAAGCACCGTAAACCGGAGCTGGTATATTTTGACGACAGTTATCAGGGAGAATACCCCAAGGAAGCGCCGTTTACCATCAGCGAACTGGAAGAGATTTACCCCTGCGCAAGCGGAAAATCCAAGGAGGATGAGGAATATCGCAATGAGGCGCTGGAGGCAACCCACCTTCTTCAGCAGGGAAAACCGGGATATATGGCTCTCTGGAATCATATCATGCAGGTTTCTGTTACAGACCTTAAGAGAAATTACGACAATCTGAACGTATCCTTTGATCTCTGGAAAAAGGAGTCTGACGCGCAGCCCTACATTCCGGATATGATTCAGGCCATGAAGGATCAGGGCTTTGCTTATGAAGATCAGGGCGCCCTTGTAGTAGATGTAAAGGAGGAGACAGATACAAAAGAGATTCCTCCATGTATGCTTTTGAAATCAGACGGAGCATCTCTTTACACAACTACAGATCTTGCAACCATCGTAGAGCGTATGAAGCTGTATGATCCTGATGAAATTCTTTATGTGGTAGATAAACGTCAGGAGCTTCATTTTATCCAGGTGTTCCGCTGCGCAAGAAAGACCGGCCTTGTAAAAGAAGATACGAAACTTTCTTTCCTGGGATTCGGCACTATGAACGGCAAGGACGGTAAGCCCTTTAAGACAAGAGAAGGCGGCGTAATGCGTCTGGAGCGTCTGATCGCTGATATTGACAGCGAAATGTACCGCAAGATCGTAGAAAACCGCAGCGTCAAGGATAAGGATGCAACGGAAACTGCCGAGATCGTAGGCCTTTCTGCTATCAAGTACGGAGATCTTTCCAATCAGGCAACAAAGGATTATGTATTTGATATTGATAGATTTACTTCCTTTGAAGGAAATACAGGTCCTTATATCCTTTATACCATTGTTCGTATTAAGTCCATTCTGAACCGTTATACAGAGGAAGGCGGAAGCCTTGAGGATATTCAGCTTCTTCCTGCTGTAAACCAGAGCCAGAAGAATCTGATGCTGGAGCTGACCAGATTTGGAACAACTGTAGAAAGCGCCTTTGAAGAAAAAGCGCCTCATAAGATCTGCGCTTATATTTATGAGGTTTCCAACGCGTTTAACAGCTTTTACCATGAGACAAAGATTTTAAGCGAAGAGGATCAGGCTCAGAAGGAGTCCTACCTGAAGCTTTTGAGTATTACAAGAAATATTCTGGAAACAAGTATTGACCTTCTTGGTTTTTCTGCTCCAGAAAGAATGTAAATAAAAAAGGGAACATTTCCCTGACGTATAAAAATTCCTGCCATAAAGACCTTTGAGCTTTAGGCAGGAATTTGTTGTAACAGTTCAGACATGCACAAAGTCACAAAATTTGAGTTCAAACTTGTTTGAAAACGAAGATTTTTTGTGTACTTTGTATATGGCGTTCTGCCATAAGCGAGGATTTAGCCACGTATGTGGCGATATAAGCTGCGCAGCAGCTAATCCGAGCTGTTATGGCTGAACTGTTACGATTTGTTTATAAAATATTTAGATTTATTCAGAACAATCTGTGCTATAATAAAGCAACAGAGAATTTCTTTTTGCCGGAGTTCTTCCGGTATTTTCCCATTGAATGATTATGAAATAAATAACAGAAACAATATAAGGGGGTAATAGGTTACGTCCTGTTAGGGGGGGGGGAGTTTATCGATTTTACAGGAAGAATTATCAAAGAGCGGTATTTTATAGTGGAGAAGATTGGAAAAGGCGGTCAGGGAATCCTGTATCTTGCCCGTGATCTGGAACTGGGGATTTACAGGGCGATAAAGGTATTGTCCCCGGATCAGAAGGGAGAGGCGTCTATTTTAAAACTTCTGGAATTTCCATATCTTCCTCAGATGATCGATTATGTGGAACAGGGGGAGTACTGCTTTCTGGTTATGGAATATATCAGAGGCAGATCGCTGAAGGATTATCTGGCTGAAGGAAAAATCTTTACTGTTCAGGAGATTTTTGGCATTGCAGGGAAAGTGTTGGAGATTCTGATCTATCTTCATAGCCGGAAACCGCCTGTTTACTATGGAGATATGAAGCCGGAGAATTTAATGCTGACAGAAGAAGGCTCTTTGTATCTGATTGACTTTGGAAGTGCGGTTTTAGGGTATGAGAGAGGGAAATACATCTGTTATGGTACAGCCGGATATGCGGCGCCGGAACAGTATTACGGAAGAATCAGCAAAGCCAGCGATTTTTTCTCTTTTGGCAAAACTCTTTTGGTTCTGTGCCAGAAGAACAGGTGGAAATATATGATTCAGTATCCAGGGCTGTTTTTTCTGATCCGGAAGTGCTGTCGTACAAAAGAAGATAAAAGATGGCAGAGTGGAGAAGCTGCCTTGGAGTACCTAAAAAAAATCCGCCCCCTGTCGCTGAGAATCTGGAGGGGATTGGTTTTGGCAACAGGTATATTCTGGATTTTTATTCTTTGCGCTGGATCATATGTGGGAAAACAGAGGAAGCTTCCCTCTCTGGAAAATGCCGTTTCCCCGGTGCTGGGTATATATACTTCCATGGATTTTCATTCCGGCGGTTTCGGAGTGAGAGAACAGCTTCTAATCCAAATAGAAAATGCGGAGAAGAGGCTGATGGCCAATTATCAGACACAGAAGGAACAATCAAGACTGCTTCTTTTGCTTGCGGCAAACAGTGAAATCCGGGGCAAACCTATACAGGCAGAGGCATACTATCAGGAAGCTGTCCAGATACAGGACGTTGGAAATGAAGGCGTTGTGTCTTACGGATTATTTCTGTGCAGGCAGAACAGAATGGAAGAAAGTTTAGAACTGTATCAGAAATGGGAACCCAGGTCAGACCAAAAAACAGGAATACAGGAGAGAAATCTCAGAGAGTGGAGAATTGCTCTAAGGAATATGACAGACAGGCCCTAAAAGGAGGAAATTATGAAGGAAAGGAGAAATTTTTACAAAAAGAATAAAAAAGAAAATAGAGACAGGCAGCGTCATGCAGAGAAACGGAAAGAAATGACTTTGAATCTGTGTGCAGTTGTATGCTTTCTGACAGTTTTGGCATGTTTTTATAGTATGGACAGTGAGGCAGCGGCAGAGGAACTGGGAGGTTTTCAGGTGGAAATGGGTACAGGTGAGAATATTTCTCTCCCCTCTGACTGGGAGAATGAACCTGCAGATGACAGGGAAGAACATGTACAGACAGAAGAACTAGAGACAAATGAGTTTCCGTTCCAATGGGAGGGAGAAGCCCATTCAGATACACAAAGGGGAGCGCCAAAAGACGACCGTTTGTGGGAAGAACATGGGGAAGGGAATGCGGTATACATAGAAGATCCTCAATCAGTACAAAATCAGAAAGAAGAAAGCAGTCTGGCAGGTGAAGCCTTTGGTGACGGAAGCCAGATGCCGAAGAGTATAGCCTCCGAGAAAACGGAGACTAAGAAAAAAACGGAGCCAGACGCAGGATTAAAAGGGAATCAGACAGCTGTACCAAAAGTTTCTTTTACGCCTGCAGTCCAAAAGACTCCCTCGCCTGCGCCTTTGGTGACACCGCCTATAAAAGAATCCCAAATACAGGAAATATCCCAGGAAGAGGCAAAAGATCAAAAATTCCCTTCTAACATTCCAACACAGTTTCCTTGTATTTTCTGCTGGAAAGAGAACGTTTACTTTGACACTTCTCTTTATCTGAAAATCATAGCAGAGGGAGAAATAAAAATTTTATCAGTGAAAATAAACGGAAAAGAGAGCCCCTGGAACTGGAGGGAAGACGGAATAGAAATTAACAGAGAAGCAAAGGATGCTTTAACACATAAGAACCTTGTTGAGATTGCGTTGCTTGCCTATGGAAATGGGGCGCGGGGGATTTTTATAGACGGAAAAAATAAACCATGCTATACTATCCAGTAATCAGATAGGATTTTTAAATACGAAAACTGGAGGGGAAAAATGTACAGAGCAATTTTATTCGACCTGGACGGAACCCTGACGCAATCAGGAGAGGGAATCACAAAATCCGTACAGTATGCATTAGAAAAACTGGGTAAACCGGAACCAGATCTCAAGAAGCTGGAGGTGTTTGTAGGACCGCCTCTTTTACAGCAGTTTATGAAATATGCAGGTCTTGATGAAGAAACGGCAGTCAAGGCTGTAGAGTATTACAGAGAACGCTATACAGACGTGGGGATTTTTGAAAACCGCCCCTATCCCGGCGTGGAGGAAATGCTGGAAGGATTGAAGCGTAAAGGATATATTCTTGCAGTGGCGTCTTCCAAGCCGGAACGGTTTGTGCGCAGGATACTGGATCATTTTCACCTGACCGGATATTTCCAGGAGATCGTAGGAAGTGAAATGAACGGCGGTAGAACCAGTAAGGCGGAAGTGATCGAGGAGGCTCTTTCAAGACTTCACATGTCTGGATGCCGGAAAGATGTGATTATGGTAGGAGATAAAGAACATGATGTCCTTGGAGCGCGGGAAGCGGGAATTTCCTGTGTGGCGGTTTCTTATGGATATGGAACGGAAGAGGAACTGAAAAACGCCGCCCCTCTTAAAACCGTACATTCCGCCGGGGAGGTACTTGATTTTTTTTGCTGAGCCCTCTGCATAGGCAGAATCGTCTTTCTCAGGTGTGGAGGGTGGTTTATCCCTGTGGGATCCACTTTTTGATCAGCCAGATTGTTGCCAATGTGGGCCTGGCAGTAATCTTAAAAGGAATGGGAGGAACAATGGATGATTTTAACTCCCATACAATTTTTTTGACAGGAATTACGGCTCTCCTGACCATGATACCCTGCCTGTACTTTTATAAAAGGGATGTAAGAGCCAGAGTAACCGGAGGTCTCATCCCCAAGGCTGGCGGACGTAGGCTGAAAGCGGGAGAGGGGCTTTGGCTTCTTTTGATAGGAGCTTCCTTAGCCACATTTGCCAATATGCTGGTTGCAGCCCTTCAGAATATTTTACCTGTCCGGGAATATCAGGAAACCATGAATCAGATCACCAGTGGAAAAAGCATATGGATGCTGGTGTTCTGGATGGGGATTGTTGCGCCTGTTGCAGAGGAAATGGTATTTCGATGGCTGATCTATTTCCGGCTTCGTGATTATATGCGTATGGGAATGGCAATGGCTGTGTCAGGCATTTTATTTGGAATATATCACATGAATCTGACTCAGGCTGTTTATGCCAGCATCCTGGGAATGATGTTTGCATATTTCCTGGAGATCACCGGAAATCTGTGGGCAAGCGTCCTGCTTCATATAGGCGCCAACTGCTGGTCTGTTCTTATGCCGGAAATTCTTTTAAGGATTCCAAAAGAAGCGTATGTTCCCGCAGTTTTGGCAATAGAAGCAATACTTTTTGCCGGACTTTTGACAGGAATCTCCTATTTTAAAAAGCATATGGTAAATCAAAGAACTTTATAAACATTTAAGATTTCCCTTCTTGTTCCTGTTATTTATATATGATAACATGAGTGTATTAATACGATTCATACACTTGGGATGATAAAAAGGAAGGGAGGAGAAGCGTATTATTATCTTAGACTATCAGGACCGCCGTCCTATTTATGAGCAGGTGACAGAGAGATTCCGTATTTTGATCTACCGGGAGGCTCTTCCGGCTGGAAGCAGGCTTCCCTCTGTCAGACAGCTTGCTATGGATCTGTCAATTAATCCCAATACTATACAGAGAGCTTATGCCCAGCTTGAGAAAGAAGGGCTGATCTATCCGGTGAAGGGAAAAGGGAATTTTGTAGCAGATACACAGCAGATTAAGAAGAAAAACAGAGAGGACTACAGGCGGGAACTGATGGAGACGGTTCAAAAAGGCAAAAGCCTGGGGTTTTCGGAAGAGGAACTGGTTTCGGAAGTAGAACACAGTTATGAGGAGGGGGAAGAATGATTGAAATCAGAGACTGCAGCAAGTCGTTCGGGTCTGTCCGGGCAGTAAATCAGGTTTCTCTTGAAATCGGGGAGAGAGAAGTTTTTGGACTGGTAGGCAGTAACGGCGCGGGAAAAAGCACGCTTCTTAGGATGATCGCAGGAATTTTGAAACCGGATGAAGGGGTGATCCAGGTTGACGAAAAAAATATATATGATAACGAAGAGGCAAAATCCCTTATTTTTTATATCTCAGACGACAGCTATTTTCCAGCTGATTATACGGCAAGAGATATGGCGGATTTTTACAGATATTATTATCCGAAGTTTGATGTTCAGAGATTTCAGAAGTTTGTGCGGCAGTTTGGCCTGGATGACAAAAAGAGGATCAGCAGTTATTCTAAGGGCATGAAAAAGCAGCTGAACGTCCTTCTGGGCGTTAGCTCGGGAACCAGGTATCTTCTCTGCGATGAAACCTTTGACGGACTGGACCCTGTCATGCGCCAGGGAGTAAAAAGCCTTTTTGCAGCAGAAATCATGGGCAGAGAATTTACGCCGGTGATCGCTTCTCATAATCTTCGCGAGCTGGAAGATATCTGCGATCATGTGGGACTTCTTTACCAGGGCGGGATCCTTTTATCAAGAGATTTGGAAGATATGAAATTTCATATTCACAAGATCCAATGTGTTTTGTCAAAAAAGGAACAGGAAAGTCAGATACGCAAAGAACTGGACGTTCTTAAGATGGAGCATCAGGGTTCCCTTCTTCTGATCACGGCAAGGGGAACAAGAAGTCAGATCATGGAAAAACTTCAGGAGAAGAATCCGTTGTTCTGTGAGATCCTTCCCCTGTCTCTGGAGGAAATTTTTATCAGTGAAACGGAGGTGGCCGGCTATGAGATCAAAAACCTGTTCTTCTAAATATGTAAAGACTGTTTCCAAGGGCAAGGGCTGGCTTCCTGCTTTTCTGACCCTGGGCTATCTTCTGGCATTTCCGGTTGTCAGCCTTTTGATGATCGGTAACTGGGGCGGACTCCGGTATACGACTTACCAACTGGAAATTCTCTATGATAATCTCTGGAGGGACGGTCTTCTTCTTACAGGCGGAGTGGTAGTTTCCCTGGCAGCGTTTTTGAACGGGATTAATGGGTTCCTTTATCTTTATTCCAGAAAACAGACAGATTTTTACCACAGCCTTCCTGTGAAACGTTCAAGAATGTTTTGGAACAGAGTATATACGGGTCTTGTTTATAATCTGGTTCCTTATGTGATCATGGAATTTTTTGCTGTTTGCATTGGCGCGGCAAGAGGATTTTTCAGCCTGAAACTGATGAAGGCGGCAGTTAACCTCCTTTTATTGCATTTGCTGCTGTATTTTATGGTGTATTTCAGTGTGGTACTTGTGTTGTGCATTACCGGAAACCTTCTTATGGGAGCTGTCTGCCTTGGAGCTATTTATGCCTATGGTCCTTTTTTAAGCCTTCTTATCATGGGTTACAGAAGCGTTTTTTATCATACCTACACACTGGAAAAAACATATGGACTGATTCGGTTTTTACAGGAGGCGGGATCGCCGGCAGCTCTGGCTTTAAGTTTTTACAAAACATACAGTCAGGGAAAAGGCATGGGATTTTTACTGGCAATTATATTTATAACAGCTGTGTTTGCTGTTCTGGCTTACTTAGCCTATACCAGACGGGCTTCAGAAGCGGCAGAGCGGCCCATGGTTTATAAAAAAGCGGCCCTTGTGCTTAAATTCCTTGTAGTAGTTCCCTGTGGACTTGTGTCAGGATATATTTTTTATCTGCTTCCCACAAATAATATGCGTATCTTCTGGTGGATTTTTGGACTGATCCTTGGAACAGTTATGGCTCATGGAATTGTGGAAGTTGTATATGGAATGGATTTTCACTGCTTTTTCAAAAAGAAAGTTCAACTGCTGTTTGCAGGAGGTATGGTGGCTGCCTGCGCCCTTATTTACCAGATGGATCTTTTCCATTATGACAAATATCTTCCAAGTCAGGATAAGATAGAGGCGATAAGTTTGAATCTTCTTCCTTTGGGAAACTGGGGAAATAGCCACGTTGTCAGTTTCCCAGATCATACCTATGAGATTTCTGATTCAGATAAATGGTACAGGACAGAACTTACCCAGCCTAATGGAAAAGGAATAGGAGATGAAACCTACCAGGTTTTGCAGGAGATTCTTTCTAATCAGGAAATCAGGGGTGATAAGGCTGAGAACGATACTGAAAGTATCGGAGGGGGATATTTTTTCCGTACAGGAATAAAATTCCGCCTGAGTGGAGGAAGGAATATATACCGCAGGTACAGCATCAGCGCCAAAGAAAGCAAAGACTTGCTCAGAGCCCTTTACGAAGAAGAAAATCTAAAGGAATACAACCAGAGAATACTGGAACTGGATACAGAATATCTTGAAGAAATTTATTATAATTCAGCTGATGGAAACGGTTATCTTATTTTCCAGGAAGATAAAGAAAAAGCAAAGAAACTGATAGAAGCGCTGAAACAGGATATTCAGGAAAGTGATTCGGAAGATCTACTTAAGGTTCCCTGCGGCAGTATTCAGCTGGGCTATGTTCTTCCAGGAAGGGCAAGGGCAGACAGAATGGAACCAGGTGAAGAAACGTATAAACAGTCTGCATACGGTAACTGTATTCTGTATCCCTCTTACAAAAATACAATGAAAGTTCTTAAGGAAACAGGATATCCTCTTACTGTAGAGGAAACTTCTGTAAAAAAAGTCAGTATTACATATTACAGGGAAGATGGTCAGACCGTAACAGAAGACTATACAGACGAGAAAGAAATAGAAGCAGTCAAAAAAGCGGCAGTTCCGGTGATGGGGAATTTTGCATGGCTGGACTATGCAGAGAATATAAGCGTTTCCTTTGAAATAGAACAGGGAAGTACATATATGGATCTTCTTGAAGAAAATCTTCCTGATTTTATTAAAGAGAAGCAGATGTTATTGAAAGAAGAAACTGCCATAATCGGCGGCGCAGACGGCCCCACATCCATCTATATTAAAGAAAAGGAAGAGTAGATCATAAATGGCGAAAGCAGTAAGACTGGATAAATTTTTGGCGGACGCCGGAAAGGGAACCAGAAGCGAAGTAAAAAAATATATTCAAAAAGGGCAGGTACAAGTAAACGGCCAAACAGTGAAAAAACCGGAACATAAGGTGTTGCCGGAAGATCTGGTACAGCTTCAGGGAGAAGATGTTTCTATGGCTTTGGAGTTTGCGTATTATCTTCTCCATAAGCCGGCCGGTTATATAAGCGCTACAGAAGATCTTCATGACAGGACGGTAATGGAGCTGGTTCCTTCTGATCACCGCAGGAAGCTTTTTCCTGTAGGCCGCTTGGATAAAGATACGGAAGGACTGCTTCTGATCACAGACGATGGAGCGCTGGCTCATGAACTTCTTTCTCCTGCCCGTCATGTAGAAAAAACGTATTTTGTCCGGGCAGATGGAAAAGTTACAGAAGAAGATAAAAGAAGACTGGAGGAAGGAATTGATATTGGTGAAAAACGACTGACTCTTCCGGCCCGCGTCCAGATCCTGGATGAAGAAAGTACTTCAGAGGGGGAAGAGCGAAGACTTCATGTACGTCAGGAAAATCTTCCCGAGGTTTATACAGAGCTTCTTCTGACAATAAGAGAGGGAAAGTTCCATCAGGTCAAACGTATGATGGAGGCAGTAGGAAAGCCAGTGGTTTATCTAAAACGCATTTCTATGGGGCCGTTAAGCCTTCCAAAAGACCTCAAAAAAGGCGAATGCCGTCCTCTCACAGAAAAAGAAATAGAGAATTTGAAAAAAGCGGGAAAATCCTGCCGGAAATCGCCTGAAATATAGAAAATACTGTAATAAAATAAGAAAACCCCCTTTACATGGCGGGTTTTCTTATGCTATAATTCAGAAGTTGCAAAATAAACACGCATAGAGATTCCGATGGATGGTGCCCATACGGTGTGACGGCGGGTCCTGATAGAAAATGATCTGTGCGGAAGAAATTAACCAAAAAGGAGAAAAAACATGAGCGTTATTTCAATGAAACAGCTTTTGGAAGCAGGTGTTCATTTCGGACATCAGACAAGAAGATGGAACCCTAAAATGGCTCCGTACATCTACACAGAGAGAAACGGTATCTATATCATCGACCTTCAGCAGTCTGTAGGTATGGTTGACGATGCTTACAATGCAATCGCTGATATCGTAGCAAACGGCGGAAACATCCTTTTCGTTGGAACTAAGAAACAGGCACAGGACGCAATCAAGGTTGAGGCTGAGCGCTGCGGACAGTTCTATGTAAATGAAAGATGGCTTGGCGGTATGCTGACCAACTTCAAAACAATCCAGAGCCGTATTGCAAGACTGAAAGAGATCGAGGCTATGGAGGCTGACGGAACATTTGACGTGCTTCCTAAGAAAGAAGTTATTGAGTTAAGAAAAGAGCTTACTAAACTGCAGAAGAACCTTGGCGGTATCAAAGAGATGAAACGTCTTCCTGACGCTATCTTCATCGTTGACCCGAAAAAAGAGAGAATCTGCGTACAGGAAGCTCATACATTAGGTATTCCGCTTATCGGAATCTGCGATACAAACTGCGATCCAGAAGAGCTTGACTATGTAATTCCGGGTAATGATGACGCTATCCGTGCCGTTAAGCTGATTGTTTCCAAGATGGCAGACGCTGTTATCGAGGCAAACCAGGGAACAGCAGAGGCTGATGGCGAGATCGAAGCAGAGTCTGAGGAATTTGCTGAGACAGTAGAAGAGTAATTTTATCATATTAAATTATTCAGGAGGAAATAGAGATGGCTATTACAGCAGCACAGGTAAAAGAATTAAGAGAACTGACCGGCGCCGGAATGATGGACTGTAAGAAAGCTCTTACAGCTACAGAAGGCGA
>NZ_CALFLA010000036.1 GCF_937880195.1 uncultured Blautia sp.
TTGTGAGCAATGCGCTCGTGTGGGTTCAAGTCCCATCTTCCGCATTTTTTATTTCACCCGGTAATGCTGTAAATACAGTGTTTCCGGGCTTTTTCTTTATGCCTTGTTTTCATTTTCTTTACCTGTGATCTGCTTGGTGAGACGCAGATAAGTTCCTGAAAAATTTTTGAAATTTTTAAAAAAAGGTGTTGACTTTCTTTTAAGTGTTTGCTATACTATCACTTGTCGCGAGGGAGAAGAAAAAGAATCCCAAAGAAATGCGATATGCGGAAGTGTCGGAACTGGCAGACGAGCAAGACTAAGGATCTTGTGAGCAATGCGCTCGTGTGGGTTCAAGTCCCATCTTCCGCATTTTTTTGTGTCTAAAAATATCTTCCATTTCGGAAAAATTTCCATGTGCCAATTTTTTTAAAAAAAAGAGGAATTTGAAACTTTGTGTAGAATATAATTAATAAGAGGTATTTTGTCAGTCTGTGGAGGGATTGCCTATGAATATCAGAGAAACCATGGAACAAAGAGAACTGGAGCTTCTAAGTCCTTACGCCTCCCACAGCATTCATTCCAGAGGAAGGGAGCAAAAGGAGGAAGAGTGCGATATTCGTACTGTGTACCAGCGGGACAGGGACAGGATCCTGCACAGTAAGGCTTTTCGGCGGCTGAAGGATAAGACACAGGTATTTCTGGCTCCTCAGGGGGATCATTACAGGAACCGTCTGACCCATACTCTGGAGGTGTCCCAGATTGCCCGCACCATAGCAAAAGCTCTCCGGCTGAATGAGGATCTGGTGGAGGCGATTGCCCTTGGTCATGATCTTGGCCATACGCCTTTTGGACATGCAGGGGAGAAAGCCCTGGATGAGATAAGTTCAGGAGGCTTTTCCCATTATCTACAGAGCGCCCGGGTGGTACAGGTGCTAGAAAAAAACGGAAGAGGCCTGAACCTTACGCAGGAGGTTCTTGACGGGATCCTGAATCACAGAACCAGCGGCCATCCCTCTACTCTGGAGGGACAGGTGGTACGCTTTTCTGACAAACTTGCTTATCTCCATCATGACATGGACGACGCACAGAGGGCCGGGATCATTACAGAGGATGATATCCCTGTTACTTTGCGCATGCTTCTGGGTTATACAACCAGAGAGAGGCTGAATACCTTTGTACACGATATAATCGAAAACAGCATGAACAGAGATCATATACAGATGTCTGACAGCATCCAGGAGGGGCTGACAGATCTTCGGGAGCTGATGTTCCGAAGTGTTTATAATCATCATGGGGCCAAGCGCGAGGAAAAAAAGGCGGTTCATATGCTGAAGGAACTGTACCGGTATTATATCCTTCATCCAGAGGAAATGTCCAGAGAGTACCGGGAGCTGCTTATGCAGGGAGGGGATATGGACAGGGTTGTCTGTGATTATCTTTCCGGTATGACAGACCAGTATTGTATGGCTAAATTCCGGGAGCTTTTTATTCCCCAGTGCTGGGACAGCTATTAAAGAACAGAGGAGGGCGTCTATGCGCTATTCGGATGATATCATTGAGGAAGTACGAAGTAAAAATGATATTGTAGACGTAGTATCCCAATATGTAAAACTTACAAAGAAGGGCAGTTCCTATTTTGGACTTTGCCCCTTCCATAACGAAAAAACACCGTCCTTTTCCGTGACGCCTGGAAAGCAGATGTATTACTGCTTTGGTTGCGGGGCAGGCGGGAACGTATTTAACTTTATCATGGAATACGAAAACTATACTTTTGGAGAAGCGCTGAAGCATCTGGCTGACCGGGCCGGCGTTGAGCTTCCAAAGATAGAATATTCCAAAGAAGTCCGCCAAAAGGCAGAGGAGAAGGCGGAACTTCTGGAGATCAATAAACAGGCGGCGCAGTATTATTATTATCAGCTTCGCGTGGAAAAGGGCCAGAGAGGATACGAATATCTGACAGGCAGAGGGCTGACAGAAGAAACTCTTCGCAGGTTTGGCCTTGGCTATTCAGACCGGGGCGGTGGAGGACTTTATCGTTATCTGAAATCAAAAGGTTATTCGGATGAACGGCTTAGAGACTCTGGTTTATTTAATGTAGATGAACGCCATGGAATGTACGATAAATTCTGGAACCGGGTGATTTTTCCAATTATGGATGTCAATAACCGGGTGATCGGATTTGGAGGCCGGGTCATGGGAGATGGGAAGCCCAAGTATCTGAACTCGCCGGAGACAAAGATCTTTGACAAGAGCCGGAATTTGTATGGTCTAAATATTGCCCGGACAACAAGGCGGAATTATCTGATTCTCTGTGAAGGATATATGGATGTGATCGCCATGCATCAGGCAGGATTTACAAATGCAGTAGCGTCCTTGGGGACAGCTCTTACTTCTGGACACGCCAGCCTTTTGAAACGGTATACCCAGGAGGTTCTGCTTCTTTATGACAGTGATGAGGCGGGAGTCCGGGCAGCCCTGAGAGGGATTCCTATTTTAAGGGAAGTGGGAGTGACCTCCAGGGTTGTCAGCCTGAAGCCCTATAAGGATCCAGATGAATTTTTGAAAAATATGGGACCGGAGGCTTTTGAACAGAGGCTTCATGAGGCGAAAGACAGTTTTATGTTCCGCGTCAGTGTGGCGGAGGGAGAATTTTCCATGGAGGAGCCTCAGGGACAGAACCGTTTTTTTGAGCGGTGCGCGCAGATGCTTCTGGAACTGAAAGATGAACTGGAACGAAACCTTTATATTGACGCTGTCGTTAAAGAATATAGAGGCAGATATGGGATCAGCAGAGAGGATCTTAAGAAACGGGTAAATACGCTGGCTCTTAAAGGTACTCCTGCAGAGAGGCGGATCCAGCCAAAGTCAGGTTCTCCTGAAAAAAAGAAACGGGATTCTGCCTCAGATACATCTCAGAAGCTGATGCTTACCTGGCTGGTAACCTATCCGGGAATTTTTGATAAGGTGGCGCAGTATCTGACGCCGGAGGATTTTGTGGTTCCCCTTTACAGAAAAGTGGCGGGGATGCTCTTTCAGCAGAGAGAGGAAGGAGATGTAAACCCGGCAAGACTTTTAAACAGTTTTCCTGACAGCGAGGAACAGAGAGAGGTGGCGTCTCTGTTTAACGCCACGATCCATTTAGAAAATCAGCAGGAGCAGGATCGTGCATTTGCAGATACGCTTCTTCGTATTAAGCAGGAGAGTCTTGCGGAAAAAAACAGAACATGGGACCCTTCGGATCTGAAGGGTCTGCAGGAGCTTGTAAAAGCAAAAAAAGAATTGGAGGATCTTGGCAGAAAACGCCGGGAACTGCATATTTCTTTTGAATAAGGATAAAATATAAACACTATATGGAGGGATTAAGCACCTATGGAAATGAATATGGGTAAATTCAGTGAGAAACTGGTAGAACTTCTGGAGCTTGCAAAAAAGAAAAAGAATGTACTGGAATATCAGGAGATCAACGACTTTTTTAAGGATCAGCATCTGGAAGTGGAACAGATGGAAAAGGTGTTTGATTTTCTGGAAGCAAGCGGAGTGGACGTGCTTCGGATCACGGGAAATGACGAAGAACTGATTCTTGACGACGATATGGACATTGATAAGATGGATGACGAGGAAGAGGTAGAGCTTGACAAAATTGACCTGTCTGTTCCAGAAGGCGTCAGCATCGAGGATCCGGTCCGCATGTATTTGAAGGAAATCGGCAAAGTAAGCCTTCTTACTGCCGACGAGGAAATTGAACTTGCGCAGCGAATGGAAGACGGTGATGAAAATGCGAAAAAACGTCTTGCAGAAGCAAATCTCCGCCTTGTTGTCAGCATTGCAAAAAGATATGTAGGAAGAGGAATGCTCTTTCTTGATCTGATTCAGGAGGGTAATCTCGGTCTTATTAAAGCAGTAGAAAAGTTTGATTACCGCAAGGGATACAAGTTCAGTACGTATGCCACATGGTGGATCCGTCAGGCTATTACAAGAGCCATTGCGGATCAGGCCCGTACGATCCGTATTCCAGTTCATATGGTTGAAACTATCAATAAACTGATCCGTGTTTCCCGTCAGCTTCTTCAGGAACTTGGCCGTGAACCGTCACCGGAGGAAATCGCAGAGGAAATGGATATGTCCGTAGACCGTGTCCGTGAGATCCTTAAGATCTCCCAGGAGCCGGTTTCTCTGGAAACTCCTATTGGAGAGGAAGAGGACAGCCACCTTGGAGATTTTATTCAGGATGATAATGTTCCGGTTCCGGCAGATGCGGCAGCATTTACACTTTTGAAGGAACAGCTCATAGAAGTTCTGGGTACTCTGACAGAAAGAGAGCAGAAAGTTCTGCGCCTCCGCTTTGGACTGGATGATGGACGCGCCCGTACTTTGGAGGAGGTAGGTAAGGAGTTTAACGTTACCAGGGAACGTATCCGTCAGATTGAAGCTAAGGCGCTTCGTAAACTCCGCCACCCAAGCCGCAGCCGCAAGCTGAAGGATTATCTGGATTAAGGAGCAGAAATATGCAGTTATCATTAAGACTGTCTGCGATTGCAAATATGGTGACAGAAGGAAACCGGCTGGTAGATGTGGGTTGTGATCATGGATATCTGCCGGTATACCTGATAGAGACACATAGGATTCCTGGAGCCATTGCTGCTGATGTGGGAAAAGGACCTCTGGCCCGTGCAAAGGAGCATATCCTCCAGTATGGACTTGAGAAATACATAGAAACAAGACTGTCGGACGGCCTTAGAGAAATCCGCCAAGGAGAGGGAGATACTCTTGTGATTGCCGGAATGGGAGGCCCTCTCATGGAAAAGATTCTGACAGAGGGCAGGGAGGTTCTTGGAGGGTTCCGGGAACTGATCCTGCAGCCCCAGTCGGATATTGGCCATGTAAGACAGTTTCTTTTACAGAATCACTGGAGGATTGTTGCAGAGGACAGTGTTCTGGAAGATGGAAAATATTATTTTATCATGAAGGCAGTTCCCGGCCGTCAGGAGCCTGAATGGAACAAAGAGGAGACGGAATTTGGAGGTCTGCTCCTTGAGATGCGCCATCCGGTTCTTGAGGCTTATCTGAAGCGGGAGCTGAGGATACGAAATGAGATTTTGGATCGCCTTAAGGATGTACATGGAGAGGCGGCCATAGAACGGAAACAGGAAGTAATGGAGGAGAGGCGGCTGATCTTGGCTGCGCTGAAACGATATGAAGGTTAAGAAACTGACAGATTTTCTTGAGAGCAGATATCCGGCAGAAATGGCGGAAAACTGGGATAACGTAGGACTTCTGGTAGGCGATGACGAAAAGGAAGTGCGCCATGTTTTTCTGGCGCTGGACCTTACGGAAAAGGTTCTTGTGGAAGCGGCAGAGGCAGGCGCTGACATGATCGTTACCCACCATCCTATGATCTTTGGAGGGCTGAAGAAGATCAATAACCATGATTTTATTGGAAGAAAAGTGATTTCCCTGATTCGTCAGGATATTCAGTATTTTGCCATGCATACCAATTATGACGTTCTGGGAATGGCGGATTTAAGCGCGGATTATCTGAAGCTTCAGGACAGAGAAGTTCTTTCTGTTACGGAAGAACCGGAAGGCTTCGGCCGCGTAGGAAGACTGCCGGAGAGGATGACGTTAAAAGAATGCGGCCTTTTTGTAAAAGAAGCCCTGGGTCTTCAGGATGTAAGAATTTATGGAGACCCGGATGGAATGGTAGAGCGGGCGGCAGTCTGTACAGGCAGTGGTAAGAGTATGATCGGAGACGTGCTGAAAAAGGGAGCGGACGTTTATATTACCGGAGATATTGACCATCATACAGGAATCGACGCCGTGGCTCAGAACCTAGCAGTGATAGACGCCGGTCATTATGGAACGGAATATATTTTTATGGAGGCAATGAAAAATACCCTGGCAGAGAATTTTCCAGAATTAAAAGTGTCATGCGCCAGGGTGGAGAGCCCATATAAATTACTGTAAACAGCGGCCTGGATTTATAACAGCATGTGTGGACAGGAGGCGTGAGACATTATGGAACAAAAAATGATAAAAACAGAAATAAATGGAAAAGTCAGAAAATATCCAGAAGGAATTACCTTTGAGGAGATTGTAAAGCCTTTTCAGGCAGATGTAGAAGCGCCTATCATTCTGGTGACAGTAAACGGCAAACTGAAAGAGCTTCACAAAAAACTCAAAAGAGATTGTTGTTTGAATTTTATCACTACAAAAGACAATATTGGCCATAATGCCTATAAGAGAAGCGCCTGTATGCTTCTTCTAAAAGCGATTTATGATGTGGCAGGCAAAGATCATGTGGATAATGTTGTGATTCATTATTCGCTGGGATCCGGCTACTATTTTACCATGAAAGGAAGCGCTATGCTCAGTCAGGAGTTTCTGGATCGGGTAAAAGAGAGGATGCACCAGCTGGCAGATGCAAAACTTCCCATAGAAAAGCGTTCTGTCAGTACGGACGAGGCTATTTCTCTGTTCCACAGACATGGCATGTATGACAAAGAGCAGCTTTTTAGATACCGCAGGGGATCAAGAGTGAATCTTTACAGGATCGGGAGTTTTGAGGATTATTATTATGGATATATGGCAAGCAATACAGGGTATATTCAGTATTTTGACCTGATTCTTTATGATGAGGGATTTGTTCTTGCGCTTCCTGAACGAGAAGATCCAGATACGGTTCCTCCTTTTGTGCCGGAAGAGAAGATCTTTCGTGTACAGAAGGAATCAAAGGAGTGGGTAGAAAAACTGGATATCTCTTGTGTGGGAGATTTAAACGACCGGATCACCAGAGAAGGAATACGGAGCATTCTTTTGGTGCAGGAGGCTCTTCAGGAAGCGAAGATCTCTAATATTGCCAGAAGAATAAAGGAAGAGGGAAATAAAAAGTTTGTAATGATCGCAGGACCTTCTTCCTCAGGCAAGACTACGTTCTCACACAGGCTCAGTGTTCAGCTTATGGCTCATGGAATGAAGCCGCACCCCATTGCGGTAGATAATTATTTTGTAAACAGAGAGAATACGCCTCTTGATGAGTTCGGTGAGAAAAATTATGAATGCCTGGAAGCCATTGATGTGGAGCAGTTTAACCGGGATATGCTTGCCCTTCTGAACGGAGAGAGAGTAGAGCTTCCTGTTTATAATTTTAAGACAGGAGAAAGAGAGTACAGAGGAGATTTTCTTAAACTTGGCAAAGAAGACGTTCTTGTTATTGAGGGCATCCATGGATTGAACGACAAACTTAGCTATGCTCTTCCTGTGGAAAATAAATTTAAGATCTATATCAGCGCCTTGACCCAGCTTAATATTGACGAGCATAATAGAATCCCCACTACAGACGGACGCCTGATCCGAAGGATTGTCCGTGATGCGCGTACCCGGGGGATTTCGGCAAAGGATACCATTGCAAGATGGCCTTCTGTCAGAAGAGGGGAAGAGGCAAATATCTTTCCATTCCAGGAACAGGCGGACGTTATGTTTAATTCTGCCCTGGTCTATGAGCTTGCTTGTCTGAAGCTTTATGCAGAACCGCTGCTTTTTGGCATTGATAAAAGCGAACCGGAATATTTGGAAGCGAAACGGCTTTTGAAGTTTTTTGATTATTTTGTGGCAGTGCCAAGCCAGGACGTTCCTAACAATTCCATTTTGCGTGAATTTGTTGGCGGAAGCTGTTTTGACGTATAAAAATAAAACATAAGATAGACAGTCGATTATGAAAAGTTAGGCTTAGTAGTTTTTTATGAGAAGGGATGGACTACTTTTTGATGCAGACTGGACTTTAAAATGAAAGGATTGTGTTGTTTTATATTTGCAAACATCATATAAGGAAGGAAAATGAAAGAAAAGAATAAGATTAAATGGTTTTACTATATCACATTGATAGCTGCTGCTGTGCTGCTTTTCGTTTTGATGTATAAAGCTCCTTTTCGCAGAGATGACCTTGCATGGGGGAGTGAAAGAGGAATCCAGAGATTAAGAAATGGATTTAGAGGATATAATGGCAGATATATTGGAAATCTTATTGTATTGGTTTTGACTCGTTTGCCATTGGCTCTTACTGTTACAATAGAAATGCTGGTTATGGGAGTGGGATTATGGAATGTTTGGTTAATTTTTAAAAAGAGTAAAATTTTACTGATGATATTCTGTTCCTTGGCATTGCTTGCGCCTCATGCAATGTTTAATCAGACTATTTTATGGGTGGCAGGATTTTCTAATTTTGTTGTATCGGCAGTATTTGTTTTTTATTTTTTTAGAATTTGTCTGGAGTTAATGGAAAACAAGGAGATTGAACATAAAGCTTGGATGGGACGTGTTATCCTTGTCTTCCTGGGACAGTTGATTTTGGAAACCGGAAGTATTTATATGATTTTTTTGTTTTTATTTACAGGAATATATATATACTTTCAAGAGAAAAAAGTACCGTCATATTTAATCGCATATTTTGTTTCAGCCTGCGGAGGAGCAGCGCTGATGTTTTTAAACAGTTCTTACAGAGCGGCAGTTTCGGGAAATGGTGACACTTATAAAAAAATAAATATAACAGGAAGTTTTGGAGAATTGATCAGGAGCTGGTGGGAAAAATATGCTATGGATATTTTTCCGAATTGGATTGAGAATATCCCTTTGATCAATCTTGTTTTGATAGCATGTATTTTTTTATTGTGTTTTTGGAGCCGCTCCAGAATTGCAAAGATTATTCAGTTTTTGGGAATACTTTTTGCTTCATGGATTATATTTAATATACAGAATCCTCGCTGGAACAGCTTGATTCCGCATGGGGAATATCTGAATGCCGCTGTTGGGGTTGCATGGATCATTTATATTTTTACGGCGGTAATAATACAAAATACAACTCTTTCAGGAAAAAGAACACTTATATTTATTGTGGGTTCGCAGTTGTTTGTAACAGGACCTCTGATTATTGCGGATCCATTAAATGAAAGATGTTTTTTTCAAAATTATTTACTCTGGGTTTTACTGATTTGCAGTATGATGAGAGAAATTCAGATGAAAATTTCAGAAAGAGAACTTCCTGAAAATGTAAAAACAAGATTGGAGCTTGTTCCCAATTTTTTGATGATAGGTACTTTGTGTGTAATGATGGCCAGCCAGTTTATGTCCTGGAGAGTAGAGGCTATTCGAAAAATGGAAATAAAAAAATGCCGGGAAGAAAAGAGCGAGTCCCTTGTACTTCCTAATAATCCATCTGGAAATGTGTATTGTTTCGGAGACAATACCTCAAATAGTAACAGGGAATGGATTAATAAATATAAGATGTATTATGATATTCCAGATGAAGTAGAACTTACATTTATAGAGTACAATGCATACATAGATATGAAAAAGGAAGAGAAGAAATAAAGTAAAAAGGGATTTTAATAGGAAGGTGTTAAAATCCTTTCTTTACAACTGAGAAAAACCGTGTTAAAATAGCACTTGCGCAAGCAGGCCAGGTGATCGCGGCTGTACAGACGAAAGGGTACAGACGAGGAAAGTCCGGGCTTCACAGGGCAGGATGCCGGATAACGTCCGGTGGAGGTGACTCCCAGACCAGTGCAACAGAAATAAACCGCCTTCCATAGAGGAGGTAAGGGTGGAAAGGCAGTGTAAGAGACTACCGCCGTTGTGGTAACAGAACGGGCACATGTAAACTCCATTTGAAGCAAGACCGAAACGAAAGCGATACGGCGGCCCGTCGTGCTTTCAGGTGGGTCGCTTGAGCCGGCTGGCAACAGACGGCCTAGACAGATGATCACCCAACGACATAACCCGGCTTATCGGTCTGCTTGCGTAAAAAAGAACTCCGAAATTTTTCGGAGTTCTTTTTTACGTTCTTAAAACAAAACTTATTTATTTCTTTTTCCTCTGTATTTCTCTTCGCAGTACATACATCTGTAAACTTCTTTTTCTTCGTCTGCAAGAAAGAATACCTGATCCAGTCCCTGCTCAATGGATGTGATGCAGCGGGGATTCTTACATTTGATCACATTTGTTATTTTTTTAGGAAGCTTCAGTTCCTTTTTGGCAACAATCTTTTCGTCCTTGATGATGTTGACTGTAATATTGTGGTCAATGAAGCCCAGGATATCCAGATCCAGTTTTTCAATAGGACATTCTACTTTGATGATATCCTTAACTCCCATTTTGTTGCTTCGTGCGTTTTTGATAATGGCAACTGTACAGTCCAGCTTGTCCAGCTTCAGATCATGATAAATAGTCATGGCTTTGCCGGCCTTGATGTGGTCCAGTACATAGCCTTCGCGAAGGGCTCCTACGTTTAGCATGTTACATCCACCTCCAGTAATGTAAGAATCAGGGCCATACGGACATATACGCCGTACTGTGCCTGTTTAAAGTAAGCGGCTCTTGGATCAGCATCCACTTCAACAGAAATCTCGTTTACACGGGGAAGAGGATGAAGGATGTACATATCCTCTTTGGCAAGTTCCATTTTCTGCTTGTCCAGTATGTAGAAATCTTTCATTCGTACATAGTCTTCTTCGTTAAAGAAACGTTCTTTCTGTACACGTGTCATATACAGGATGTCAAGCTGTGGAAGAGCATCTTCCAGTCTTTCTACTTCCTGGAATTCGATACCGTTTCTGGTAAGCACATCTTCGCGGATATAGCTTGGTACGCGAAGTTCTTCCGGTGAGATCAGAACAAACTTTACATTGTGATAGCGAACCAGAGCTTCGATCAGTGAGTGAACGGTACGGCCAAATTTCAGATCTCCGCACAGACCAATGGTAAGGTTATCGAGACGTCCTTTAAGAGAACGGATGGTAAGCAGGTCGGTAAGGGTCTGGGTAGGATGCTGATGACCGCCGTCTCCGGCATTGATCACGGGAATAGAAGATGCCATGGATGCAACTAAAGGAGCTCCCTCCTTAGGATGACGCATAGCGCAGATATCTGCATAGCAGGATGTAACACGGATGGTATCGGCAACACTTTCGCCTTTGGATGCAGAACTGGAATCTGCGGAAGAAAAGCCTAATACCTTTCCGCCAAGGTTCATCATGGCTGCCTCGAAACTTAAACGTGTACGTGTACTTGGCTCATAAAATAAAGTGGCGAGTTTTTTGCCCTCACAGATATGGGCGTATTTCTCGGGGTTCTTTTCAATGTCGTTGGCCAGTGTGAGAAGTTTGTCAAGCTCTTCTACAGAAAAGTCCAACGGGCTCATTAAATGTCTCATGTAGTACCTCCTGTTTGGTTAAAAGAATCAGAAATCAGTTCTGAAAATTCTCTTAATCCATCATATAATAGAAGCCCCTTTTTTTCAAGAAGATTTTGTAAGTATTTTTTCAAAAAAAAGCCCTGCGGCAAACCAGACAGGAGCATAGTCAAAGCGGATCACGCCGCGGAAATGAAAAGGTGTGTGACTGTAATCCCAGGGACAGATGCCCAGAGATTTTAAAAGAGTACCGCTGAAAAATTCTGTGACAAAGATTCCTACAGTATAAAGACATCCCCGAAGAAGAACCGGAATTTTGGATATCCTCTGGTAAACGGGGCCGATCAGCGCAGCGCAGCCGTATATTGGAAACATAAGAAGAGAGGTTTTTCCCATCATAGTACCCTGACCGTCCAGAAGAGAGTGAAGACCGGTCCAAAAGACTTCCAGGCACCATCCTAAAAAACCACAGAGAAAAAAGTTTCGTTTCATAACAAGGCGTTCCTTTCTTAAATGAATTTTACATAAATTTAACTTTCTTATAATATGCCCTGTACTTGAAAAAAGAATACGCAGATGCTAAACTGGAGATATCTGATCTGGCACAGTGTAAAAGCGCCGGATAAGCTCAGTTTACAGAAGGAGAAGACATATGACAGACTTGCAGGAATGCAGAAAACAGATAGACAGACTGGATAAGGAGATTCTGGAACTTTTTGAGAAGAGGATGAAGGTCTGCGAGGATGTGGCGCAGTATAAAATAGAAACAGGCAAACAGGTTCTTGACTCAGAACGAGAGAGACAGAAGCTGGAAGTCCTTGAAAGGCAGGCCCATGGAGCGTTTAACGCTCTTGGAATACGGGAGGTGTTTCAGCAGATCATGGCTATCAGCAGGAAGCGCCAGTATCAGCTTCTTACAGCTAATGGAGCGGACGAAGCCAGAGACTATGAGCTGGTGGACAGCCTTCCTCTTACTGATGTAAAGGTGGTATTCCAGGGAGTGGAGGGCGCGTACAGCTATGCGGCAATGCGGGCTTATTTTCCAGATACGATCAAAAGTTTTCATGCTAAGACATTTCGGGACGCTATGGAGGAAGTTTTTTCAGGAAAAGCAGATTATGCAGTTCTCCCTATTGAAAATTCCACACAGGGGATTGTGACAGATATTTATGATCTTCTGGCAGAGTACGAACTTCATATTGTAGGGGAACAGGTGATCCCTGTGGATCATGTGCTACTTGGAATTCCGGGAACAGAGATCCAGGATATAGAACGGGTGTATTCTCATCCTCAGGCCCTTTCTCAGTGCAGCCGTTTTCTGGAGAGACATCCACAATGGAAAACAGTGAAAACAGAAAATACAGCAGCTTCTGCTAAGAGGATCCAGGAAGAACAAAATCCCACCCAGGCCGCTATTGCAAGCAGGGCTGCGGGAGAACTGTTTGGATTGAAGATCCTTGCAGAAAATATATGCCATAACGATCAAAATGTGACACGTTTTATTATTGTCAGCGCAAAAGCCCTTTACGAAAAAAATGCAGAAAAGATCAGCGTTTGTTTTGAACTCCCTCATTCAACAGGAACTCTTTACAATATGTTGTCCCATATCATATATAACGGCCTGAATATGTCAAGAATCGAGTCAAGACCCATTCCGGGAAAAACATGGGAGTATCGTTTTTTTGTGGATTTTGAGGGAAACCTTAAAGATCCGGCAGTGAAAAATGCAATTCGTGGATTGAAGGCAGAGGCAAACCGTGTCCGCGTTCTTGGAAACTATGGATTACAGGAGGAAGCATAGATGTCAAAGATACAGGAATGCGTTCTTTACCGGAATATGGAAAACAGCGGTATTTTAGAAAAAATGACAGGGCTTATGGATATCCTTTCAAATAACAGAGAGGATATAAAAAAATATAGGCCTTTGTTTTTTCAGTGCGTTAATGAACTTGTGGAAACAGCCGCTTCCTATGGTTTTTCAGGCAATCTCTGGCATAATTATCTGACCCTTCTTCTTGTGAGCCACGAAAATGCTTTTAGTACCGCCTGTGAAATCCGGGGTGGGGTGGAAGGCAGCATCAATGAGCTTGCGCTTCATGATTTTGAAATCTTTCTGACCCTTTATAAATTCGACCTGGAGGCCTTTGACCGGGCTTTTGAGACAGACTGCTGCAGGCTTATCAGCAATTACAAGGCTTCTGAAGATACTGGAAGAATGTTTAATAAACGGGTACGCAGCCGTATCTGTGATATGAGCAGAACTCTGGCAAAGGCCCTGGATTCCAGAGAATTTATGGAAGATATGGTTCATTTTTACCGGGATTTTGGCGTTGGCAAGCTGGGACTGCATAAAGCCTTTCGTATTGAGCATGATGAGAAGGGGAACGTTGTTATTGCCCCGGTTACAAGAATCGCCCATGTACGTCTGGAAGATCTGGTAGGCTATGAGATCCCTAAGCAGAAGCTGATTGAAAATACCGAAGCCTTTGTGCGGGGGCGAAAGGCGAATAACTGTCTGCTTTTCGGCGATGCAGGAACGGGGAAATCCTCCAGCATTAAGGGAATCCTGAACCGTTACTATGACGAGGGATTAAGGATTATTGAGGTATATAAGCACCAGTTCCAGGATCTGAACCAGGTGATCGCCCAGATTAAAAACAGGAATTATAAGTTTATTATTTATATGGACGATCTCTCTTTTGAAGAGTTTGAAATCGAATATAAATATCTGAAAGCAGTAATTGAAGGCGGGCTGGAGCGCAAACCGGAGAATATCCTGATCTATGCCACCAGCAACCGCCGCCATCTGGTACGGGAACGCTCAGGGGATAAGCTGGAGCTTAGCAATGAAGATGATCTTCATTCCTCTGATACAGTTCAGGAAAAACTGTCTCTGGTATACCGTTTTGGAGTGCGGATCTATTTCGGCGCGCCCTCCAGAAAAGAATTTGAAAATATTGTCAAGATTCTGGCTGAGAGAAATCATATTGAAATGCCGGAAAAAGAGCTTCTTCTGGAGGCAGGACGATGGGAGCTTTCTCATGGCGGTCTTACTGGAAGAACAGCGCAGCAGTTTATTGATCATCTTTTGGGGAAGGAGTGAGAAAAATGGCGGCAGCTACATTTGCAGCGATTGATATTGGTTCCTATGAGGTCTGCATGAAGATATTTGAACTTTCCAGAAAGAACGGCCTCAAAGAACTGAACCATGTGAGAGCCAGACTGGAGATTGGTAAGGGTGCTTATTCTTCTGGACGTCTGGACCCGGAAATGGTAGACGCGATCTGCGAGGTTTTGAAGGATTTCAGAAGGATCATGCTTGAATTTGGCGTAGAGGATTATCGTGCCTGCGCTACCAGCGCTTTTCGAGAAATGGTGAATCCGGTGATCATTTTGGAACAGATCTTTCAGAGAACGGGAATCCGTGTGGAGATCCTCAGTAATGCAGAACAGCATTTTTTGGGATACAAGTCTATTGCAGCTATTGAAACAGGATTCAAAAAAATGATCCAGAAGGGAACGGCGATTCTTGACGTAGGCGGAGGAAGCCTGCAGGTTTCTCTTTTTGACAAGGACGCCCTTGTTACCACCCAGAGCCTGAAAATGGGAAGTATGCGTATCAGGGAACGGCTGAAGGAACTGGAAAAAACACATACTCATTATGACCAGCTGATCCGTGAGTTCATCAGAAATGATCTGACTGCTTTTCAGAGACTTTATCTGAAAGACAGAGATATCAAAAACGTAATCCTGATGGGAGACTTTCTGACAGATACCATATTTCGGGAGGAGCTTTATGACAGGATCATCACCATGACGGAATTTACAAGGAGGTATGAGGATGCTGTCTATAAAACAGAAGGAATGCTATCTTCAGAAATGGATATTGATCCAGAGTATGCTTCCCTTGTAGTGCCTACTATGGTGATCTGCAAAAGTTTTCTTGATGTGTTTCAGGCAGAGGCTGTCTGGGTTCCGGGAGTTTCGCTTCTTGACGGTATCGCCTATGATTACGGCGAAAAGAAAAAGGTGATCAAAAGCGCCCATAATTTTGAAAATGATATTCTTGTGGCTTCCAGAAATATTGCCAAGCGTTATTCCAGCAGCAAAGACCATATCCAGGGAACTACAGAGCTGGCTTTGGCGATTTTTGACAGCATGAAAAAAGTACACGGAATGGGGGCCAGAGAACGGCTTCTTCTTCAGATTGCAGTGCAGCTTCATGACTGCGGCAAATACATAAGTATGGCGGATGTTGCAGAATGTTCTTACCGGATCATTATGGCCACAGAGATCATTGGTCTTTCCACAGAGGAGAGACAGGTGATCGCCAGCGCTGTCCGTTATAATACTACAGAGTTTGTTTATTATGAGAACTTTGACGATGGATCAGGACTTGACAGGAACAGATATCTTCTTGTTGCAAAACTGACAGCGATCCTTCGCCTGGCAAACGCCATGGACAGAAGCCATTATCAGAAGGTTAAGGGGCTTCGAGCAGTCCTTAAGGATCGTGAACTAAGTCTTGTGATCGATTCCAGCCGGGATATTTCCCTGGAGCTGGGGCTTTTGAAAGATAAGGTGGGTTTTTTTGAGGAGGTATTTGGCATCCATCTGGTTTTGAGAAGAAAAAGAAAAATCTGAAACGGAAAAGAAGAGCAGAAACGGTGGAGAACGGAAAACCGTAATCCATAGAACCCAGGGAGGATATTATGGACATAAAAAAATATGCAAAACCGGAATACTTTGTAAACAGGGAACTGAGTTGGCTGAAATTTAATGAGAGGGTATTAAGCGAGGCCAGGGACAAAACTCTGCCCCTTTTTGAGAGACTGAAATTTTTAAGTATCACTTCTTCCAATCTGGACGAGTTTTTTATGGTCCGGGTGGCGTCCTTAAAGGATCAGGTACATGCAGGCTATGAAAAAACAGATATTGCAGGACTGACCCCTAAGGATCAGCTTCGGGAGATCAGCGGACAGACCCATGAACTGGTAAAGCTTCAGTACAGCACCTTTACCCGTTCTGTGCTTCCGGCTCTGGAAAAAGCAGGACTTCATCTGATTTCGGCTCATGAAGATCTGTCAAAAGAGCAGAGGGAGTTTGTGGATCAGTATTTTGAGGATAATGTTTATCCGGTACTTACCCCAATGGCAATGGACTCTTCAAGACCTTTTCCTTTGATCCGCAATAAAAGTCTGAACATTGGAGCTCTGATCTCCAAAAAAGACAAAAAAAAGGATAAGGAAGTGCTGGAGTTTGCAACCGTTCAGGTTCCTTCTGTGCTTCCAAGGATCATAGAGATCCCGTCTGACAAAAAGGACAGCCGCGCGGTGATCCTCCTGGAAGAAATTATTGAGAGGAATATCGGCAAACTGTTTTTAAGCAACGACGTAGTATGCGCCCATCCCTATCGTATTATGAGAAATGCAGATCTTACCATTGACGAGGATGAGGCGGAGGATCTTCTTGTTGAAATCCAGAAGCAGTTGAAAAAGCGCCAGTGGGGCGAGGTGATCCGTCTGGAGGTAGAGGAAAAAATAGATAAACGTCTGCTGAAAATCTTAAAAACAGAGTTTTCTATTAAGAACGAGGATATTTTTTATATTGCAGGCCCTTTGGATCTGACTGTCCTTATGAAGGTTTACGGTATGGAGGGATTTGAGCAGTATAAGACAAAAAAATATACGCCTGCCCCTGTTCCAAGATTCCAGACAGACAAAAGTATTTTTGAAGTGATCCGGGAGGGAGACGTATTTCTTCATCATCCATATATGAGCTTTGACCCGGTAGTAAATTTTGTGCGCCAGGCGGCAAAAGATCCTGATGTTCTTGCAATTAAACAGACCCTTTACCGCGTCAGCGGAAATTCTCCTATTATTGCGGCTCTGGCTCAGGCGGCAGAAAACGGAAAGCAGGTAACGGTGCTTGTTGAGCTGAAAGCACGTTTTGATGAGGAGAACAACATTGTCTGGGCTAAGATGCTGGAAAAAGCAGGATGCCATGTTATTTATGGTCTGGTGGGCTTAAAAACCCACAGTAAGATCACTCTTGTAGTGCGCAGAGAGGAAACGGGAATCCGCCGTTACGTACACCTTGCCACAGGAAACTACAACGATTCTACGGCAAAACTTTATACGGACTGCGGAATCTTTACCTGCGACGAACATTATGGAGAAGACGCTACTGCTGTGTTTAACATGCTTTCCGGGTATTCGGAGCCGAAGCGCTGGAACCGTCTGATCGTGGCGCCTATCTGGATGAAGACACGCTTCCTGGATTTGATCGAGAGGGAAGCAGAAAATGCAAAAAAAGGGATTCCGGGCCACATTATGGCAAAAATGAATTCCCTTTGTGATCCGGTGATCATGGAGGCTCTTTATTATGCTTCCTCCCAGGGGGTAAAGATCGACCTGGTGATCAGAGGGATCTGCTGCCTAAAAACAGGAATCCCAGGAGTCAGCGATAATATTCATGTGCGTTCCATTGTGGGAGATTTTCTGGAGCACAGCCGTATTTTCTATTTCTATAACGGAGGAATGGAAGAGATTTATATGGGAAGCGCGGACTGGATGCCGCGTAATCTGGACCGACGGGTGGAAATCGTATTCCCGGTGGAGGACGAATCCATCAAAAAACAGGTGCTTCAGGTTTTGGATCTGGAATTTAAAGACAATGTAAAAGCTCATATCCTTCAGCCTGACGGAACTTATGAAAAACAGGATCGGAGAGGAAGACAGCCGGTAAATTCACAGATGGAATTTTGCAAAGAAGCTCAGGAAATGGCCGGAAAGAAGAAAAAAGAAGAAAAGGAGCATTCCAGAGTGTTTATTCCGGCAGAACCTGTGGAAGATATTGAGTAGACATGGGAAATCAGCAGCAATCATTTCTTAGAAGGAAAAATGTAGTGATCTCTTTTCGGAGATACGGAATCGACGCTATGAGCGCTATGGCGCTGGGATTATTTGCGTCCCTTCTGATCGGAACGATTATTAATACTATCGGACAGAACGTAGCTCCGGGAAGTATGATCTCGGAGAAACTTCTGGAGATCGGAGGTTATGCAACCTCTGTTACCGGGCCTGTGATGGCGCTTGCTATTGGTCATGCGCTGATGGCGCCGCCTCTGGTGCTTTATTCTCTGGCAGCAGTGGGAGCAGCCTGCAACGCCCTTGGCGGTTCCGGCGGTCCTCTGGCAGTATTTTTTATTGGAATCGTGGCATGTGAGATTGGGAAACTGGTGTCAAAGGAGACGAAGATCGACATTATTGTAACTCCTGCGGCAACCATCATTACAGGAGGCGTACTGGCCCTTATATTTGCCCCTCTGTTTAAAACAGTCTGCGACGCTCTTGGCGTATTTATCGGCTGGGCTACAAATCTGCAGCCTCTTCTGATGGGCGTGGTGGTTTCAGTGGTAGTAGGAGCAGTTTTGACCCTTCCTATCAGCTCGGCGGCTATCTGTGCTGCCATTGGTCTTAGCGGAAGCGCAGTTCTTGCAGGACTTGCAGATGGAAGCACAACTCTGGAAATCTGGAACGGACTTTCTCTGGCCGGAGGGGCGGCGACAGCAGGCTGCTGCGCCCATATGCTGGGATATGCGGTTTTAAGTTTTCCTGATAATGGAATCGGAGGTTTTGTGGCTCAGGGAATCGGAACCTCTATGCTTCAGGTGCCAAATCTTATGAAAAAACCAGTGCTCTGGATTCCACCGTCTATAACTGCAGCTATTACAGGAGCCCTTTCTACCTGTGTGTTCCAGATGCGCAATAACGGACCTGCGATTTCCTCAGGAATGGGCACTTCAGGCCTGGTTGGACCGATAGGGATTATTTCCGGCTGGGGGAATCTTCCTGAGGGATATCAGGCTGGGGCCTTTCAGTGGATCGGAATGGTGATGATCTGCTTTATCCTTCCTATTGTGATTACCTGGATCATTGGAAAGGTGTTCCGGGCAAAAGGAATCCTTAAGGAGGGAGACCTAAAGATTGACCTTGGATAAGGGCTTATTTTGGGTTTTTTAGAAATTTTTTAAATTTTTTCAAAAAAAGGCTTGCATTTTGTCTCAACCTGATATATACTAAGCAAGTCGGTTGAGACAAGAGGTTCGCCGCAAGGAACAAGGCCAGTTGGTCAAGGGGTTAAGACGCCGCCCTCTCACGGCGGAAACACGGGT
>NZ_CALFLA010000037.1 GCF_937880195.1 uncultured Blautia sp.
TAATAAGCAAAGGAGGACTTTTCCATGAGAATAGGTGATGTGATCCGAACATATCGAAAAAATAAAAATCTGACCCAGGAGGAAATGGCAAGACGTTTGGGAGTAACGGCTCCTGCTGTGAACAAATGGGAAAATAATGTTTCCCTGCCTGATATTACGCTCCTTGCGCCTATAGCAAGACTTTTGGAAACAACCCCGGACACGCTTCTTTCTTTTCGGGAAGAGTTAAGTCAGGAAGAGATAAATGATATTGTTCAGGAGGCAGATGCAAAATTTCAAAAGACCAGCTATGAGGAGGCTTTTGAGTTCTGCAGGAATAAGATCCGGCAGTATCCGGGCTGCCACAGGCTTGCCCTGCGTCTGGCTATGATCCTGGACGGCTTAAGGATCCTGAAAACAGTTCCAGACACAGAAAAAATAAGAGAATATGACAGAGAGATCCTGGACTGGTATAAACAGGCGCTTCTAAGCGAAGAGGCAGAAACAAAAGAGCAGGCTGCGGAAGCGCTTTTCAGCTATTATTACCGCAGGGAGGATTATGAAGAAGCAGAAAAATATCTGGAATATTTTTCAAGGACAGATCCGGTAAAAAAGATCCATAAAGCTTTGATCTCTGAGAAAAAGGGAGACCGCAAAACCGCATATAAAGAATATGAGGAGCTTCTGTTCCAGACAGGCAATGTGACGGAAATGGCTCTTAGCGGAATGTTTTCCCTGGCAGAAAAAGATGAGGATCTGGAAATGGCAGAATTATTTACACAAAAACTGATCAGATTTTCTGAGCTTTTTGAGACAGGAAGATATCACCAGCTTACCCCGGAGTTTTCCCTTGCCCTGATGAAAAAAGACAGGGAGAAAACAAGAGAATGTATGGAAGGCCTTCTGGAAGCTGTAGATGAAATGGACGCCTACAAAAATTCCAGACTGTATTCCCATATGGAATTTAAGCCCCTCCGGCCGGAGTTTGCAGAGCAGATGAAAACTACTTTAAGAGAATGTTTCCAGAAAGATCCGGCATATGGGTTTATGTATCAGGACCAGCCTCTTGACATTTAAAATTTTTTCGTGTATTTATTAGGATAGATGAATGGATACGAGGAGGAAGAAAAGTGGGAAAAGATACAAAAATTCTGTTTACAGATCTTGACGGTACACTTCTGAATGACAAAAAGGAGATTACAGCCGGAAACCAGCAGGCGATCAATGAGGCTCTTGCACAGGGACATAAGATTGTCGTATGTACCGGACGTCCTCTTGCAAGCGGACTTCACATTGCCAAGAGGCTGGGACTTACCCGGGAAGGCTGTTATGTGATCGGGTTTAACGGAGCCCAGATTTATGATACTTATCATAACAAGACTATATATGGCAAAACCTTTTCAAAGGAGATTGGAAGAAAACTGTTTCAGGAGGCTCTGGACCGGGGACTCCATATCCAGTCCTATTCAGATGAGGAAGTGCTTGCCCTTGAGGAAAATCAGGAGCTTCTTTTCTATATAAGCGGGACAACGGTTTCCTATAAGATTGTTCCTGATGTAGAAACGGCTGTTGACCGGGATCCTTATAAACTTCTCCTGGTAGGGCTTACCAACCGTTCAGATCTGGACAAATATCAAAGGGAATGTGTAGAGCCTTTAAAGGGAAAGGTACACAGCTTCTTTTCTACAGAAAATTATCTGGAGATCGTAGCAGAGGGCATTTCCAAGGGAACTGCTGTAAAATGGATGTGCGAATATCTGGATATTCCTCTTGAAAACTCTGTGGCTGCAGGAGACGCGCCAAATGATGTGGATATGCTAAAGGCTGCCCATGTAGGCGCTGTGATGTGCAACGCCTATGAGGGAATTGCGCAGTATGGAAATTATGTAACAAAGCGCGACAATAACCATGACGGTGTTGCGGAGATCATTGAACAGTTTATCCTGAATAAATAGCAAAAATAGTTATATGGAAAGGCCGCTGTGGGAAAAATCTTCCTGTAGCGGTTTTTTTG
>NZ_CALFLA010000038.1 GCF_937880195.1 uncultured Blautia sp.
GTTTGATGCAGGAAGTTGTAAAAGAATCAGAAGAAAATATTTTAAATAAAGTGGACGAAAGAATCTCTGCATCAGAAGAGAGCATTTTAAGCAAAGTAGATGAAAGAGTCTCTGCGTCAGAAGAGAGTATCTTAAGTAAAGTAGATGAAAGAATCTCTGCATCAGAACGGAAAATGGACGAAAAAATCTCTGCATCTGAACAGAGTATTTTAAGTAAAGTGGATGAAAGAATCTCTGCATCAGAACGGAAAGTGGACGAAAAAATCTCTGCATCTGAACAGAGTATTTTAAGTAAAGTGGATGAAAGAATTTCTGCATCAGAGCAAAAAATGGACGAGAAAATCTCTGCATCTGAACATACTGTTTTAAGCAAAATGGATGAAAGAATTTCTGCATCAGAAAACCTTGTTCTTAATGAACTGGACAGAGTGCAGACCCATCTGGAAAAAGAAGTGGATGAGGTTCGGGAAAATCTGGATGAAATGAAACAGTTCTATAGAATAAATAAATTGGAATCGGACAACACAACGCTGCTTTTACAGATGTATAATAATATGCAAAAAGAGATTGAGGAGATTAAAACAAAAATAGCATAAACGATAAATCGCCGAAAGAGTGTAAAGCCTGTTGAATTATAAAGGCTCTGCACTCCTTTTTATAGTATTATTTTTATATGCAGATCTATCCTGTCTGGTTTTGATCCAAATGAAGTGATCGGGGAATATATTATGTTATATGGAGATGGAAAGAATAAAAAATACATTTTTTCACATAATACCTTCATGAATTTTTTATGGAGGTATTTTTATGTCCGAATGGAAAGAAAATGAAAAAGACCGCGACCCGGAAACAGAAAACGAGGAGTTGGAAAATCAGGAGAAAAAGAATGAGCAGATCCGGGAAATGGGGCAGGTAACACTTGAAAAGAACTCTCGAAAACATAGAGTGGAGCTTCTTACCATCATAGGAGAGGTGGAAGGCCACGAATCCGCCCCTTCCCAAAGTAAAACCACAAAATATGAACACGTTCTCCCAAAACTTGCCCTGGTGGAAGACGACGAGGAGATAGAAGGGCTTCTGATTCTTTTAAATACGGTTGGAGGCGATGTGGAGGCAGGTCTTGCTATTGCTGAGATGATCGCCTCATTAAGTATTCCCACTGTTTCACTGGTTCTTGGCGGGGGACATTCCATCGGAGTTCCCATGGCAGTATCCGCTGATTATTCCTTTGTAGTTCCAAGCGCAACTATGGTGATCCATCCGGTTCGCTCCAGCGGAATGTTTATCGGTGTTGCCCAGACTTACCGCAACATGGAAAAAATCCAGGACAGAATCACAGGATTTATTTCCAGTCATTCTCATATGTCCCAGAAACGTCTGGAGGAATTGATGCTGGACACTACGCAGCTGGTAAAAGACGTAGGCACTATGCTGGAGGGAAAAGAGGCTGTTGAGGAAGGACTTATAGATCAGGTGGGAGGCATAAGGGAAGCGCTTGCCAAGCTTTATGAGCTGATTGATGCTCAGAAAGAACTGGAGAAAATGACAGTCCCGTTGAAAAAATAGTCAGTATTTTAACAATTTATGAAAAATCATGTAGTTTTTTCTTTGATTGTCTCTTCTTTTGTGATATAATACCATAGAATGAGCAGTTTATTATATTTTATATAGGAGGGACAATCATATGAGCAATACGTGTGGATGTCAGAACAGTGACAATGGGTCCTTTGCTGAACTGGCTCCGGTGCTTGAGAAATACGCAAAGGTACCGGGAAGTCTGATCACGATTCTTCAGCAGACTCAGGATATCTACGGATATCTTTCCATGGATGCCATCAACTACATCGCAGAGAGAACCGGAATCATGCCGGCCAAGATCTATGGTGTGGCAACGTTCTATGCACAGTTCCGCTTACAGCCTATCGGCAAATACCTGATCATGCTCTGCAAAGGTACAGCCTGTCATGTAAACGGTTCTGACATGATCGAGGAGGCTGTCTGTGAACACCTTGGCATTAAAGACGGAGAAACAACAGAGGACGGTTTGTTTACACTGAATAACGTAGCTTGTCTGGGATGCTGTTCTCTGGCGCCTGTTATGATGGTAAAATCAGCAGACGGTGAGGAAACCTACGGAAATCTGACAAAATCTTCTGTTAAGAAGATTCTTGATGATTATAAAGCTAAGAACGCATAGGAGGCAGAAATATGAAGGTTGTTGTAGGACAGGGAAGCTGTGGTATTGCTACCGGAGCGAAGAAGACCTCTGATGAGTTTCAGCGCATCACAGCAGAAAAAAACCTTAACAATGTGGTGATCGACAAGACAGGATGTATCGGTACCTGTTATCTGGAGCCTATCGTTGACGTATATAATGACGAAGGCGATCTTGAAGCACGATATGTAAAATGTACTACAGATAAAGTAGAAAGAATCGTAGAAGAACATCTGATGGGCGGTAAACCAGTAGAGGAGTTCATGATCCCGGCTGAGGATGAGGCATTTCTTTCCCAGCAGCAGAGAATCGTTCTTCGTAACTGCGGACAGATCAATCCTGAGAAGATTGAAGAATATATCGCAACAGGCGGTTATGAAGCTGCAAGAAAAGTGATCACATCCATGACACCGGATCAGGTAATTGAGGAAATTAAGATTTCCGGTCTGAGAGGACGCGGCGGCGCTGGATTCCCTACTTGGTTTAAGTGGAATGCGATCAAGTCCAATAAGGGCGCTCAGAAATACATGGTATGTAATGCGGACGAAGGAGATCCGGGTGCATTCATGGACCGTTCCGTACTGGAGGGTGATCCTCACTCTCTTCTGGAAGGTATGATCATCGGCGGTTTTGCCGCAGGCGCTACAGAAGGTGTTATCTACTGCCGTGCTGAGTATCCGCTTGCAATCGCTCGTCTGGAAATTGCTATGGCACAGGCAAGAGAAAAAGGATATCTGGGCAAAAATCTTTTTGGAACAGATTTTAATTTTGATATCCGCATCAAAGCTGGCGCAGGCGCATTTGTCTGCGGTGAAGAGACAGCTCTTATCGCTTCTCTTGAAGGCGAGAGAGGAATGCCTCGTCTGAAACCTCCGTTCCCGGCAGCAAAAGGTTACTGGAAGCTTCCGACAAATATCAATAACGTAGAAACTTATGCAAACGTTGCATGGATCATTGCAAACGGCGGACAGGCATTTGCTGACAGAGGAGCAGAGAAGTCCAAAGGCTCTAAGGTATTTGCTCTTGCCGGCAAGATCAAGAAGGGCGGTCTTGTAGAAGTTCCTATGGGAATGACTCTGAAAGAAGTTATCTATAATATTGGCGGCGGAATCAAAAACGACAAAGAATTTAAGGCTGTTCAGATGGGCGGACCTTCCGGCGGATGTATTCCTGCAGAGCTTATCGACACACCTGTTACATATGAAGATATTAATAAAACAGGCGCTATTGTTGGCTCCGGCGGTATGATCGTTATGGATGAAGATACCTGTATGGTAGATATGGCTCGTTTCTTCCTTGACTTTACAAAGAAGGAATCCTGCGGTAAATGTAACTACTGCCGTATCGGTACTAAGAGAATGCTGGAGATTCTTGAAAGAATCACCAAGGGCGAAGGCCGCGACGGAGATATTGAACTCCTTGAAGAGCTGGCAGCAAAGATCAAAGACGGCGCAATGTGCGGACTTGGACAGACTGCTCCAAACCCGGTACTGACCACTTTGAAATACTTCCGCAATGAATATGAGGATCATATTTACAATCATAAATGTACTGCAAAATCCTGTAAGGCTCTTATTCACTACGAGATCACAGAAGACTGCAAGGGCTGTACAGCCTGTGCAAGACACTGCCCGGTAGGAGCGATCAGCGGCGAGAAGAAACAGCAGCATAAGATCGATCCTTCTGTCTGCATTAAGTGCGGCAAGTGTGAAGAATCCTGTAAATTTGGTGCAGTAAAGAGAGTTTGATAGGAGGTATAGACTGTGAATAAATACAGATTGAATATCGACGGAAAAGAGGTCTACGGACTTCCCGGACAGACCATTCTTGACGTCTGCAAAGAGAACGATATTTTTATCCCGACTCTTTGCTATGATGAAAGAACAGAAATTTACGGCGCATGCGGTCTTTGTATGGTAGAGATGGAAGGCAATCCTAAACTTTGGAAAGCCTGTGCAACAGAAATTGCACCGGATATGATCATCCATACAAATACACCTCGTGTAATTGAATCCAGAAGAACAAACCTGGAACTTCTTCTTTCCAACCATAAAGGAGACTGCCGTCCGCCATGTATGCTTGCATGTCCTGCTGGAACAGACTGTCAGGGATATGTAGGTCTGATCGCCAACGGCCAGTATGAAGAAGCAATCAAACTGATCAGAGAAAACATTCCGCTTCCGGGTGCGATCGGACGTGTCTGTCCTCATCCCTGTGAGACAGCTTGCCGCCGTGGCATGGTAGATGAGCCTATCGCTATTGCAAATCTTAAGAGATTTGCAGCAGATACCGATGAGTTCGGCGAAGATCCTTTCGTTCCAGAGTGCGAACCGGATACAGGTAAGAATGTTGCTATCATCGGCGGCGGTCCTTACGGTATTTCCATGGCATACTTCCTTCGCCAGTTAGGACACGATATTACCATTTATGAGGCAATGCCAAAGCTTGGCGGTATGCTTCGCTATGGTATTCCTGAATATCGTCTTCCAAAAGAAGTTCTGGATGAAGAAATTGCTGTTCTGGAAAAAATGGGCGTGACTATGGTCACAAACACCAAAATCGGCGAGGACATTTCCTTTGAAACAATCCGTAGAGATTATGATGCTGTCTGCGTAGGTATTGGCGCATGGGTATCTACAGGGGTTCGCTGCAAAGGCGAAGATGCAGAAGGCGTAATCGGCGGTATTGATTTCCTTCGCAAAGTGGTTCGTAACGAGGATATCGACCTTGGAAAGAACGTTGCCATTGTGGGCGGCGGAAATACAGCTATGGATGCCTGCCGTACTGCAGTACGTCTTGGAGCTGACAAGGTTTATAATATTTACAGAAGAACAAAAGACGAAATGCCTGCTGATATGATCGAGATCGAGGAAGCAGAGGAAGAGGGAGTAATCTTCCTGAACCTTACCAATCCTCTGGAGATCATTTCCGACGAAAATGGTCATTGCCGTCAGATGGTTCTTCAGGTTATGGAGCTTGGTGAGCCGGATGCTTCTGGACGTCGCGCTCCGGTTCCGGTAGAAGGCAAGACAGAGACAATTGATGTTGATACTGTTATTCTTGCAATCGGCCAGAGAGTAAACGCTGAGGGAATGAACGGCGTTGAGCTTACCAGAAAGGGCGGTCTTGTATACGATAAAGATACATACATGACAGCGCTTCCAGGCGTGTTTGCAGGCGGTGACTGCGGTAACGACAAGATCTCCATTGCAGTTGAGTCTATCGGCGATGCAAAGAAGAGCTATCTTATTGTAGACGCTTATCTTCGCGGCGAAGAGATCAAATATGAACCAAATTACTATGTAACAAAGAAGGACGTAACTCCGGCTTCCTTTGAAGACCGTGAAAGAATGTGCCGTCCGACTATGGAACAGCTGAATGCAGAAGAAAGAAAAGATAACTTTACAGAAGTTGTATTCGGATATGACGAGGAGCAGGCAGTAGAGGAAGCTCACCGTTGTCTGGAGTGCGGATGTAAAGACTACTTCGAATGTAAGCTGATCTCCTATGCAAATATGTATGATGTAAAACCGCACCGTCTGGCCGGAGACATCAATGAAGTGGAGTTCCATGACGAGCATCCGTTTATTCTGAGAGATCCGAACAAATGTATCCTTTGCGGACTTTGCGTACGTGCCTGTGACGAGGTTATGGGCGTAGGCGCTCTTGGCCTTGTAAAACGTGGATTTGATACTGTTGTTATGCCGGCTCTTGAACAGCCTCTTACTGAGACAGAATGTATTTCCTGCGGTCAGTGCGTAAGCGTATGTCCTACAGGAGCTCTTCAGGAAAACCTTACTCTTGAAAAATCCGTTCCTCTTGATACAGAGGTGACAGATACTACCTGCGCTTACTGTTCTGTTGGATGCTCTATGCATCTGGAAACATACGGCGATATGCTTGTAAAAGCAACTCCAGACAGAGAGGGCGCTGTGAATAAGGGACTTCTCTGCGGAAGAGGCAAATTTGGTTTTGACTGCTCTGTAATGGAAGGCAAGCTCCTTGAGCCTATGGCAAGAAAAGAGGGCGAGCTTACAGAAGTAGATTATCATGAGGCATTTGTCCTTACTGCTAAGAAAGCAGAATCTCTTGCAGCAAAATACGGCAGAGATGCAGTTGCAGTTGCAATCTCTGACAGATATACCAACGAGGAAGCATATGTGATCAAGAAGCTTGCTGATTCCATCGGCGCTAAGACACTTTGCTTCAACAACAGAGAAAACGGTCTTGAGAAAGTTCTGGGCGTAAACGCTACACCGAACACTATCAACGAGCTTCTTTCTGCTGAGGTGATTCTCTGTGCAGGATTTATTGCAAAAGAGAACCAGGTAATCCGTCTGAAACTGAAACAGGCTGCTAAAAACGGCGCTAAGGTTATCCTTGTAAATCCAGAAGGATATGCACAGGATCACATGAGCTTTGTATATAAGACAGTAGAAACAGACAACAGCCTTGACTTCTTCAAGGGAGTTGCAAAAGCACTTACAGATATGGGCAAAGGCGCTTCTTTGGAAGGCTTTGACGCATTCCAGGCTTCTGTTGCAGGCGCTTCTGTATCTGAAGAGGCAAAAGAAGTTGCTGAGCTTTATGCAAATGCGAAAAAGGCAATGATCGTATTCCAGCAGAATGTTGTTACAACAGAGGCAGCTGCTCTTCTTGGCGATATTGCTGTTGTTTCCGGTCATATTGGAAAAGCTCGTGACGGTATCCTGATGCTGAAAGCTAAGAATAATAGCCAGGGTCTGATCGATCTGGGCGTAACTGCCGGTGCAGAAGCAATGGAAGGCGTAAAAGCCCTTCTTGTATTCGGTGAGGATCCTGATCCGGCTCTTCTGAAAGGTCTTGTATTCCTGATGGTATGCGATACTCATATGACAGAGTCTGCCAAACTTGCAGATGTTGTAATTCCTGGAACAGGATTTGCATCTACTTACGGTACTTTCACCAATACAGAGCGCAGACTTCAGGTTGTGGAACAGGCTATTGAAGAGGATGTTGTATTCTCCAACTGGGAGGTTGCAGCAGAACTGGCTCATGTATACGAAGTTGAAATGCCTTTCGATGACGTAGAGGATATCTCTGATGAAATGAACGATAAACTTCCTGTTTACCGTTATGCAGAAATGGGAGAAATCTACGGCGGAGTTCTTGCATGTAAAGATGCAAAACTTGTAGCAGTTAAAGATGCAGCATTTGTTGCGCCGCTTCGTTCTACAGATCATTTGATGAATATGATCGATGCGAGACTGCCCCATGCAAAATAAAATTTAATTAAAAACAGGACTGTTTGATTTCTGTGTATGCAGAAATCAGACAGTCCTGTTTTATTTTTCGTTCGCTCACATGTTCGGTTTTTCCTGACTTTGCTTGTAACTTTTTATAAAATGTGCTATACTAGTTGCATTCCGCGGACAAATTTTTTGGCCGCGGAAAACTGATGAAAGAAAAGGAAAAAAATATGATTGTTTTATATGTGATCCTGCTGGCAGTTGCACAGGGAATCCTGGAATTTCTTCCTGTAAGCAGCTTCGGCCATTTATGTATTCTTCAGAATCTTTTTGGAATGGAACAAGGTCCTGGCGTACTTTTGGAGGTTATGCTTCATTTTGGTACTATGACTGCCGTGATTCTTGTTTTCTGGAAGGACATCAGAAGAATCGGCCTAGAAACGCTGGGCATGATCATGGATATGATCGGCAACCTTTCCCTTTATATCCATAATCGGAGAACAGGAGACAAGCTTCGCTACGCAAAGATCATCAGCAGTACCTACCGTAAATTTGCAGCTCTGATCTGGATTTCCATGATCCCTACGGCAATGATCGGATATACAGCCCGCCGCCTGGTTGCCCTAGCAGCCTCTTCGAAACTGATTCCGGGAGCGGGGATCCTGATTACAGGAATCCTTCTTCTGGTAGTTGACTTCAGCCGCCTTGGAGGAAAAAAGGCTGCCCGTGACGCAGATTTCAGCAGCGCTATGTGGATCGGTATCTGCCAGGGACTTTCTGTATTCCCGGGACTTTCCAGAAGCGGTCTTACCATCAGTGCAGGACTGATGTGCGGATTTACACGGAGCTTTGCAGTAAAATATTCCTACATACTTTCCATACCTGCAATCTTTGGGGCTTTTATAATGGAGCTTAAGCAGTTTGGTTCCGCTGATATGACCATCGGACTTGGATTTACCTATGTGTTAGGCATGCTGATTGCTGCTGTGGTAGGATATTTCACTATTCATATACTTTTACGGCTTGTAAATAAAGGCAGGCTTTGTTATTTTGCATATTTTTGTTTCCTGATCGGATTTTTTACGCTGATCGGAAATTATGTACTGTAAATCTGAATATGCTTACAGTATAAAATTTTGTAATTTCAATTAGTAGGAGGGATGCCTGAACATGGCAGCATCAAAAAATCAGAAGGGCAAAAAAGGAACATCCAGGACATCATCCAGAAATACGTCAACCAGAAGCAATTCGTCCAGAAGTACGTCGTCCAGAAAAAAATCAAATTCCAAAAAGCAGAGTGTGGCAAGCGGATTTCAGACAGAGATCATTCTTCTGATCATTCTTGCCGCGTCCATGATCTTGATGATCAGTAATCTTGGAATTGGCGGGGCAGTAGGAGAACAGATCAGTAGTGTCTGCTTCGGCGTTATGGGACTGATGGCCTATGTGTTTCCGGCTGCGCTTTTTGTGGGAGCTGCTTTTCTTATGTCTAACAAACATAACTGGATCGCATATAAGAAGCTTTTGGCCGCTCTTGTATTTTTTCTCTTTCTCTGCGGATTTATACAGCTTTTGACAGAAGGATATATAGAAAATTCCAGCTTTTCCGACTATTATCATCTTTCTTCGGAGTACCATACAGGAGGAGGCGTGATCGGAGGCGCTATTTGTATGTCCACTACCTCTGCTTTTGGGCTTATTGGCGGATATATTATTATTGTACTTGTGCTTCTGATCTCTATGATCCTGATCACGCAAAGATCATTCTTTGATTTTATTTTTAAAATATGGGACGGTATTGTAGGAATTGCAAGAGGCGGCCGTGATCGTTACATGGAAGGGCAGCCGGAGCGGGATCTGAAAAAAGAAATCCGTCAGCAGGAGCGGAGACAGAAGAGAGAACTTCGTCAGGCAGAACGAATCCGCCGTTTGGAAGAAACTCTGGAGGCAGAAAAAAAGGCGGCTCAGGAACTTGAAGCCGAAAACGGAGAATCAAAAGTTCTTGAAAATATGCAGGAAGAAGGAAAAACAAGAGGATTCCTTGAGGGCACAAAACTGCCAAAACCTGCCAAAACTGTTCCTGAGAATCAAACACCTTCGGTTTCCGATAAAGAAGATTTGCCTTCGGAACAGAAAATCATGGATATGGGAGAAACAGAGAACAGCCAGAATCCATTATCTTTTCAGATTCACAGATCAGAGCCGGTTCCTTCTGTAACGGAAGGAGATCCTTTTGAAATGAAATTTGCAGAAGAAGCCTTTTCAGCAGAAGCGGATATTGATTTTGGAGAGGATGATGTGTTTAAAGAACTGGAGGAATCTCCGGCATCTGCATTAAGAGAAGGTACTTCTGCAAACCAGTATAAAGAATCTGAAAGCAAGGCTCGGAATGATGGGGCGGAAAGCCAAAAGGCTCATAAAAATCCCAAATCCTCAAAAGAAGAAATAGAAAGCGGAATCCAGAATATCCAAAAAGAAATCCAGGATCAGACTCCTGAAAAAAAAGAATATCATTATCCCCCTTTGAAGCTTTTGAAACGAGGAAGCGGTAAATCACAGGGAGATTCCGACGCCCATCTTCGCCAGACAGCTCAGAAGCTTCAGGATACACTTCATAATTTTGGAGTCAATGTAACTGTTACAAACGTAAGCTGCGGACCTACTGTTACCCGATACGAACTGCAACCGGAAATGGGAGTGAAGGTCAGTCGTATTGTTAGCCTTGCCGACGATATCAAGCTGAATCTTGCTACCCCGGATATCCGTATCGAAGCTCCGATCCCAGGTAAAGCCGCAGTGGGAATTGAAGTACCGAATAAAGAAAATCATGCGGTTATGCTTCGCGAGATCCTTCAGTCAAAGGATTTCCAGGAGGCGAAATCAAAACTATCCTTTGCTGTAGGTAAAGATATTGCAGGGAAACCAGTGGTGACGGATATTGCAAAAATGCCTCATCTTCTGATCGCTGGAGCAACAGGCTCTGGAAAATCTGTATGCATCAATACATTGATCGTCAGTCTTCTTTATAAGGCGTCGCCAGAGGAAGTTAAGCTTATCATGATCGACCCTAAGGTGGTGGAACTTAGTGTTTATAACGGCATTCCCCATCTTTTTATTCCGGTTGTCACAGATCCCAAAAAGGCTGCGGGAGCTCTTAACTGGGCGGTGACAGAAATGATGAACAGATATAATACCTTTGCAGAATTTAATGTCCGTAACCTGACTGAATATAACCGAAAGGTAGAGGGAATGCGGATCCCGGAAGGGGAGACCCGGCCTGAAAAAATGCCTCAGATCATTATTATCGTAGACGAGCTTGCCGACCTTATGATGGTTGCGCCAGGAGAAGTAGAGGATGCTATCTGCCGTCTTGCCCAGCTTGCCCGCGCGGCAGGAATCCATCTGATCATCGCTACCCAGAGACCTTCCGTTAATGTTATCACCGGACTTATCAAGGCAAACATGCCTTCCAGGATTGCTTTTTCCGTTTCTTCTGGAGTAGATTCCAGAACTATTCTGGACATGAATGGAGCTGAAAAACTTTTGGGTAAAGGCGATATGCTGTTTTATCCCCAGGGGTATCAAAAACCAGCTAGGATTCAGGGAGCTTTCGTATCAGACGAGGAAGTCAGCGGCATTGTAGAGTTCCTTGCAAACAAAAATCCTGCCGTAGAGTATAATCCTCAGATTGAGCAGCAGGTCAATACGGTAAATCTTGTCGGTGGCAGCTCCGGTTCTGACGAAAGAGACGTATATTTCGAAGAAGCAGGTAAATTTATTATTGATAAAGAAAAGGCTTCCATTGGTATGCTTCAGCGTATGTTCAAGATCGGATTTAACCGGGCTGCAAGAATTATGGACCAGCTTTGCGATGCAGGTGTTGTAGGTCCTGAAGAGGGAACAAAACCTCGTAAAGTACTGATGTCCATGGAGGAATTCCAAAACTATATTGAAGAATGTTTATAAAAAGGTGAAAGATATGATTAAAATAATAAGCTGTAGCAAATGCGTTATCTGTAATAGGAGTTGTCTGGGGGATCAGGTATAATGGAGATCCGTATTTTATCCGTTGGAAAAATCAAAGAAAAATATCTGACCGCAGGTATTCAGGAATATGCAAAGCGTTTGAGTCGGTACTGTAAACTGAATTTTATTCAGGTTCCTGACGAAAAGACGCCGGATAAGGCTTCGGATTCTCTGAACAATCAGATAAAAAACACAGAGGGAGAAAGACTCCTTAAAAATATCCGTGAACAGGATTATGTAATTGCGCTTGCTTTGGATGGAAAAATGCTGGACTCAGTTGAACTGTCCAAAAAACTGGGACAGCTTGGGGTGGAAGGAAAAAGTTCTATTGTATTCGTTATTGGAGGTTCTCTGGGATTAAGCGACCAGGTTTTGAACCGCGCAGACTTTAAGCTGAGCTTTTCCCGTATGACTTTTCCCCATCAGCTTATGCAGATGATCCTTTTGGAGCAGATATACAGAGGGTACAGGATTCTTAATAATGAACCTTATCATAAATAAGTTCAGTATCTAAAGGTAGTGTCAAGTGAGATATGAAAAACTGAGTGAAAAGAAAAAGGCTCAGCTGAACCTTGAAAATTGCAGATATTTTAGTTTGAGGTAGATTTACGCCACCCTTGA
>NZ_CALFLA010000039.1 GCF_937880195.1 uncultured Blautia sp.
TTATTTTACAGTTTCCCGGCACAAATAGACTCTTCTGCCACATTCAGCCGCCGGTTTTTCTACGGCATAGTAAGATAGGACCCCAAGGATCACTGCCCCTGTCAGGGAAAAAAGCAGCGCCGCCCCTGCATGTTCCTTAAGCAGTTCTGTATTTTTCCACAAAGTCTTTTCCAGAATGTAAAAGGCGGTCTCCTGCATCACATAAATGGAATAGGCATACTTTCCAAATTTCCAGAGAGGGATCCGGCTTGCCAGTCTGGACAAAATGCCTTTTTCTGTCAGCATACAGAGAAACAGAGCCGAAAAAAGAATCACTACCACAAACTGATTCTTTCCAGCAGCTTTTCCCATAAAAAAATCATACAGAAGCCCAAGAAAACTTATGATCTCCGTCAGGGAGATCCACTGGATCAGTTTCTTTTTTGCTTCCGGCGCTGCGGTCCGTACTCTTTTTTTCAGGGAGTCGTAGATATTTCCAAGAAGATATCCCAGCCCCACGCCAGCCACTGCCCTTGCCATGGCAAGGCTAAATACGCCGTAAACAACTGCTCTTCCAAATCCTCCATCTGTGCTTGTAATATTCAGCACGTACCCAAAATACACAAGCAGGCAGATCAGAAGCTTCATGGCTTTGGAATTTTTCATTACCTTATATAATAGAAAATAAAAAACCTCCGCAAAGAAAAAAGCCGACACATACCAGTTCAGCCCCTTCCAGCCTGTGGTAAGCCCTGTGGACTGGAGGAAAAAGAGATTCAAAATCCCCTGATCTAAAGGTACGTCCAGAAAAACAACTGACAAAACTGTAGACACTGCAAGAACCGGCCACAAGCGAAGGATCTTTTTTGTAAGAAAATCCCAGGCAGTCTGATCCGGCCGGGCCAGAAGAGACCGATACAAAAAGCAGCCGGACATAATAAAAAAGCATTCCACAATATATTTTGTATATCTGGACTGATCTGCAAGAAGCTGATAAATCTCCGCGCCTTGGGTGTAGGGCATCATAAAGGAATGGAGAAGATGAAAATATACAATAGAAACTGCAAAGAAAAACCGCAGAAGCTCAATATTTTTTAATCTTTCTTTTTTCATGGTTCCCACTCCTTAAATTCTTTCCGTACTTCTTCAAAAGGTCGGAAAGCCTGAGGCTTCCTTGGGTGTTCGCTTAAGAATTTTTCCATCCAAACCATATTGTACCAGGTACCAAATTTATAAGCGCACTGATGAAACTCTGCCACCTTCTGATATCCAAGGCGGCTGTGAAATTTTACACTATCTCTGGTAAGAAACTGGTCTTCCTTTTCTGGATAGGCAATGCAGGCATTGCTGTTAATCACATTCTGTTTCTTCAGCACATATTCTAAGGCTTCGTAAAGAGTCCGTCCCGTTCCCTTACCCTTATAATCTTTTTTTACATAGATGGAGGTTTCCACCGACCAGGCATATGCAGCCCGAACGTGAAGAGGACCTGCGTATGCGTAGCCTATGATTTCTTCTCCCTTGAGCGCCAAAAGATAAGGATATTTTTTCAGGGTATGAATAATCCTTTTTTGAAATTCTTCCACCGAGGGCACCTCATATTCAAAGGTAATTGCGGTATTTTTGATATAGGGAGCGTAAATATTAAGGATTGCTTCTGCATCGGAAGGAGATGCAATCTTTATCTCAATGTTATTCATTTATTTGTCACCTCATTTACTGTCCCTCATAATAACATTGCCGCCGCTTACCCGTCAATACCGGGAAGCGGCGGCATGTATTTCTTTTATATACTCTTTTATTAATACCCGCTTCCGTCATCCGTATTTTTGATAATCTTTACAATACGGCTGGTTCCCAGACGGTCAGCTCCAAGGCGGATAAATTTTTCTGCATCCTCCAGTGAAGAAATTCCTCCTGCAGCTTTTACCTTTACCTCTGATCCTACATATTTTCTCATCAGTTCTACATCTGCAAAGGTTGCTCCAGATTTTGAAAAGCCTGTAGAGGTTTTAATAAACTCTGCTCCTGCCTTTGTGACGATCTCACACATTTTTATCTTCTCTTCTTCTGTAAGAAGGCAGGTCTCAATAATTACCTTAAGGATTTTTCCGTGGCAGGCTTCATGAATACTGCGAATTTCGTCCTCCAGCTCCTGATATTTTTTATCCTTCAGCCATCCAATATTGATTACCATATCAATTTCAGAAGCCCCATTAGCAACAGCGTCCTTTGTCTCAAATACCTTTGTGGCTGTGGTGCTGTAGCCATTGGGGAAACCGATCACTGTACAGATAGGAAGCTTTCCATTCACATATTCAGCGCTTTGTTTTACGTAAGAAGCCGGAATACATGCAGAGGCTGTCTCGTATTTCATAGCGTCGTCAAGAATCTGGCGGATTTCCTCCCAGGTTGCAGTCTGGGTTAATAAGGTGTGGTCTACTTTGCTTAAAATATCTTTTTTGTTCATAATTATCCTTTCTGACAGCTTATTTAAGCTGTTCCAAAATCGAATGTCCGATGGTTCCCTGGGGCATTTTTACACCGAAATTATCTGCAATAGTTGCACCAATCACCGCAAAGGTATCTGTGTTTTCCAATTTCCCACTTTCTTTTAAGGAGGGAGAATATGCCACAAATGGCACATGCTCTCTTGTATGGTCCGTGCCGGTATGGGTGGGGTCGTTTCCATGATCTGCTGTAATGATCAAAAGATCATCTTCCCGAAGGACTTCCAGAAGCTCACCCAATTTCTGGTCAAATTTTTCCAGCTCTCTGGCATAACCCTCTACATTTCTTCGGTGTCCCCAAAGAGCATCAAAATCTACCAGGTTGGTAAAGCACAGTCCTTCAAAATCTCTTCCGGCAATTTCAATAGTCTGTTCCATTCCATGAACAGAGCTTTTTGATTTATTGGATTCTGTAAGGCCTTCTCCGTCAAAAATATCAAAGATCTTTCCAACAGAGATCACATCAAATCCTGCTGCCTTCAAAGCGTCCAGAGCTGTTTTGCCATAGGGCTTCAAAGCATAATCATGACGGTTTGCCGTACGTTTAAACTGACCCTTCTTTTTGCCTACATAAGGTCTGGCAATGACCCGGCCTACCTTCCACTCATCCTTCATGGTAAGCTCTCTCGCAATTTCACAGCAGCGATACAGCTCCTGAAGGCCAAAGGTTTCTTCATTTCCGCAGATCTGGAGAACAGAATCTGCAGAGGTATATACGATCATATGTCCAGTGGCAATTTCTTCCTCCCCAAGCTCATCCAGAATTTCCGTACCGCTGGCGCTTTTGTTGCCAATGATCACCCGTCCTGTCCTTTTGGACAGCTCGTCAAGAAGCTCTTTAGGGAAGCCTGTTTCGGTAAAGGTTTTAAAAGGTGTGGTAATATGAAGCCCCATCATTTCCCAGTGCCCGGTCATGGTATCCTTGCCCACGCTGGCTTCTGCCATTTCCATATAATAACCTGCGGGAGTTTCTGCAGGAAGAATGCCTTTTAATGGATGGAGGTTGGCGATTCCCAGCTTCTGAAAATTAGGGATCTGAAAGTTTTCTGTTTTTTCTGCAATATGCCCTAAAGTATCTGTTCCTGCATCTCCATATTGCGCCGCGTCAGGCAGGGCGCCGATTCCCATGGAATCTACCACTATGGTAAAAATACGTTTAAATTTTTTCAAAAAATATGTCCCTTCTTTCTTAAAGATGGTCAGATAAATTATTTTTCTCTGTCTTCCCGGATCAGCTTGCGGATTGCTTCTACCGCAACTTTGATGGCAGACTCTGTGTCATGGACAATGGGATTATCAAGTCCTGCTGCGTTTCGCTCCTGATTTCCCACTACAAGAAAGTCTGATCCGCAGCGTACCCTCAAATGGCTTGCCGCAACAAACAGGGCTGCAGACTCCATTTCAGATGCTTTGCACCCAAGGCGTTTCCATGCTTCCCACTTATTCAGAAGTTCATAGCTTACCGGCATTCTTTCCGGCTCATGCTGTCCGTAAAAAGCGTCCTTACACTGAACCACGCCTGCATGATACGTATAGCCCAGCTCTTTTGCAGAGGCTACCAGAGCGTTTGTCACTTCCAGATCTGCTACTGCCGGAAATTCAATAGGCGCATATTCTCTGCTGGTTCCCTCCATACGGATGGCTCCTGTTGCAACCACAATGTCTCCGCCTTTTACATCCATTTCAATCCCTCCGCAGGTTCCCACACGGATAAAGGTATCTGCTCCGCAAAGGACCAGCTCCTCCATTGCAATGGACGCTGAGGGGCCGCCGATTCCGGTAGAGGTAACACTGACCTTTTCACCGTCCAGATATCCAGTGTAGGTCACATATTCTCTGCTGTCTGCCACCAGCCTTGCATCATCAAAAAACTTTGCGATCTTTTCACAACGTTTTGGATCTCCCGGAAGGATCACGTAGCGTCCTACATCGCCTTTACGAATTTGCAAATGATACTGTAATCCTGCTTCTCCTGAATAATTCTGCATTTTTATTCCTCCTTTTCCCGGCCCAGATTTTCCGGTCCGAATCCCAGCGGCAGCAATTCTGCCAGACTGTAATTTAATATTCCGCCATTTCCATCCTCAAGAAGTATCCGAAATTCCCCGGGGGCACAAAATTCCCGCATTACCTGACGGCATACGCCGCAGGGCGAACAGGTTTCTTTTGCTTCGCTTCCCTTTGGTCCTCCTACTATGGCAATGGCTGCAAACTCTCTTTCTCCCTCAGAAACAGCCTTAAAAAATGCAGTCCGTTCTGCGCAGTTAGTAGGAGAATAGGATGCGTTTTCTATGTTGCAGCCCAGATATATCTTTCCCTTTTTCGTCATAAGGGCCGCTCCTACCTGAAAGCCGGAATAGGGCGTATAAGCGCGCTTTCTGGCCTCATGGGCAAGGCGAATCAGCTCTTTTTCATTTATTTTTTCACAGTCTGTTCCCATTATTTTTCTCTCCGATCAGACCTATAGTTTCTGTTACCAGTTTCTTAAAATCTCTGGCCACACGATCTGCCGTTTCCTGTACCTCTTTATGATCCAAGGGCTGGGAGGACATTCCTGATGCCAGATTTGTAATGCAGGAAATTCCGCATACCTTCATTCCCATATGGTTTGCAGCCATTGCTTCGCAGGCGGTGCTCATTCCTGCCGCGTCTGCGCCAAGGATCCTGCACATCCTGATTTCCGCAGGCGTCTCATAATTTGGCCCTGTAAACTGCATGTATACGCCCTGCTGAATGGGAACCTTCACGTTTTTTGCTGCCTCAATGATGATTTCCTGAAGTTCTTTTTTGTATACCTGGCTCATATCCGGGAATCTTGGTCCAAGTTCCTCAAGATTTGGCCCAATGAGAGGGCTTGGAACTGCTGTTGTAATATGGTCTGTGATCATCATCAGGTCTCCCGGCCGGAAGTCAAAATTTACGCCTCCTGCCGCGTTGGTAAGAATCAGTGTTTTCGCACCCAGAAGCCCCATAAGTCTGGTGGGAAGCACTACGTCTGACATTTCATAACCTTCATAATAATGTACCCGTCCCTGCATAGCAACTACCGGAACGTCCTTTACATATCCAAAAAGAAAACGCCCCTGATGCCCTGCTACCGTAGATACTGGAAAACCTTCAATCTCAGAATATTCCAGTGTTTCCACAATATCCATTTCCTGCGCATAATCTCCAAGACCTGACCCAAGGATCAGCGCAACCTCCGGCTTAAAGGTAATCCTTTGTTTTACTGCATTTGCGCATGTGATCAGTTTTTTGTAAATTCTATTTCCCATATCATCACCTCTCTATTAATGCTGATACCGTTTCATTCATCTTCATATACTGCTCTTTATTAATACTGAACTTGTTTCCTTCTTTTGTGATCCATCCGTTTTCGTGGAACTTCTTGACCGCGCGGTTGACTGTGCGGACACAAAGTCCTGTCATTTCAGAAAGTTCCGTCCTGGAAGAGGACACAAAAAACACTCCGTTTTTTTCGTTTTTCTTATAATTATCTACCAGGTAGAGAGCCAGCCTGTCCGCCCCCTGCAAAAATAAGTATGCCCTGCTTTTTCTGTCTGTTTCCAGTAAATAACGTCCTACTGTTTTTGCTTCTCGTTTCAATGCGTTGATATCTGTATTCAGCCACTTTTCGTAGCTGTATTTGGGAATTTTGATGGCGATACATGGCGTTACCGTTTCTATGGTAGCCGTGTATGCAGGAAGATCCAGAACCAGCTCCATGCCGCCCATTGCTTCCAGTGTGTTTACTCTCATAAAATCATATACAATTCCGTAAATTCTGTAATCTGCTGCCCGGACAATTCCCTCTATAATCAAGTATATATACCTTACCGGTTCATTTTCTCTGATAAAGGTATAATCCTTTTCCATTCTGACAATCTGAAAAGAATCTATGAGCCATTTGGGCGCGCCGGCAAAATACGCCTTCAGTTCTTCATATTTTTCTTTGTCTATCTCGCCTAAAACAGATATGGCGTTATATAAATAATCACTCATGATTCTTCCCCTCTTTTAGGAAAACAGGCTGCCCCACTTACCTGTGCGGCAGCCCTTTTTTATGTGAGACAGATATTCCCTGTCTTTTTTATTACTGGATCAGCTCTACTTTTACGATTTCTGCAGGAACTTCTGTTGCGCTTGCTGCAACAGTATCGTTTTCTACTTTAATAGATCCGTCAACCAGGCCTTCAAACAGCTTATCATAGGTAGCCTGATCGAATTTTTCAAATTTGGATGTTTCCATTGGCAGTAAGATGCCGTTGTCTGCTGCTGTAAGAGTTACGGATTTTCCCCCTTCAAAGGTTCCGTCATAATAGGATTTTACTGTATTATATACGGAATCCCCAAGATTCTTCATAGCAGAGGTAATAACTGTGTCAGATTCTCCGGACTGGTCAACGTCTACGCCGATTACTTTACCGCCGGAAGTTTCTGCCGCTTTCATAACAGAGTTTCCAACAGCGCCGCCGCAGGCAAAGATAACTTCTGTTCCTTCGTTATACCATGCTGCTGCTTTTGCATTATTTTCCGGAGTTGCGTCAAAGTTTCCTACATAAGTATATTTCATAGAAACTTCTTCTACGCCAAGTTCTTTTGCAGCCGCGTCTGCGCCCTGGATAAATCCATATCCGTAACGAATTACTGCCGGAACTGCAATGCCGCCCATAAAGCCAAGCTTTGTATAGCCTTCTGCTACTGCCGCATATCCTGCAAGATAGCCAGCCTGCTCTTCTGCATAAAAGATAGACTCTACGTTTTTCTCAATACGCTGTCCCTCGTTTGGATCTGTAGGAGCTGCGTCAATGATGATGAATTTTACATCCGGGTATTTGTCCTGGGCTTCCAGAACCGGATACTCAAAGAGGAATCCCGGAGTTACGATAACCTTTGCTCCGCCTTTTACAGCAAGATCAATAGAGGTCAGACAAGCAGCGTCTGATTTCTCTGCTGGTTTGTAATATTTACAGGTAATGTCGTTATCTTTTGCATAGGCTTCCAGACCTTCCCAGGAACCCTGATTAAAGGATTTGTCATCAATAGTTCCTACGTCTGTGATCAGAGCAAGTTCATAGCCTTCGTCTGCACGAACGGCTGTAGCTCCGCCAAAGACCATCACTCCTGCAAGTAATAAACTTAATAATTTTTTCATCATGTTTTTGTCCTCCTTTGGATTTTTATGTAAATTAATAAGTTTCCATTAAAAAATATGTATTATCTGCTTCCCTTGTCATAGGGGATTCCCTCAGCTCTTGGAGCCTGAGAATTTTTGGAAGAGAAAATAAGCACGATCAATGTGGCAACATATGGGATCGTCTTATAGATTTCATTGGGAATGGGCAGAGATTTCAGTATCGGAATGGCTGAGTATGCGCTTGCCAGTGTTTTCATAATGCCGAAGAAAAATGCCGCCATCAGGATCTTGCCGCTTCTCCACTGTCCGAAGATCAATACTGCAATAGCAAGGAATCCATATCCGGCTACGGTAGCGTTAAAGTTTGTGGAGGTGGGCACTACAAACACCAGTCCTCCGATTCCAGCAAGAACGCCGGAAATAATAACGCCTGCATAACGGATTCCCGCAACATTTACACCAACGGAATCTGCCGCTCCCGGATGCTCGCCGCAGGCACGGAGCCGAAGGCCGAACCGTGTTTTTTTGATGGCAAAAGCCGCTACAAGGAAAATACCTATTCCGATAAATGTGGTGATATAACAGTTCTGGAACAACATTGGTCCTATTACAGGAATGTCTCCAAGAACCGGTACTTTTGAAATATAAAAAGTATCTGTAAATGGAATCTGCTGAGATCCCTGGATCATACGTGCAACGTAAATTGCAAAAGCCGGAGCAAACATGTTCAGAGCTGTACCGCTGATTGTCTGATCTGCTTTCATATTTACAGAAGCAAATGCGTGAAGCAGGGAAAAGATTCCTCCTACCACTCCTGCGATCAGCACTGCCAGCACCAAAAGAAGCTGTCCGCTGATGCTTTCCTGAAAAATATTGATAAAGAAAATTCCTACAAAGGCTCCCATGACCATAATGCCTTCAAGAGCAATATTGATCACGCCGCTTCGCTCAGAATACATAGCTCCAATGGCTACGATCAGAAGGGGGATCGCAAAATACATGGTCTGCTGAATGATAAAATATAATACGCTCATGCCTATGCCTCCTTTCCTTTATCTGTGCCTGCCTCTTTTGCTTCTGCCTTCTTTGCCCGTTTCATCTGGATCTTATGGATCATTGTCTTAAAGAGAAGAGACAGAGCGCCGCAGTAAACAATAGCTGCAATAATAATATCAATGGCTTCTGATACAAAATCAAAAAGCTGCATGTTGTAGCCGCCTACTGTAATATGTCCGATGAACAGACCGGAAAACAGGATTCCAATAGGATTGGAAAGTCCCAAAAGGGCTACTGAAATTCCAGAGAAACCTTCTGGCGCAATAATATCAAGAACCTGAAGATATTTTCCTGATCCTGCAAGGTACAAAAGCGCGCCGCCAAGACCTGCAAGAGCGCCGGATATCATCATAGAAAAAACAATATTCCTTTTTTCGTTGATTCCAGCGTATTTACTTGCATGAGGATTCAGTCCGCAGGCCTTTAACTCATATCCGAAAGTGGTTTTGTTCAAAATCACATAGATCAGGATCACACAGGCAACTGCAATAAAAATACCGATATTCAGACTTGCTCCTGTGAAAATCTTATCTAGTCCTGCCTTTGGCAGGATGGCGCTTTTGGCTACTGCCACTGACTGATTCTTCAAGGGATCATAAATATAATTACGAACAAGAAGATTTACTATGTACATGCCAATATAGTTCATCATAATGGCTGAAATAACTTCATTTACATTAAAGAACGCTTTGAGGATTCCGGGAATACTTCCTACCAGAGCGCCTACCAGAATGGCAGCCATAAGAGCTACCAGCCAGTGGATGGAAGGCGGAAGAAAGGTCCATTTGACGCCTACGTATACTGCTGCAAAAGCTCCTGCTGTAAACTGTCCCGAAGCTCCGATATTAAAAAGACCTGTCTTAAAGGCAAATCCTACGGAAAGGCCTGTCATGATAATGGGAGTCGCATAATAAAGAACGTCTCCAACGCCTTTCATTCCGTCTGTAAAGCCGCCTTTTATGATACTCATAAATCCGTTTACAGCCTGACTTGGATTACTTGCAAGAAGGATGATGAATCCAAACAGCAGGCCACAGATAATTGCCAGGATGGAAGAGCTGAAATTAACAACTCCCTCTCCTTTAAATATTGATTTACGTTTACTGTTCATTCTTCACACTCCTTTTTGCTCCGGCCATGTAAAGACCAAGTTCCTCGGTTGTAATATCCTTAGGATTAAGATCTGCTACAATCTCTCCTTCATACATTACTACAATACGATCGCTTAAATTCATTACCTCGTCCAGTTCCAAAGATACAAGAAGGACTGCTTTTCCTGCGTCTCTCTGAGCCACAAGCTGTTTATGAATGTACTCGATAGCGCCTACGTCAAGTCCCCGAACCGGCTGTACTGCAATAACGATCTCAGGATTACGGTCCAGTTCTCTGGCAATAATGGCTTTTTGCTGGTTTCCGCCGGACATTCCTCTGGCGCTGCTTGTTTCGCCATGACTGGAACGGATATCAAATTTCTGAATCAGTTCCTTTGCATACTGGCGGATAGCGTCAAATTTGAGGAAACCGTGTTTCTGGAAACGGTCTGTGTAATAGGTCTGAAGCACAAGATTTTCCTGTAATGTATAGTCAAGAACAAGTCCGTCTTTATGTCTGTCTTCTGGAATATGAGCCATACCGTCAAGACATTTCTGACGGATACTCTCTTTTGTAATATCTTTTCCATTTAAGAAGATCTGGCCGCCATCCAAAGGCATAAGTCCTGTAATTCCATATACCAGCTCAGACTGTCCATTGCCGTCAATACCTGCCACACAAAGGATCTCCCCTTTGCGTACCTGGAAGGAAACGTTTTTTACAGCTTCTTTTCCTGAGGTTCGGCTTTTCATTGTAAGATTCTTTACCTCCAGAACCGGTTCTCCTGGCTGCATTTCGGTTTTTTCAACGTTGAGGTTTACCTTTCTTCCTACCATCATTTCAGACATCTGTTCTTTTGTAGTGTCCGCCACATTGATGGTTCCAATGTATCTGCCTTTACGAAGAACGCTGCACCGGTCTGCTACTTCTTTGATCTCGTTTAGTTTATGGGTAATAAAAATAATGGATTTTCCTTCTGTTACAAGCTGCTTCATGACCTTCATAAGCTCATGAATCTCCTGAGGGGTAAGAACTGCGGTAGGCTCGTCAAAAATCAGAATATCGTTATCGCAGTAAAGCATTTTGAGGATTTCTACTCTCTGCTGCATTCCTACTGTAATATCTGAAATATATGCGTCCGGGTCTATTTTGAATTTATATTTTTCACTGAGCTCCATTACTTTTTTTCTGGCATCTTCCATTTTAAGGACGCCCATGTTTACGGTTTCTCTGCCCAGTACAATGCTTTCCAGGACTGTAAAGTTATGAACCAGCTTAAAATGCTGATGGACCATTCCGATTCCCAGGGCGTTAGCGTCATTGGGATTATTGATCTTTACAGTTTTTCCATTGATTTTTATCTCGCCTTCCTCCGGCTGATACAAACCGAAAAGAACGCTCATCAAGGTGGATTTTCCTGCTCCGTTTTCTCCTAACAAAGCATGGATTTCTCCCTTTTTTACCTGGAGAGTAATGTCATCGTTTGCTTTAAAATCCCCAAATTGTTTTGTAATATGGTTCATTTCGATTACATATTCCACTCTCGTACCTCCTTTTTCCATTTCCGTTTATGCAGCTTATCTCTGTGTTATGGCTATTATACCTCTTATTCAGGCAATAAAAAAAGGACTTATGTCCTTTTTTTATTAATTATTGTGCTTTTTGTTAAAAAGCAACTATTTTACAGCCCATATTTTGTGCGTTTTTTATTCTGTTTCTTTTTCCTAAAAAATATTTTTTGTGCAAAATTAAAATTTTGCTTTTTCTGCATTTTTCTTCAGACGTTCCAGCTCCTCCTCTGTAAGGCAAAGCTGTTCCTTTGCAAAAATAAATTCTTTTTCCAGGGTTGTGCCGGAAACTGTTGTGTTATCTGTATTTAATGTTGCGCAAAGCCCCATTTCCAGCATCTTCTTTAAGGGATATTCTCCTTTTACAGCCCTTGTCTGAAAATTACTTGTAGGACATACCTCAAGAGGAATCTGTTTTTCTCTTAAATATTCCACCAGTTTTTCATCTTCCAGGCAGCGCACTCCATGTCCGATACGCTTTGCGCCAAACCTTAAAGCCTCCCATATGCTTTTTGGCCCGTCTGCCTCTCCTGCATGAATGGTAAAGGGAACACCTCTTCTATCCGCCTCCTTAAATACAGCTTCAAAAGAAAAGGTAGGAAAAAGCGCTTCCGCCCCAGCCAGATCTGCCGCCACAACGCCCTTGCCCAGGTACTTGGAAGCCAGACGGATGGTTTCCATATTTTCTTTTTCATTGTGCTCCATGCGCATACAGCAGAGAATAGCTTTTGATTCAAATTCTTTGTCGCAGATCAGGCCTTTAAGAACTGCCTTTACCGCCTGTTCCTGAGTCAGACCTTTTTTTGTGTGAAGCTGTGGGGCAAACCGGATCTCCACATATTTAAGCCCCTGTTCCTTCATCTGCATACACACATCCAGAGCCGCCTCTTTAAGCGCCTCTTCTGTCTGCATCACAGAACCGGGCAGGGCAAATTGTTCCAGATATTCATTGAGATCTTTACAGTCAGGGGGCGCCGTCATATATTTTAGAAGTTCCTTTTCTTCCCAGGCTGGAAGAGAGATCCCCTGCTTCTTCGCCTGCCGGATAATATATCCAGGGGTAAGTGAGCCGTCCAGGTGTAAGTGAAGATCAATTCCGTTTTTCATGGTAAAACCTCCTGTTTTTGCTTTTATCCAAAAAGGGCTTCTGGGAAAAACCCAAAAGCCCTAATTTTTTTAATAAGAACAAGGTGTTTAATTAGAATTTACCTTCTTTTGCTGCTTCCTCAATGGAAACTGCAAGGTATGTATTTAAGGGTTTTTAACTAGCTAATTGTATGAATAATGTATAAACAGTCAACTATTGTTAACTATTATCTACCATTTATTATTGAAAATATATATTTTGTTGTTTCCACGTATTATACTTAGCTAGTGATGTCATGTCAAGAAAAATAAAAGGGAAAGTAACCATGACGGCTGCTCTCCCTTTTTACTATTTTGAATTAATCACCGCTATCGTCATGCGATTTCTTAGGAATCGTTTCTATCTTATCCCAAGTATACATCTCTGGCTGAACTAGAGAATGAACAAATGAATTTTTACCACCATGTCGCTCATAATCAGCAATCAAATCTTTGAGCGTCTCAAGAGCTGTATCTGTGCATACCATATGAGCATGGCATTCTCTATAAAGTTTTTCTATTTTCTCTTTTAAATCAGCCTGCTTAGACAAATTATTCTTACGTTCCATTATATCTAGTTTTTCGTTTACATCTTTAAGATTATTCGAAATACCTTTTATGTCAGAATACATCTCGCTACGAATTTCTTTAGACGTATCTCTAGCCATTTCCATTGTATTCCATACTTTGTCGATATTTCCCTGTAAACGACGATCGCTTTCTTCTAGACCTTTTATCGATTCAATAATAGTGTCTTCAAAATTCCTCTTTTTTCTCCAACTTTCCATTATTGCCTTTATCTTATTTTTTTGAGTTATTAAGATACTGATGATTAAAAGAAATAAAGCGACAGTGACAACAACATCTACTAATTTAATGGTGTTAAGTAACGTAAACAAATTTTTATTCATTATGTCCGCCTTTTATTATTTTATTCTTCTGACTCAGTTTCAGATGGTTTACCTTCAATAAATTTAGTAAACGCCTGATGCATACCAGTTGATGCAAGACCCATTAAAGCACCATACACCGCTGATTCGATTGAGGGTTTACTAACGATACAATTAAGTACTGCTCCAACAATTGCCAAAATCACCGGAATATCATTATTCGGTATCCGCTTTAAAAAAGTAGCATGTTTGATGATATAGCCAACCACCAGACACGCTACCACAACTACAAGTACAAAATATTCTGTTAATGCTGTAAAATCCATTTTGAATTTCCTCCTTTAATTAATTTTTACAAAATAATGCCCTACTAATTGACTCGGTTTAAACGTAAGAGAAACCTCTTCTCCATCTCGCATACCCTCACGATTCATGAGATATATTGAACCTGATTCGGAGTAATATTTACCTTTAACATATATCATTGAGCTAAATGGTTCAGGGACTGGGATTGGATTATCTTTCGTTCCTTTTTCAGCTTCACCGTTAATAATATCCCAAATAGCAGGAATAAGATCTGGTGTATACTGTTCCTGAGATGTATGATTCTGCTTACATTTATAAAGCAGATCGCTACACATTCTTCGATCACCAGCTTTATATTCGGTTTTTGGTTTCCATTCTTCGTATAAGTATCTCATGATGTAAGCATCTTCATCGGATGCACTCTCCAAAGTAAGACTATACTGCATTTCTTCTAATTTCTTAATTCCTTCTTCTATGGCCTTAGCTTTCTCTTTTTCTTTTGCAAGGTTATGATACTTCTCTTCATCATAAACTAATTTATACGCTTTAGTCTTTTCGTTTTTAACCTCTTCTAAAAAGTAATGATCTAGCTTAGAAAGATCAATTTTAGGATCATCTAATGCAGCTTTAATATAATTATTTCGTAACTGAGTAAGCGATATATTTGTCACCGCACTATGTATATTAGCAGCTTCAACGTAAACTGTAATCACTGTAATCACCTCCTAAACATCGATTGCACCAATAAACTGAGGCTGTTGTTTCAACCAATTATAAGCATTTTGAATTATGTCGCCTACTAACATATTGTTTAACGCATTCCATTCAATGCTAATATATTGCGCATTAGTATATGGAAAAACCGGATCGTCTACAATTAAACCATGCATGTAATCTTTATCATATTGTCGGCCTTCTTCATCGATATAAGATTCAACGATAACGGTCACTCGTTGATTCAGTTCAATGTTAATTGCTGCTATATGATGATAACTCAAAATAACACCATTGTCTGTTTTAAGCTTAATTTGTAATGCCATACATTACCTCCTTTAAACGCCTAGCACATATTGAAGAACATACCTATTATTACGGTACGTAATGCCCTCTGAAGTTGTCTCACTTTTGGAATTATTATCATGCCCTGTTAATCTATTATCACTTATATAAATATATTTTGTAGCAAACATTACCGAAGGCGTATGTGATAAGAAGAAACAATGACCTTGTCCACCATGTTTAGCCACTTCATGCTTAGATACGAAAAATGAATGCCAATCTCCATTTTGAACACCGCGATTATAACCTCTAAATACTAAAACAATACCATGAGGTTGCTTCGATACGGTCTGTGAAAAATTAGCTGTTTGAGATGCATTAGGCCACATGGCGCTTCCGCTCCAGAGGATATTATTTTTGAATGTGTCTACACACCCACCTGTTTGGAATCCGCTATTAGCAAGAACTTTATTGGTACCATAAAGATCAGGGGCTTTGATTTGTTTATTAGCTTCAATTATTGTTGATTTGATAGAAAGCTGACTGACGCTTTTGTCATCATTCATAGAAATATATATACCGTTATCTGTTAACCCGATAGATGATTCAAAGGTTTTTCCTGTTCCATCATCAAAACCAGGCCTATTTAGTAAAAGTATATTATAGTCCTCTACATAAATACATGCACCTGCTGACGATGGACTACAGATACGTACCTGTTGTTCACCAACAATTTCAGTAAATTCGGAACGCAATTCCAACGCCTGATATTCAGTATAATCGACAACTTCAATCGTCCCTTTATTATCGCATAACCCTATAATAGCATTAACGTTATTCTTACCAAGATCAATTCTACTCGCACTAAACGAAGCTAATATAGTATTTCCATTTCTAATATCAACGCTGTCTGAATCGATTAGAACATTTTTACCCAAAGTACCTTTTGTATTATCACCTATAACCAGACCAGAATCATCAAAATTCATAAAATTTGTAATATTCTTGTCTAACATATCATAAGTTTCACAAGATGCAATATACCATGTAACAGGTTTATCAGAAGTTGCGGCGGCACCCTCAATATACATATGTCCGCCATTGCTAAATGACCCAGACGCTCCGCATGTATAACGGTATATGTATTCTGTAAATCTACCTGTACCAGCCCTTGAAGTTAACCATTCTATTTTATATCCTGTACCCATTGAATTCTCAGCTTGCTTAATACTATATCCAGTAGGTATTTTAGCAATAATTCTACGAATAAAGACAGCATTTGCACGACTATCAATCCTTTGAACCACACCCCCAAGTCCAGGGCTGGCAGTACCAATAGTCTTAACCATGATTTCATACACTGCTTCCTTATAAGGATTATCAGATGATTTCGCTTGTCGTGTAATCGACACATTGGTATTACTAGAATTGTTATATACAGATAACCCATTCGTGTTTTGATTAAAAAAAACATCTCTATATAAAGACTTCCCATTAGTTAAAGAAGCTCCCGTCTGTCCTTGAGGACCTGTAGCTCCAGTCTGTCCCTGAGGTCCCTGCGGTCCTGTAGCGCCGGTTTGTCCCTTATCTCCATAAACACCAATGACTCTTTTTTTAGTATTTGTTGAGGAACCATTTGTATATGTTATACTCTCATAATTCCAAAGATATTTATTGGTTGCAGTTAATCTCGGAACAGTAGTAAGCCATGACGTAGGTTCTGTGCTATTCGATGCTGATACCTGATAATATTCGGTTATGGATTTAATACCGTTTCCTATAGCCCCCGTCGGTCCTTGAGGACCTTGTGGTCCTGTAGCGCCAGTTGATCCCTTATCTCCATAAACGCCTATAATACAAGGATTGGTTTTTGAGATACTGCCATTTGTATATGTTATACTCTCATAATTCCAAAGATATTTTTTATTTGCCGAAATAGCTTGAACTGAAGTAGTCCAACCAGATGTAGACGTTGTAACTCCACTTCCACTAGCCGTGGCTAAATAGTAGTTTGTTATAGATTTAACACCATTGCCTGTGTTTCCCTGAGGTCCTTGAGGTCCCTGTGGTCCCGTAGCACCAGTTTGTCCTTGAGGACCGGTTTCACCTTTAATCTTAGTCCATGAGTATTTCTTATAATCTGTAGAATCCGTTTGAATAAAATCCGTATACTGACCAATATACAATTTACCAACAGAATCGGTAGTCGAAAAACCGCTTGAACCATTTGCACTGTTTGCATAAGCAATATGTAAATATGACGTTTGACCATTTGATCCATTTTTTCCAGGAATCCCCTGGTCACCTTTAACCCCCTGAATTCCTTCAAATCTACACCACGTATATTTGCTAGGGTCGGTTGAATCAGCTTGCGTAAAATCTACATAAGTACCAATATAAGTACTAGGTGTTTCAGTCATCTGCGAACTACTTGTCGGCTTTGACACGGAAGAATATTTAATATGAAAATAACTCGTTTTACCAGCGGCTCCCGTTGGACCTTGAGGACCAGTCGGCCCGGTAATACCTTGTTCGCCTTTTGGACCTTGAAGACCTTGTAATCCCTGAGGCCCTCGTGCACCATCATCAACTCGCGTAAGCGTTATAGTCGCCTTAACCCTCACTGCCATTTGAAATCACTCCTCTAATCCTCTAACTGAGCTGTATAATTTGCATTATTGGTAACGTCTCCCGGATTGATTGTGAGTGTAGATCCAGTAGCCACGGCAACAGATTCGCCAGTTTTATACCATTTAATAGTCCCAAGAGTGGCCAAAGCAGAACCAGTAACTTCAGTGCCACCTTTATACACATGAGCGCTTAAGGTCGTTGCAATAACAGTATTCTTAAATATATTTCCGTTACTGGAAATAATGATCATACTCAAAGCATCAGCACCTGGATTACCCTGATTACCCTGAGGTCCCTGCGCGCCTGTCTCTCCTTTGATTTTTGTCCATGAGTATTTTTTATAATCAGTTGAATCGGCGCTGGTGAAATCAGTATACTGACCAATATATAGTTTACCGTTTGAGTCTGTCGTAGAAAAGCCGCTAGAACCATCTGCGCTGTTTGCATAAGCAATATGTAAATATGAAGTTTTACCATTAACTCCATTTACACCTTGAATCCCCTGATCGCCTTTTGCGCCCTGCGCGCCAACAAATCTACTCCATGTGTATTTAGATGGATCTGTACTATCTTCCTGAATAAAGTCAACATACGTTCCAATATAAGTAGATGGAGTTTCTGTCATTTGAGACGGTGATGTCGGTTTCGCGACCGTAGAATACTTAATATGAAAATAAGATGTTTTACCATTCGATCCTGCCTGACCAGATGGTCCCGCAACACCCTGTTCACCTTTTGGGCCCTGAATACCTTGAAGTCCCTGTTCACCTTTTGGGCCCTGAATACCTTTAAACGCGATAGAAAAGCTAAATACTTTTGATATAACAATATCACCAATTTTAACAGGAATAATTACACTTCCATTTCTTGTCAAAGCACTGGTGGCCGTGATTGTCAGTGTTGGTGATGGACTTTTACCATCGGAAACTATGCTCAAACCTGCCGGGGCCGAAATATCATCGACAGTACATGGTACAATCTCGCTTCCGCACAACGCTTGTACTACGGACGTGACTGTCTGAGTAGATGATACACTATCAGTGTCTCCTTGAAAGGTAAAAGAGTCGCAAGATAAGCTAACGGAATATCCATCTGTTAAATCCATTAAAGTAATCTGGTTGCTAGTTTTTATTGCCATAGATTAGATCATCCTTCCTAATGTATTATAGAACAGTTGAATGTTGTCTGTGTATTTACATCCTCCGTTGTTAATGTCATAATAAAGCCGTTATCGCTCAGACGATTGTCTTTCGGATCAATCAGTGTAAAAACATCTTCACCAAATCTTTTTTGTTCCCACTCGATTGCTGCTTGATCTCCAAATTTAGCATACATCTGCTTTGATGACGTTATCATTTCATTCCCAACAATAATCGTTACAGTAAGTGTCGTGGCTAACTTACTATTTTTAAATAAATTTCCATTGCTGCTTAAAACGTGAAGAACTACTGCGTCTTGTCCATTTTGACCAGAAGCCCCCTGTTCACCTTGAGCCCCAGTATTTCCGGTTATACAAACTCCGTCCGATGATGGAAGATACTCGCCATTTCCATTACCATATACAACTTTGGTGCGTCTCCAAATAAACGTACCTTCAGTCCATACCGGTTGTGATGAAGACCATTCTCCCCCGACTAAAACAGTAGGGCTCGTTGATTGATAAAATTGTTCTTCTTGAGATTTAATTGATTCGTTAATCGATTCTTCGATATCCTTACCACTGGAACTAAATATAATACTTTTTGCAGATATTTCTAAACGATAGTTTCCATTTTCATCGCGATAGTATTTAAAAAAGTTTTTTGAATCACCAATATTCATTTGGCCTTCTTTGTCAAGATAAATACCACGCGTTGAGTCATGAACCGATTCTTTAACTCCAGAATATATCGAAGTTTTGGTCATATTAAAGCCACCGATGGTAGCGTCGAATGCGACTAAATCGTCGACAGATATTTTTGTAGCAGTTATGGACTTAGCGGTAATAACGCTACCATCAAGACTGTTATACTCGGTTTGTTGAGATTCGATTGTTTCTCCGCTTACGTTAAGCTTATAATACAAACCATCGGAGCCTTTTACTACAAGCTTATCTGCCTTAATTGTATTACCTTCAATCAAATCGCCTTTAATCGTAACGCCAACTAATTCGCCAGTTATATGTCCTTCACCCACAACTAGATCTTTGATGATACCAGAATCGGTAAATAGTTTCTCTATTGCGGCCATATTAATATTGGCAAAATCAATATTCGCATACTTAATATCGGCATCTTCTGCTGATAACTTTTCAGTATCAAGTTTTTTAATATCAGCATCTATCGCTGTAAACTTGTCCGTTGATAGATCTTTAAAATCACCATAATCCGCTTTTAGATTATGAATATCTGCATTAGTCGCATTAAGATTTTCTATCGTTGCGAATTTAATATCTGCGATACTGGCGTCGAGTTTATCTGTTTTTAACTTCTCAATATCAGCTTCAGTAGCTGTTAATTTTCCAGTTATTTCAACATTAGAAGCATTTAACTCACCTATCGTAGCTTCGTTTGCTACGACTTTATCTTTAACAACGATTAATTCTACTTCAGAAGCTGATGGCGATGTGGTGCTTCCTGTTACCGTAGCTGTGTGATTTTTTATAGATACTATAACTCTATCTCCGCTTTTTACAGATATGGTTGACGTAATTGGTGTAAGCGTTGACGAACCGTCAATTTTAACATAGTTGGTATTCCCTTGAGTAACTATAGTACCAAGAAGTTCTGTGTTACCATTATTTTTATCAGGCTTATCGTTTGCCAACTTAACAAATTCGGATATTAATTCGTTCGATAAAACCATTTTGAATCACCCCCATAGATTAGCAGTGAATACCGCTTTTTCAGTAACGGAGCAACCCGCAGAACAATTTATTTGTTGACTTATAACTCTAGCTTTTACATCAATAAGATTAGCCCTCTTATAATTTAATCGCACGCAGTTTCCGATATGTATAGGGTAATATCCGTGAGTATAACTAACCGTACATTGTAACTCAGATAAACTTTTCAATGATGTATTTGCATATTCATCAATTTGAGCTTGTGTCGGCACACCTGGAAAACTAGGATTTGTTATTCTCTTTAAAATGTTTCGACCTCTTTTTACTGTTGAAGTCAAACTATTCGGATCATCGTTTACTACTCGGCTAAACAAATGATTTACACCGTCAGAATATATAACTTCTATTATATTAGGTATTCCAAACAGATCTTTATCTATAGTGATAGAAGGCTGAAGAATAGAACTATTGTCATCAGAAAATGTATAAATAGGTTGAAGTGAACTCAGTTCCTGTTTTGGAGCAAATAAAATACGCCCAACCTCATCTAAATCCAAATAGTATCTGGCATTAGAAATGAGATCAGACGTATATGATAACCATGTATCATCCGTATTCGCTATGAAATCTGAATGTTGTAATTCTTCGCATTTGGGTTTAACAACGGGCGCACGAGCTTGTTCCCTAATGATATAGTACGCAGTGTCCATTATGTTTTCATTTTTAGGAACATAATATCCTAAAGGTGGTGGATTCTCTTTTAATTCTAATAAAGGACTATACGCATCAACGCTAACGCTATCTATTCGCCCATCGAAAGTAGTAGACGGTGTTTGCACAAGAAATGTACCCAATACGATTTTGTATTTTACTCCATTTTGAATTGCTATTAAATAAATTCGTATATAGCATTCTTCTATAGTCCCTGTTAAATCAAATGTAGCCGAAGCCAACGTTTCTTTTGATGAATCCCATGTTATAGAACTGGATTTTATGGTCTTAATGATTTCTTTATCTCTCCATGTATTCGGATCAACTATATAGTATTCGAAAGTTTGTGTCATTGATTCAGTCCAATCGATCATGCTATTTTCCTCCGTCAACTCTAGTTATATCCAATGTAACTGGGATTGTCAGTTTATCGTGTTTTTGGTTAAAAGAAACCGAAATATTAGCCCAGTATCCGCTTCCTGAAGGCTCTCTGACATAGCAATCGCCCATCCATATTGCTAGTCGTCTAAGTGCATATAATGTTTCCTCATCATCTTTTGGTACATCCGTGTTCCATGTAGCTTTTTCCCCACGCTGAGTGCCATAGTATGATACAGGATGATTTCTACCAACATATTCGACGAATTCAACGTCATTGTCGTTTGAATTAGAAACATCTATATTATAAGGAAGCTTTAGTAATGAACCAGACCATGGCGGTGTTTCAACTGCATTTTCATTACCATTGTCGAAATTACTCCAATGTTCATCCCATTGAATAATTATGGAAGAACAATCTATTGGCTCTGCTGGTAAATCATAAAAACTTACTGCGCCAGTAGTTTTCGATATTGCAACAATTCGATAACGCACATAGTCAAGCGCTGGATGCGGATCAGTTGTAGCAATCGCAGCTTCGTTATTTAGTCCTGTAGCTATTTCAGTGAACGTACCATCAAATTCTCGCCTATATACAGATAGCGTTAAATCGGAAATTAATTTGTCTGGCTCTTCTACACGATAATAAAAGATACTGACTCCTGACGAATCCTTTCCTACTAAAACTTGTTCGGAATCATCAAACAAATATACATCCGTGATGGTTTTAAGAACTGACGATGTCTTCGTATACGTTTCGTCACTCTTTGTCACTGAATAAAATGTACATATAGTGTCTCCAGAATCGGACGATTCTACGATACAATAATAGCCAATATTTCCATTTTGACTTCTATAAAGAAAAACGTCTTCATTAGTCGTTGTCTTTATCGGAATTATATTGGTAATTTTTTCCGTTGTCGGAATAAAATTGTTTTCCTCATTGGTAACTTTGTAGAAAGTGTCTATATACTCATAACAATACGGATATATAGTCGCTGTGTATGTATCAAAATCAAATGTTATTTCAGCATTCGGCGAATATGATTGCTCCGTCCAAGCTACAGAAAACGTCTTGCTATCTTCTGCGGTCAGACCAGAATCCATAGAAACCACACAAGAAAGCGTGTATTCTTTATTATTTTCCAGGTCAATATCCCCTGCTGATAAAGTTAATGATATCGCAGACTGTGTATCTAAATATTTTTCATAAACTACGTCGCCCTCATTGATTATCGTTTGATTACCAATATAATCCGTAGTTTCATATACCGAGTTAGAGACAATGCTAATATAATAGCTAACAGGTTTCTGTGTATTTGGACCAGCTAAAGCAGTAATTTTGAATGGGTATGATTCAATTATACTAACTTCCTGTTCATCAGTTCCTATTAACTGGACAGTTAAGGTCGGTGGAGCGTAAATATCGACGGTTCTAAGAATTGACCAATCGCCAAATTCTTTAGTTATACCAGATGTTCTCACACGCCATTTTATTACAGCACCTTCTTTGTATGTTGATGTATCTACAATGTACTTGCTAGTCTTATCCTTTTCGTCTTCATCTTCCGTATTCTTTATGTTATGAACTACCGGATTTTGATTATTAATCGTTATTTCTAATTCAGCATATGTCTGACTAGAATTATCTTGACTATTATGTACCCAATATAAAGTCAACGGCTCGCCAACCATTGCAGTAGTCGTGGATGACCATGTGGTTGGGGCCGCTGGCTTTTTACCAAGTATTAAAGATTTAATTGGCGTCCATGATGATTTTCCTTGGGAATTAGAAGAACATACTCTAAAGAAATATTCTTTGCCAGTTTCTAAACCGGTTACTTCTGCATGTGTTGCAAGAATCGTTGTTTTTTCGATAGTTATAGAGTTTACGGAATTGGAGCTATCGAAGTAGTCAACCTTATCTGTATACTGAACAATATAACTTTCAGCACCAACAGCACTTCTCCAACTAAGATATATAGATGTTTTAGACAACGCTTTTATTGACGTTATAAAGCCAGGCGATGCCGGTATCGTATCAACATTAGTCGAGTATTCTGACCAATCACTATATACTCTTTTTGTTTTAGAATACAGTCTACATCTGGCTCTATACTTTGCTCCGGCATTAATATTTCTTGAAAAAACAGATGACCGATTTGAAATAGATAATAAGCCTGTTGTTTGAATACGCTTTTCGTTTGATATGATTTCGAACTGTGCGTGTGTGGCAAGAGTGTTTGCGTTATCTATTCGTACGGTCATCCTAAGATTTTCAATAGTTATACTTGGAGCTGATGGCGCATCTAAAAAGAATGTGTCTTTAAATTTATATACTTTAGCAGTACTCCAAGACGCACTCCAATATTTCTTTTCCTTATTTCCATTCCCTACTTTTTTAGTCTTAGAAACAGGAAGAATCTGAACTTTAACACTTTTGGCATTTGAAGGAGCGTTGTAAGTACTCTGCTTATATTTTTCATCATTGTCTTGTCCAACAAACCATACACCATTACCTGTCTCATAATACCATCTAACAGTGTAATGATCAGTATACTTTTTACTCCAAGTCCAACTAACAAATAAAGTTCTATCAGTTCCATTTTGAAGTCCAAAGGTTTTTATACGAACTCGTGCAGCCATGTACTTACATCCTCCTTCCTATTTTCGCAGCTTTAACAATCGTCTGAACAGCATTTGCGACATTATGTCCGTCATCATATGTAATGCCGTTGATTACATAAGATGATCCACCATTATTGGTAGATAATTTTTTACCTAAACTATTGATGGAATCTATAATATCCGTTGAACTCTGAGATCTGTTCGAAATTGAATTGCCTATGGAATTTAAGTCTGACATAACGTTAAGCATTCGATTACCACCGATCATCGAATTTAAAGATCCAACCCCAGATTGAATATCGCTAAGATCTAACACAGGTCTTATTGTTGGCTGAGTGTTAATTTCGCCATTCAATAAGCTATCCATTTTCAGCATAGCGCTACGTGTTCCGTTTATAGCATTATCCGACATTCTATTTACCGATTTCTTAACCAGACTGCCAAACTCGCCAATACCTATAGCGAATCCTTTAGGGACATAAGAACCAATTTCTTGAAATACTCTAGATGGTGAATGTATTTTAAGATTATTTCTAGCTGCGGCTGATGCTGCTGCGGCCATTGATGCTGCCGCGTTTGCTGCATGTTGGATACTGCCAGAAATGCCTGCTACAAAACCGTTAACCAAGTGTACACCGCTCAGATAAAAAGTTGAATAATACTGATTTCCAGCATTTGCTGCAGAAGATGCTATAGAACCAACTGTGCTAGATACTGCATTAGCCTTTGCTTTTATTCCGTTTATAAAATGAGTCATCAAAGTAGTACCTGATGCTCTAAACATTAATCTTTTTCCGGAAATGGAACTAAGCATTGTAGTTACAGTACTAGACGCTGCGCTTGTCAGCTCTGAAGAATTAGAACTGAATCCTGATGTTAATGAATCAATCATACTCGATCCAGCATTGGATAACTGTGATGAAGAATTACTAAACGCTGAAGTCAAGCTACTAATATCTGTTTTCGCTAACGAGGATATAGCCGTTTTAAATGATGAAACACCGCTACTATCAAACCCAGATAAGCTGCTGATAAACGCTTTAATCTTCTCCATTGCAGATATCGAATTGTTAATCGCGCCAATATCTATACCAGATACCGATAACGAATACCCCTGTATAGATTTTCCAAGTGGTACTATTTTGAAATTATTAACACCGCTGGGGTCAAAACCAGATAAATTATCGATGAATCTTTTTATTTGTAATGAGATAGACACTGCGGTATTTACCTTATCAATGTCTATTCCAGAAACAGCATCTCCAAATTTACCAATAGCTTGACCAATATTTACTAATGATCCATCGCCCGCACCAACGCCGGAAAATGTATTAGCGGCACCAAGGTCTTCTATTTCTGACAGAGCATTTATTAAGTTCTTGATTCTATAAGCAGTTGTTATAGCTGTATCTATTGCATCAGGTTTCATATTGGACGCTGTTATAGAAAATGAGCTCATTGCATCTGCAAACTTATCAACGTATTCGGAAAATGTGTCAAGATCCATCTTTCCATCGAACCACCCCTCTGTAGGAAGAGCTTCCTGAAGTGCTATGATTGCACTACCGGCATTTGTTACGGATGTGACAACTGATTCTGATATTCCGTCTTCTCCCATTCCAGTTTTAAGTTTACCCATCGCAGTGGCAAATTGACCTATTTTTTCTCCAAAAGTTCCTAAGTCATCTTTACCTGTAAACCAGTCAATTACTCCACCCATATTTTCAAGTGATGACTGCAGGGTTGCTAACTGAGTAGCAGCGTCTATCATAGAGCCTAATGAATCAGAGGTTATTGTGGTTTCACCAATATCCGAAAAAGCAGTTTTCATTGATGACATAAAACTGGCAACACTTGTTCCAAAAGTTCCTAAGTCATCTTTACCTGTAAACCAGTCAATTACTCCACCCATATTTTCAAGTGATGACTGCAGGGTTGCTAACTGAGTAGCGACACCTATAATAGCTCCCACAGATGCTTCATCGACGGTCACTCCCGAAGACGCTTCTGAGATAGTTTTCATCGCTTTAAAGAATGCGGCTCCGTCAGTTTCAAATTTTTCCATGGATGTTCCGCCAAGTGTGAAGATATCTGAGAAAGTCGTTCCTACAGTCGTTTTTCCTATATCGGCCATCACGCCCATCAACTCTGTAACCCCATTAAATGAGCCGGATTCTATACCACTAGCATTTTCGCTTGCTATTGCCAACTTAGCCATAAAGTCAGCTATATTTTGCCCCATGGTCGGCAAGCTTCCTGTAATACCCTCTCCGATTCCACCGACAAAACTACCAATACCTTTACCTAATGCATTTCCGATTGACGCTAAAAGATTACCAGCTTTTTCTATTCCACCCTCTGGTAGATACTCTGAAAGTTTCCCAATCGCCGCAAGAAGAATAGCTATCTCAGCTATTACAGCACCAACCGCCAACACTCCTACCATTGCTGACCCGGCTAAAGCTCCAGCTCCAGCGAATACTTTCATTAATATGCCGATTACTCCGAATGCGCCGATACCCTTTAGCATGGTATCCATGTCTAAATTGCTTATCGCATCAACGACACCTTTGGCAACTTGACTGACAAAATTCATTACCGCTGATATTAATTCTGGAGTATGCTCGGCTAGACTATTTATAACTCCGATTGTAAATCCAAGAAGCGAATCAACAATCTGTGGTGCATACTGTTCTAACGCATCTAAGACGCCTAAGAGTAGTTTCAGAAAACTTTCAGCCAATTGAGGCGTATATTCGCCCATAACTTTCGCGATTTCGACAATTCCTCGGCCTATTACTTCAGCGATTTCAGGAATTAGTCCAAGTATGCCTGTAATAATAACAGTGAGTGCTGCAACAAATGCGGTAGCTCCTGCTGCGCCAGCTGTTGCAAGCATTGTGAAACCAGCAGAAAGAGCAAATATACCGACACCAATTCCAGCTATAGCTAATGCGAACACTCCAATAGCTGCAGAAAGAGCTAGTAATGCTGGAGTAAGTGGACTTAACAGAGCGCCGGCTATTCCTATTACAGCAAATGCTCCTGCTAATGTGATAAGTCCTTTACCAATACTTTCCCAACTCATTGATCCTAAGGATTTTAAAACAGGAGTTAATAAAGCTAACCCAGTAGCTGCAACAACTAATGCGGCAGACCCTCTAAGAGATCCACTCATGGCTTTTAATCCAATAGACAGCTCAACCAAAACCATTCCAAGTACAGTAAGTCCTTTTCCTATACTCTCCCAACTCATTAATCCTAAAGATTTTAAGACCGGAGTTAGTATAGCAAGTGCCGACGCCATTAATAACATTTGTCCACCGAACTTGGCGATAGACCCACTACCTTTACTCATAATTTTAGAAGCCAACACAAACGTTGTAACAATGCCTAATATTCCAGCTCCGCCTTTTGCCAACTCGTTCCAACTCATAGAACCTAAACTCTTACCAACAGTGGCTAAAATACCAACCGCAGCTGACATGATAAGCATCTGTCCTGCGAATTTGGTTATTGACTTGCTTTCAGTATTCATGAGTTTGGCAGCACCAACTAATATAGTGACTATTCCTAATATTCCGGCACCACCTTTTACTAATTCTTCCCAACTCATAGAACCAAGTATCTTAGCAACTCCAGATAACGCGGCAACAGCGGTAGATAATATAAACATCTGTCCTGCGAATTTGGTTATTGACTTGCTTTCAGTATTCATAAGTTTAGTAGCTGTGACAAGTATAGTCACAATTCCACCTATTCCAGCAAGTCCTTTTGCTACGCCATTCCAATCAAGATCGGCTAGAATTTTCATTGCTCCTGCTAGTATAAGAATAGATGCCCCAAGACCAATCATCTGAACAGTTCTGGCTATACCAGATAAACTCGACACTATACCAGATAATGGTTTGATGCTACTACTATTTATTTTTTCAAGCGCAGCTAGTGCAGATATTAATTCTACAAACAGTCCGCCTATTGCTGCTAAAGAACTTCCAAGTTTATTTTCATCAATTCCCGATATAATAAAAAGAGAGGCTGCCAAAATTCCGATAGCACCTGCTATTTTGAGCAACGTTTCAGCTTTGAGATTTGTTTGCCATGCTTCTAAACAGCCCTGAATGCCGTCAAGAGTATTTTTTACACCCTCTAGCAGACTTAAATCTTTAACGGATTTGGATAGATTTTTAACGAACTTTCTTATGTATAGTAATATACTGGCGAATAAACCATTATTTAATACTTCAGAAATATCGCCATTTCCAAAAATATCAGCTATTGCATTACCTATATCGCTCAAAGTTGTTCCAATGGCTGAACCAACTGTTTTTACTACATTCCATAAACCAGAAAAGAAGCCCAAAAATCCCTGGAGAGTTGGCGAAATTTTAAAACTGTTTACGATTGAATCGCCATACTCTGCTATTTTAGAAATTCCTTTACTTAAAAAACCACTAATTTTATCAACTGACTTTCCAAGTAAATCTTCTTCAATTATTGAATCTCTTATATTTGATATGAAATCTCCAAAAGAACTTGCCGTATCTAATATGTTTCCACCAAGCCCGGTAAAATTTCCAGTAATATCTAATGCGCCTTTTCCTACAGCTTTGAATGTTTCTATACCAATGTCAATAACTGAAAAGACTCCTTTAAACGTAGATTTTATTTTAGAGGCAGTACCTTCACTTATTTTTAAGGTTTCAGTAAAAGCCTTAAATTTATTAATCGCTCCAACTAATTGTCCAACGGTTGTTGGAGGAAATATCTCTTTAAAAGCTTCTTTTACAGGTTTTATTACATCTCCAAGAAATTTGAATACGTTTTTAAAACTGTCTATTATTTTTTCTCTACCGCCAAGTTCCGTTATATTATCTATTAAATCGTCTACTGATCCTGTTAATTTTTCAGTTGATTTGGATGCTTCTTGAATAGCCGATATGGTATCTTGTCCTATTATTCCGTCAACTTTAAGCCCAGAAGCCTCTTGAAACGCTTTAACAGCTTCTTGTGTTGCAGATCCAAAAATACCATCAGCTCCTGTTTTTCCAAGATCGTAACCTAAACTTTTAAGCGCTTCCTGAGCCGATTTAACATCTTCGCTAACATCGCCTTTTTTAAGATCTTGTTGGATGTTTGATAAATCAGTCAGCCCTTTATTAAGACCTGTTACCGCTTCTTTTAAAACGTCAGAAGAAATTGATCCAGACTGAAAAGCCTTTTCTAATGATCCGTAATCTTCGATAAGTTTTGAAACATCTATATTGTGTGATTCAGCTACAGATTTTATTTTTTTTTCAAATGTCTCTGTTTCTATACCAGCATTGTTAATTTCACCAACGAGTTTGGCCCAGTTGGAAGTCATTGCGCCTTGTAATAATTCATTACGCGATTTAGCCGATGATTCCACCATTTTTCCAATAGTGTCCGAAATTTCAGTAAATAGCTCTTTTGATTCCTCGAAATCACCGACAAGGATTCTCCAAGTTTGCCCCCAGCCTGATTGAAGCGATTCTTTTACTGTGTCTATTAACTGTGTAAATGTTTTTACTTTAGTCGCAGCATCTTCTGCGTCTTTTGCTAAGGCTGCAATTTCACTAGCCTGCTCTTCGCTAAATCCTTGAGCCATAAGATCAGCTTTACTATACGCGCCAGATAGCTGATTAAGGGTTTCAGTTAGAACTTCTGTCGTTAACCAACCACTCTTCGTAAGGCTTTCTCTAAAACTTCCTTCAGTTTCAATGGCCTGTTTCGCTCCCGTACCAAGAAGCTCTGACGTTCGTATAAGTGCATCCTGAAATAATTTACCACCCATACCGGCGTTAACAACTGAATTCCAGTCCATAAGACTAACTTTACCAGCAGCAAGGGCCTGAGAAAGCTGATACATCGCCGTTGAAGCCTGCTGTGAGGTCGAACCAGATACTGCAGCTAAGTTTGCTATACCTTTAATAGCACTGACCGAGGTATCAAGCTTTACACCAGCTGCGGTAAACGTACCTATGTTTCGAGTCATTTCTGTGAAGTTGTAAACAGTCTTATCAGCATATTCATTTAATTCATCAAGTGCTCTATTTACAATTTCTACGTTAGTGCCTTCCTGTCGAGTGTTGGATAGAATTGTTTGTATGGCTCCAATCTGAGTTTCATACTCCTGAAAACCAGTATGTACAGGATCAATAGTTAATGCAGACACCATTCTTTTTCCGGTTCGGAATAAAGAATTACACATATTATTGATAACCGTAAATTTCGCAATAACGCCCGCACTTATTCCGGATAAAGAAACCATGCCAGATTTAACTTGATCTATTCCAACGGTCATTCCAGAAAAATTGATTCCTTTAGTGGCTTTTCCAACGGTTTCAAGTCCTTTTGATGCTCCAGATAAATTTAGTTTTTTTTTAAGCTTATCAAGGGTTGACATTGTTGTGGCAACTCCACTTTCGAACTGCTTATTATCGAACCGCATCTCTAAAACTCTATTATCAACAGTTGTACTCATACGCTAGTAACCCCCTTCCAAGCCTCTTCTGCAATTTGATCAAAAATAGGCTGAATCGCAGGATTGATATAATCTCTACCCTGGACCCAGCCGCCTGTTCCGGTACCATGACCATACTGTAATATAATTGCTATATTGACGCCTTTATTAACATTAGAATTTGTAAATATAATTTTTGCAGAACCGGATGAATGCTCAATTTCATACCCCCACGAACTAGCGGTTTTCCCTGATTCTACAGGAGTAGCAGACGAAAGGGCGGCTACTCCAGCTCGGCCATACTTATCTAGTATGCCAAGTTTAGCGGCTTCTTTTATCTTCTCAAGATAACTTGTGACTTTAGAAAAGTCGCCCTTATGTCTGAAACTAATCATTTTGATTTTTCTCCTATGTTACTGTCGTTCTATGTAATCGGAATGGACAAAGCCGTAGTATTTATTTTTGATTCTGATATAATACCAATCATCGCCATCGTTATCTTTCTGAGTGTAGTCCATAACATCAACTAGATTACCTTTATTTAATTTTGGATATGACTTAATATTAGGATACTCTTCACCAGCCCATGATCTTACATTAAGAACGGATGCGGTTACTTTACCTACAAATAATCTCTTTCGTCGGTTATCCGTATTTGTATTCTCAGATGGTTTACTAGAAGGCTTATTTGTAGACTGTGAAGTTTTAGCGTATTTAGGTCTAGCAAATCCACGGATCATTCCCCATCCCACGGGAATTTCTCTTCTTGCTACCGCTTCTCCACGATTTCCTTCTATGGCTATAATCTTTCCATTTGTTACTTTTTCTACATATCCGATATGATCAGAATATCCGTTATTTGGCTGAGTTTTATCATCCCAGTTATAGAGAATAATGTCTCCTGGTTCTGGAACAATCGTACCGTCTTCGATCCAGATTCCTTTTCGCCTAAAGATATTAACGTGTTCTTCGCATCCCACTTCGGTACCAACAAGTTCTACTGCTCCGGCTTTAATGGCAGCCGCTGAAACAGTAGCATCACACCATTCATCATTTGGTTTTATAGCATACCCTCTAGCTAAAGGTTTATGAGAATTGTAGATGTTAAGAATTGTCATATATTTTCCATTAGCTTCGGAATAACCAAGCCAACTTCTCATAACATTTAAAACATCTTGTGCGGTTACGCCCACTTTAGAATCCTCCATTTTTCCATAATAGTAATTCATGTCAACATCGCCATTAATGCCGTTCACTTTTCCTGAACTTGTATACTGATGCAATACACAATCGTAATCGGCTTTACCTGTATAATCAGCAAGCCAAAATACATACTTCTTAATAAGATCCTGGTTATACCAATTTCTGTTGTAATCGATATTCGCATAGATTCCGGCTTTAAATCCCTGTGATTCTACATATTCACAAAAGATTCTAGTAAAATTGTTGCATTCATTTTTACCGAGTCGGACACCTTTTTCGGCTGCTTTTTTAATAGTATCGTATTCAAAATCTGCAAAAATAATTGTGTTTTTATCCAGACCTGCTTTTCTAATAACATCGACGCAGAATTTTGCTTCATTTAAAGCATCCCGTTCATTCAACGCATAAATAAAATGATAAGTTCCTATAATTGGAATATTATTTTTTTTACATCCATTGACGTATTCATAAAATTTAGGATCTGCCGTTTTTCTATAAGAGGATCTAAGAATAGCGAAATCTATTCCTGAAGACTTAACTTTAGAAAAATTTATATCACCCTGCCAATAGCTGATATCAATTCCTTTCATCATGTTTGTCACCCCTTCGAATTATATTTTTTTCGTCTAGCGGCATTTAATTCAGAGTATTGCCGCATAACATCTCTCTTGCTCATTTTCTTAGGTGGTTCATTATGAGCACTGCAAACTCTTATCAATGTGATAAGCCGATTAAGATGCCATTTTTCACACTCAAATGGAATGGTGTTAGCAATCATCCAATAATAAATAAGTTCCGAGGTTATTATTTCTCTATTTTTACTTTTAGAACTTCTATCGTTAATTGTTGTTGCTGTCATTGGCGCATAAATATAATCGGAAATCTGTTGAAAATTATCTTCAGTAAGCCGATCATATACACTTCGATCGATATTTTTATTGAGTGTCATACATCTTATATAATCTATTGTTTCATCCATGGTTTTTTCTTTATCACTAAAGAAAGGTTTACACCATTTTGATTCCCATTTTGAAAGAGAGATAAGAGAATGTTCTAATTGTAAGATCTGTTCTTTTTGTTCTGGTGTATAAACGAACTCATTACTTTCTTCATCCCATAATTCACCAGCTGGTGAAGCCGGTATTATAATTTGAAGCATTACTTATCCCTCCAGTATGTTCATAGTAATTAAGCGCCAGGGAGAAGATTTTTTTCTCTGGCTTCTTTTGCAACGTCGGCAGGAAGAATACCGTTAATAAATGCGGCCGCTGCTTCAGCGTCTGTTGCTAATTCCATAAAAAGCACAGAATATGCTTCTGTCTGTGAAAATTTTCTTGATAAGGGTCGCCCCTCTTCATCAAGCTTCATAAAACCTTTGCCATCTGGAGATTTCTCGCCATATGCTTTAAGAATAAGATCTTTAAAAATTGCAACAATAGTTGGCGTATCTTGCGCAGCTATAACTTTTTCTACCATTTCTGCAAATCCACCGACTGTTGACAGTTCCATTTCCATGATTTCCGCTTTAGAAAGATTAAAGTAATGTGTATCTTCTCTTTCTACTCCGTTGTAATCTGTGTATTTAATATTCTTTTTTAACATGATGTTCTCCTTTCATTTTTAGGCATAATAAAAAGACCCCGCCTATTTCTAAGCAGGGTCTAAATACAATTATTTTCGTATCACGGTTATTCCGTTTTCATTATTTCGGCCACTTCATTAGGAAGTGGAAGTGCGGCTTCGGCGACATTATCACCATAAAGCTTTTTCTCCAATGCCGCTAACTTTGTAGGATCAACCTTAGTAGAATCGATGATAATATGAGATGTTGGCTTAAATTTATCCACAGTAACCGGTGTTGTACTACATTCCCAAGACATCGTAGCCGCCTCCGGATTATCGTTTACCGTATTTCTAGCCATTTCGGATGGAGCTGCGAGTGCACCATAAATAAGATGCAGTTTATAACCGTGGGAATCGCCATCTACGTCATTCCCGATAAGTGTTCTATAAGACATTCCAAATGCTTTACGTTTCTGCTGGCCAATAGTTACTCCCTGAACAAGAGAACCTTCGCCATTACACTCTGCAAATTCATCAGGATACATATATGCTTCGATTGTAAATCCAAACTCTTCAACAGACATAAGATTAAGATATTTAATGTTATCGGCATAAAGCGGTGTCGGTTCGGCACCAGATGGTGACTCTGTTACAGCTGTTAAACCATTCCATGCTACGCCTTTTGGATATGTACCCCCAGCCGCCTGTGGATAAAGTACACCATGGTCAATACCTGTTTCAAATAAACGTTCGCCCGTTTTATCCCATTCAATTTTATTAGGCATTTTGATTTTCCTCCTTAATAATATAGTGTTAATACGTCATGATTGAGTCCGCCAGATTTATATTGTCTATCATAAGAACAATATGGTAACGTCATAAGCTTATCGATTACCGGATTATCTGGGCGTTTATCAATCACAGTTATGTCATAACGTGTATTTTTTAAATACGTAGAATTGTCAGCTTTCTTGGTTTCTATTCGACCCTTTGAATAAATGATAGCTGGGTATTCCATCTTTAATGGTTCTGGAGGTTGATAATACACATGCTTAGTCCCAAGCAATTGTTCTAATTTATTTTGTAATTCTAAGCGACTACCCATTATAAACACCTCCTAAATTTATAATAAGTCTTGGAAACTGAACTTCGACATCTGTCACTTTCCATTTTTCGCCTGAAAATTCAATCCATGTCATGGCAGAAACATGATCTCTGGCATAGGGATCGGCTACTATACTGATTTGATTCGAAATAGTAATATCGTCTATTACTTCTCCAGATGACTGTCGTTTCCATCGATTGCTCATAATGTCTCCGAAATAAGGGCGTTCTACAATTTCATCTTCAACCCATACACCTGGCTCAACTTCGCCAGTATAAGTAAAGCCGATTTTCCCGTACCATTTACTCATGTTTTATCACTCCATTTTGAATCAATTAGCAGTTACAAGTTCAATAGCAGCCGCAGAAAACGGTTTCGTAAGGGCTCCAGAACAACGGGTCTCAATAAGGTACTTCATCTGGTTGTAATCGATATCAAAATCATCAAACATATTTACAGCGCCGCCCTTATCTGCGCCAACATTGTAATCGTTAAGATTTACATAAATACCAGCAAGTGTATGGGTATTAGATGCTACTGTTCTTGTAAGATTCTCCATAACGGGAACTGGAACAATCTTTCTAACGCGAAGAGCTGTTGCCAGTTTCTCGATTGTGTCATAAATAACACGTCCGTTCGCATCTTCAAGAAGAAGGCAATTGGTAAGCATGTCCTCAGACATATACATTACTGGATTACCAGAACCTTTGTAATTCTTTCTAGACTTGATACAAGACTTGATAAATCCTTTCGCTTTCACATCGTCTGTAGCGTCTTTGGCAACATTGACTGCTACTTTAATTGTGTAAACATCATCATCTGTCCAGATAGGTCTGATGTTCTGCTCGTTAATTTTGTCGTTAGAAGAATTAGATCTTCCGTCTCCAACCAAAATAGCTCTTGCGATTTCCTCATTGAGCATCATCCGCATCTCTGTTTTAAGCCAAGCGACTACATCCATTTCTGTAATGTCGATAATGTCATCTCTATCAAGTTTCTGTTTCTTATAAATAGTTGTTGGGTTAGTAACTCGTTTAAGAAGAGAAATTACTTCCTCAAATTTCAGGTTGCCTTTGACGTAACCTCTAGCTCTTGCATCGGCTTCCGTGATATCTGCATGCACAGATTTGATACGAGAAAATGGTGTTTTATGTACGGCATTCATTACATCAGATACCCATGTATCATCGCGTTTGATAAAATCAGGCGCATTATTAAGTTTTTTGGCATCCGGGAACAGATAATCGATCTGCTCAATACCATGCTGAAGAAATGCTTCCTTCAAGCTGCCGTTACGTTTCGCATCATCCATGATTTCCACCATATCAGAGTGTGTAAGAACTTCCATCTTATCAGTGTCATTGTCAAATACATTGTGTTTCATGTCGGTATTTCCTCCTTCATTCTCTTCGTCAATATCTACTCCGGCTTCTTCAAGAGCCATTCCAATAAGCGCATGAACAACTGTTTTCTGCTTTTCATTAAGTGTGTTAAGTACGTCCTCTACGGTTTCTTCATCGTCAGAATGCTTAACATCGTCTTCTTTATCGTCACCGGATGGCTCTTCTTCCAATGCTAATCCGATAAGTGCATATACTGCTTTTTTCTGTTTTTCATTAAGGGTTTCGAAAATATCTTTTAATGTTTCTTCGTCCCCGTTGTTTTTATTATTTTCTTCTGTCACTTTAGTGGCTCCTTCCTCATTATCTGAGTGAGATAATGCTTCTTTATTTTCGATATATTCGTCTGGACAGATATATCCTTCTTCAAGAGCGTCTTCTCCATGCATTATTACTGACTCTATAACTGCTCCAGGATTAGCACCTGCAAGAACTAAACTAAGTTCACGAATTACTCCATGAACAACATTACTGCCCTGCTGTTTAAGTCTGTTTGCATATATAGAGAAACGGTTGACGTCCCCATGCTGGACTAACAATTTCGCAGTCTGTCCAGCATCTGTGTCATTAAAAGTAGCATATGCATATACGCCTTCATCCCTATTTTCAAGCAGGGCATGACCAAGCACTTCATCCACGCTGTTGTGCTGATGATTCCACACAAGAGGAACAATCTCGCCATCGCATTCTTTAAATGCATTTTTCATAATCACTCGTCCATCAGCACACAGCATATTGGCTTTAGTAGCCCAGCCAGAACAATCGTATGACTTAGCCATTTTGATTTTCTGCCTCCTTTGTTTGTCAGTATCTTTAGGCCGCTGTGAATGTTACTGCAGTTGCAGTTCCATCATTTGCAATAAGTCCTGTAGATTTAAGACATACTGGGATGTAATAAACATCTGACATAAACACGACGACACCTTTAAGAAACAGATCCTTAAGTTCATCTTTCTTAACTTTGTCAGTCTTGGTTTCTTTGTCGTAAAACAGGGCCTTTGAACTATTGGCATAAAGCACGGTTGTTTTTACGAATTTTTCATCAGCGTTTGCGTAAATGCGTTCTTTTTTAATCATGAATAAATCCTCCATTTTGATTTTTTTTTGTTTTTATAAGTAAAGAAAGGCATAAAAAAGCTCTGACCTATTTAATAGTCAGAGTCCATATCTTCCATTTCTTCATTTATTGGTTCTTCAGTTACTGGCTGTAGAGTATTGCCTGTCTGGTTAATATTACTATTTACTAATTGATCAGCTTTAGGATCATCGGATGGTTTCATTCCTATAATCTGTCTCACTTCATTTGCTGTTAAGATTTCATTTTGTGTAAATACGCCTGCAATTTCAGCAATCTTACTTACAGGAACTAATCGGAATGAATCTCTAAAGAATCGAATTGTCTGTTTTTGAGCCCTAGCGGTTTTAGTTAGAAATTTACGTTTCATCTCATCTACTATCGCGGATACGATTGGTTCGATAGTTCGCGTATAATAATTTAACATTTCAGTCTCCCCAGCAGAACCATCGAGAATCGCCTGGGTTATTCCGAGTTGGCTATATACAATGCTGGTCAAATATTCGATTTGTTTCATTAGATTATTATCTATTGGTCGATTAAGCTGAACTATCTTTTCTGTGCCATCTATATAGCCGATTCCATATGTCGAATTTTTTAGCTGCTCTTCAAGATCTGAACGTCTTTTATTTGCTTCAGCTCTACGCGATTCGGTTTTTATAACATACGGTAGCTGAATAATCATATCCAATTTTCCGCTGCTAATCCTCTCATCCATGCTATCCAGAAGTGACAATTTCCGTATGAGCCTTTGCATAGTCGAATTGTGTTCATTAATGACTGCGTATAAGGGGTTTTCAACAATTGCAACCATTTTTTTCTCAAGCATAATCTCTTTTTTTTCGCCAGTTCGCTCATTGTATAATCGAACTTTTACATGCTTTGGATACCATTCAAGTATCTTTCCAGTTCGCATAGAATTTATTTTATAAGAATCCGATTCAGCCGGATCAATATCTGTGTCAACCGGAACTATAGCAACACAGCCTTCATCTAACATGGACATTATTGCGTCTTGCATAAATGCTCTTCCAGTTTGATCAATGTTCGCTTCTAAATTAAGACAACTGTTTAATGCTGAATCAATGGTTCCTATATAGCGGCCATTTTCATCAATGCGACAATGATTTATACTAACCGACGCTCCATCCAGAGCTATACGGTTAAAAATAGCGGTAACTATTGTACGTTCGTTACCGCGTGTCAATCTAGGTCTATCTGGTCTGTTGGAATACCCTGAGCCAATATCTGAAAAAGCATTAGTCGGATCTCGATTCATAAATGCGTTCCAGGAATGTTTCAGCCTGGTCATTAAATTTAATTCCATTTTGAAGTTTTACCTCCTAATTAAGCTGTAGGTTTTATATTTTCCGCAATTTTCTGATCGACATATGATTGTAT
>NZ_CALFLA010000040.1 GCF_937880195.1 uncultured Blautia sp.
ATCTCTTTACCTGTCTCTGTAGCAGATACACAGCAGCAGATGCTGTAGTCATCGCCCCATACCGGACGCATAACATCATCATTCTCATACTGGATAGAACTTGTTGTAATAGAAATGTTTGCAGCGTATTTCTTAAAGTTCTCAGGCAGTCTGGAAGAATACAGTACTGTAAGGTTCGGTTCCGGAGCCGGTCCCATGTCCTCCAGAGTATGAAGGAAACGGAAGTCGTTCTTTGTTACCATGTGACGTCCGTCGATTCCCATACCTGCAACCTCCAGAGTAGCCCATACCGGGTCGCCGGAGAAAAGCTGGTTGTAAGAAGGAATACGGGCAAATTTTACCATACGGAATTTCATAACCATATGGTCAACAAGCTCCTGAGCCTCTTTCTCTGTAAGAGTGCCGTTCTTGAGATCTCTTTCAATATAGATATCAAGGAAAGTAGAAATACGTCCCACACTCATTGCAGCGCCGTTCTGTGTCTTGATTGCTGCAAGATATCCAAAGTACAGCCACTGGAATGCTTCTCTTGCATCCTTAGCCGGCTGGGAGATATCAAAGCCGTAAGCCTGAGCCATTGCTTTCATTCCTTCAAGAGCGCGGATCTGATCTGCGATCTCCTCACGAAGCTGGAAGTCATAACGTCTCATTCCCTGGCGGTCGCTTGCTGCAAAATCTTTTTTCTTTCCTTCGATCAAAGCGTCAATACCATAAAGAGCCACACGTCTGTAATCGCCTACGATACGTCCGCGACCATAGGTATCTGGAAGACCTGTAAGGATCTTATTATGACGGGCAACCTTCATCTCTGGTGTGTAGATATCGAATACACCCTGGTTATGTGTCTTAAACTCATAATTATTAAAAATGTCTTTGATCTTATCGCTTACTTCATAGCCGTAAGTCTCACATGCTTTCTCAGCCATTTTGATACCGCCGTATGGCATAAACGCACGTTTCAGCGGCTTATCTGTCTGAAGACCTACAACTGTTTCCAGATCTTTCAGGTTTTCGTCAATATATCCTGGGCCGTATGCAGTAAGAGAAGTAACAACCTCTGTCTCCATATCAAGAACGCCGCCCTTTGCGCGCTCCTCTTTCTGAAGCTCCTGGAGTTTGCCCCAAAGCTTATCTGTCGCTTCTGTAGGTCCTTCCAGGAAAGATGCGTCGCCATCATATGGCGTATAGTTCATACTGACAAAGTTACGAACGTCGATCTTTTCTTTCCAACGTTTTCCTTTAAACCCTTCCCACTGTGTAAACTCTTTCATTACAGCACCTCTTTCTTAAAATATAGTAATATGCTCCGCAGATTTTTCCGGGAACTAAATTCTTAGTTATCCGTTGTAAACTCTCGTTTACAAGGCAAGTGTATACCAGACCACACAGCTTTGTCAATTCTTTAACCCATGTTCTCCATAAAGTACAATCCAGGGTGTTCTCAGGCTTTTGAACACCTGAAAAACCCTGGATCTTCACTGATTTTTCTTTGTTGTTTCTACAATATAAACTTTTTCTGGTAATCAATCATTCCAGAAGTCTGTTTTTGTTTTCAACTCAATATCTTTTGCCCGGAACACAGGATTTTTTCCCTGTTTTTTCTGTTGGAAATAATCCTGCATACAGCGGATCGCCGGCTTGGATAAGATTACAATAACCGGAAGGTTGATCAGAGCCATAAGTCCCATAAGAACGTCCGCCGTATCCCATACAACACTGAAATCCATGGTAGCGCCCAGACAGACGATCAACGCAGCCGCTACGCGGAAAACATTCAAAAGAGCCTTGCCCGGAGCTTTATCACAAATATAATGCAGACCCATTTCCGCATAATAAAAGTTCCCGATCAGGGTGGTAAAGGCAAACATAAACAAAGCCACTGTAATAAACACAGAACCAAAAGCCCCCAGTGAACCAGCTACCGCTTCCTGTACATAAGGCATTCCGGCCAGACCTCCCTCTGGCGCCACACCGGAACAGAGCAGCATAAAGCCTGTAGCGCTGCAGATCACAATGGTATCAATGTAAACAGAAAGCATCTGTACAAGTCCCTGCTTTGCCGGATGGGACACCCCTGCGGAAGCAGACGCATTAGGCGCAGATCCCACACCTGCCTCGTTGGAAAAAAGACCTCTCTTGATTCCCTGCATCACAGCAGAACCTGCAAATCCTCCGAAGATCGCCTTCACGTCAAAAGCGCCTTTAAAAATAGACGCGATCACTCCCGGAAGAAGCTCCAGATGAGTAATCACAATAAACAGCGAAACGCCGATATAAAAAACACCCATCAGCGGAACGATCACTTCTGTAATCCTGGATATACGTCTGCTTCCTCCAAAAATACAAATACCAAAGATAAGAGCCAACGCCACGCCTACGATCAAGGGCGTAGTTCCCGGCTGATAAAAAGAAAATCTCCTGAAGGAATCTGAAATATTAAAAGAAGCTACCATATTAAATCCGCCCATATAGGTAAGGATCAGAACAGACGCAAATACGATTCCCAGCCATCTTTTTTTCAGCACAGCCTGAATATAATAAGCCGGGCCTCCATAGGAGCTTCCATCTGCAGCTTTTCTTTTGTAAATCTGAGCCAGTGAGCTTTCGATAAAAGCAGATGCGCTTCCAAGAAGAGCAGTCAGCCACATCCAGAACATAGCTCCCGGGCCTCCGATACAAAGAGCAGTGGAAATTCCCGCAATATTTCCTGTCCCCACTCTGGATGCAGTAGAAATCATCAGCGCCTGAAAAGAAGAAATTGATTTTTCATCTTCCTTGGGCTCCATAACTACACGGATAGCTTCTCTCAAAGCCCGGAACTGGATTCCCTTTGTCCTGACAGTAAAATAAATCCCGGCTCCCATCAGAAGAATGATCAGAATATAACTGTACATCCAATTACTCAGAATCTTCACGGCGCTGCCGTATAACTCCATTATCCACGAAAACAACTTACCGTACCTCCTGTTTTTAATGTGCGTAAAACAAACTCATTTTACCATAAGATATAATTCCGTGGCAACCTAAATTAATATCTGACAACCCCATAATCAGGACCACCGGCTTAGCCGGTGGTTTGCTCTGCCCCTATAAGGGGCTC
>NZ_CALFLA010000041.1 GCF_937880195.1 uncultured Blautia sp.
CTTTTTTGCTTCTGTAAGTTTTATCTGCAGCCAATTCACATTTGCATTCCGGGCAAATATTCCAATTATTTTTTTCTGATCTTTGTATAAAACGAGTGTTTCTTCCAACTGTTCTAAAGTTTTTAACTCATGATCTATCTTTTTCATTTTCACTGTTTTGATAACCAACAGAGTCGCAGCCCATGGCAAAATTGATATGATTCCCTCTATAAAAGTATTCATTCTGAAATTCTCCATAAAAAAACGATAACGTTCAGTACTTATCTGATTTTTTATTACCTTCCTCAATTTCCAATTTTTTGACAGCAAAGTATTTTACCAGATGGAATACTCCTAAAATACAAACTAATGAAATAAAATAACTGCAAAGAGCTGCAATTCTTATCATTGCTGTATATTCAACTTTGGTACTGAGTATTTTTGCAGCGCCTATTCCAAACATGGCAAAGCTGGTAAGACACCATCCGCCTGCCAATTTTTTTGTGGAAGAGGGATTGTATACGTCTTTTTTTATCAGGGTTATTGTAAGAAAAATGTACGCTGCGACTGCAAGTATGTAAATGCCAGTAAGCGCAGCCAAATATCCCTTATAACTTTCTTCTTTCATAGTTGTCAGCATAAGGATTGTCCCTGCCCAGCAGAACAAAATCGAAAAGGTCAGACTTTGTATTCCATATATCCAGAAAACTCGTTTCCCGGTCACTTCTGTTCTTGAAAAGCTAAGAATAACAAATCCAAGATAAACAATACTTAAGAATATTCTTGAAATAACTGGTGAGGAAGTTGTTTCTGCCAGAAAGAAAAACAGGAATATCAAAAACAGTATAGCTCCATCTAGTTTGTAGATTTCTTTTGGTTTGATCGTATCTTCTATGCCATATAATAAAAAATTCTTTGTCTGTTCACTGATCTTTTTCATTTTCATCAGCCTTTCTCATTTTTTCCTCACAGCTGTTTCTATCTTCTTCACAGCCGAACATTTCTGTTTATTTTATGCTCTACATACACTTCTTTTCCAGAAATAAATATAACGCCAGTATACAGATCACACAGCCGCAGATCACTCCGTTAGCCTTCATCAGTTCGTTATCGCGAAACTCTTCTCTGGGTAAAATCCCGTCTTTTTCGTAATCATAGTAAATATGATCTGTAGTATAAGCCGGGATGCTGTCTCCCACCTGATACTCCTTGTACATGCTCTCAGGAACCTGCATTCGTTTTGTTTTATCCTTGCCATAATAAAAGAAATAGTTTTTAGTCAAACTATATTTACCACTGGAATAGATATCTGCATCCTTTTTCCTGATCACAACATCCTCTATAAAATAATCTTTGCCCAAAACCATTTGTTCCAGCTGCTTTTGAAATTTTACAGAGGTTATTGCTACCTTTGTCCAAATGAAAACAAATAAGACAAGAGCTACTGCCAGCAAAGCCGCGCAGAGTTTCCATATTTTTTTCTTTTTTCGTATTTTTGCTTCCTGGTCTTTTGGCTTAATCAGTTTGTTACTCATTTATCACCCTCAACTAACTTAATACAATGATCAATATCCCCAGCCTCCGTCTATAACTTCCCATGCCTGCTGAGTATCGGTTTCTTTAAGGCTCCATGTCCACCCTTCATAAGTCTCATTCGGAATCAAACCTAAGTCTCTGGCTTTTCTGTTCGTTTCAAAATCAGATGATACAATTATGAGTTTTTGATTATGTAGGGTATTGTATTTTAGCATTTCATCTGTGAATTTGTTTTCTACTGTCCTGTCATAACGCAGTTCCGTTAATGTACAATCTTTGAAATCAGAGGAAAATTTATTTTCTACAGCATCAAAGGCTTTGCTGATCAGTTCTTCATCATACAAAGCAGAAGTACCAATGATACGATGAACAGCGTCTGTGCTGCCTTTTTTTCCAGGCATAATAAAAATGATTCCTGTAATAGAAACTGCCAGTATTATGGCTATTAAAAAAATAATGGATTTCTTTTTCATAAAAATATGCTCCCTATAAATCTTCTAGTTAAACTCCACAAGCCCTAGTCCTGTTTCCAATTGGAATCCATTCGCCCACTCTTTATCGCGGTAAAAAACAATCCCTTCCTGATAGCCGTCGCTGGTAAAAAACAGCTGTTTTTCATTTCCATATTCTTTTATGATCTTGTTTAATTCGTTTGCAACGCTTACATCAAACCAGTCGTCAACCACTTCCGCCTCTAATGTAAACTGCCTGTTTTTCCATTCAAAAGTAACGGTTCTTTTTCCTGTTCCTTCTTCCCAGTTCACCTGACTGGTATCTTCCTGTATATTTTTAAAATCAAGTTCTTCTTTATCCAAAAACGAAACACCTGTAAGAAAGTCAGTATACATATTTTCTACATTAAAAAATTCTACATCAAAAGTATATACACCGTTTGAATAAGGAGTCCATGTCATGTTTTCGTAATCGTATTCCCCCTGACCTAATACGGTTAATAACATTGCAGCCTTATTTAATTCTACTTCCGGCGGCATTTCTTTATAATCCTGTTCCAGATCGTCTACCATTTGCTCAGTCGTTCCCTGTATCTCATATTTCTCAAAAATTTCCGCAAGTTCTTTATAGGTTTTTTGCATGGTTTCTTCTCCTGATAGATTACTTTTTAGACTGCAGTCGCTTAATAACAGTGACCCAGATAAAATTAATATGAAAAGTTTTTTCATGATCACAGTTACCTTTCTTTTTTAGAATATGTCAGTAGCTTCTCCTGATTTTAAGTTATCTAGCCAGGCCTCCAAATTTTCAAAATTATCAAACTGCCGGGTAAGGGTGAAAAATTTTTTATCCTTATCATACAGTTTGATTTTACAGCTGTTTATTTTTTTATATGTAATTTTATTTCCTGATAGAATGCGGCTTTTTCTTCCGTTTACGACTTTGATCCTGTTACTGTCAAGCACGATGATTTTTCTGTTTTTATAGTATTTCCACATAGAAAAATCTGCAATACTGACCAAAACTACTACAGCCGTATAGCACATATTTTCCCAGTCTTTAGATGGAAAATATGCAAAAAAAGCAATGGCTGCCATAACTCCCAGGGGAACACAGATAATCGTCATTATTTTTAATAAGTTCATCATATTGCTGCGCATTTTTACAGTATAAACAGCAGAATTATCCTCCTTACTTTTTGCTGTAAGGTATTTAAAAATAACTGGAGCAAGGAAGACAACGCCTAAAATAAATGCACTTCTGTAAATTAATTCCATAATTTTACCACCTAAATCACACAGTACAATTGGCATTTGTCAAAAAAATTCAAACCATATTCCAATTATGATAAGTGCCAAACCAGAAATTCTCCCTGCAATTTTCGATTTTTTATATCCTAAGATTCCAATAGTTTCAGGGGTTGTAAATGGGAATACAGTAATATCTGTACCCATTAGCATAATTCCAGCCCCTATAATAGAACTTCTATTCAATAAAATTCCATAAAACATAACCAAAAATCCAGCAATGATACCCATGATAAAATATTTTATTTTATAGTTGTCTTTCTCAGTGCTTGTTCTATAATTATTTTCACATTCACTGCTGCAAAATTCATAGCTACTGTTTACATTTTTACCACAGTACCTGCATTTCTTCATTTTAAGTCACCTCAGTAATTGTTTATCCATGAAAGAAATCCTATTTGCTTCGTTTTTTCTTTCTTGTATCTGGCGGAGAAAAGGTTTGAATATAGTCTTTTCGTATTTCCGTAACATCCTGAGTAAGAAAGGCGGCCATACGCTCCTGGTCGGAAGCAAGCTCTGGGAAGCAGGCTGCAAATTTTTCTTCAAGCTGTTCTTCTTTGCCACACAGTTTAAGGGAGCCTTCATATCCTACCAGTTCTCTCAGAACGGCAGTAAACTCTTCATATCTGTTCCCTCGAATATCCAGATCGACTCTCGCTTTTGCAGTTGTACCATTTAGATAAAGAATTTTCAGTAAAGTATCGCTCTTAGACCGATCCATTGTTACCCATAGAGCTAGCTTTTTTGAGATCAGTTTCCCGCCGATCAGCATCCAGTTCTGGCTTCGGTAGATTTCCAAATACTGTTTCATGGACTCATCTTCAAAGGGTATTCGTTCAAAGCATTCTCCATTCAACAGCTGCGCTATCTGATCTTTACTGAGGAGTTGGTTCAGCACTGGTATGTTGTGGCAGGGCATACAGACATAGCGTTTCATTTTTTGAAACAGGCTCACAACCAGAACTGATATGATAAGTACAAACAGCAAAAGCTCTCCATCCATATGGATTTCTCCGGTTACGGTTTCTGAAATACCGCGCATAACCAGCAAGACGCCAAAGCCCCACAGACCTAAGACCAGAAGCTTTTTTAACGGATAAAAATGAATCCATTCAATGATCTGCATCTGCTGTTTACCGCTTATGTTATTTTTGCGAAGGAGCAGGCGGGCGATCCATTGATTCAGAAGTTGGGGAAGCCATGCAATTCCAAATAGTAATGCTGCAATACCGACATAAAGAGCAACTCCACCCCAGCCAATATCCAGATAAGCCTCAAGAAGCAAAGGGAAGCCTAGCAGCAGCATAAGGAGAAAAAAAGGAACAGATGACTTCTTGCGTTCTTTTTGGAGTTTTAGGTCATTTATAGCAGAATGGATGCACAAGACAGTGATCATGACTGCTGACATAGCTCCTGACACCCAATTTTTAAGATCTCCGAACCGCATGACATGTTCCTTCCTATGCATACCAGGAAATTTTCCAGTAATACCTGCATAAAGGCAAAACCCTAAATATGCCAAAGCAACCACCGCTCCTGTCAGCTTTAAAATTGTTTTTCCAGAAATCTTTCGTTTCTCCATGGTATTCGTTTCTCCTGTAAAAATGATGTGATATATAGGAAATCAGGCTCCCCTATTCCCCCCGGCGCTGACGTACAATAAAATAGAACAGAAAATAAAGAGACACTAAGGATGCTCCCAGACAGGGAAAATAAAATTCCCCGGATATTATGCCAACAGCCGAATGACTCAGGACGCATAGAGTGACACAAGCTACAAGAGCCAGTCCGCTTAGCAGAATATACAAAGGATTTCGATTTTCAGAGGGCTGCAAAGTATTTTCCCAGGTTTTCCTTCTCTCTAATTCCTTTAGCAGCATTTCTTCATCCTTTATTCCCTTAACCAGAAAATATGTATGTTTTATAGCGCGGTGATTCCGATAACGTGACTGGCATCGGATGGCATAATGGCTGCGGTTTTCTTTGATGTTCCATACCTTTAGGATTTCGGATGCCCCCGCAGGAAGATAGGGGCTTTTTCCCTGCATACGCAGAAACTTCTGCGTTTCCATTGCTCCAAGTGCAAATCCCCAGAATCCACGTCCATGATAAGACAATCCCCGGGCGTCCATGATCCATAAACGGTCATTTTCTGTAAGAAAGAAAATGACGGCATCCTGCATTCCGCGCTGCCCCATTCTTACAGCCATTACAATCCCAAATGCAGCAGCCATAAGAACCAAAACCATAGAATAGCTTTGCTGTGGCAATCCCAGAGAAATAGATAAAAATGTTCCAATAAAAAGTAAAACTGTCATAAGAAACACAATTCCCAATATTCCCCCCACTGTCCGATATCCATAGTGGCTTTTTTTCTCTGTGTCCAAGGACATCCATACTTTTTTCAATTCCATTTCTAATTCCTCCTGTGCCTTTTTTATACCTAATTTTCAGTATTTGCATGAATGATATGCCTCTAAAGCTGATGCTTTTATTGTTTTAGCCTGGGGTATCTCTACCAGTCTTCTACTGTGATTATTGCTCCGACGACAATATCATCCTGAACTCTTAATTGGTATACTTTCCATCCAGCTAACAGCGTATCTTTAATACGATATTCATAGGATAAGATTTTATCTGTGCCTCTTTCTGTTTCTGTCCATGTAGGTGAACCTAACAAGTCGTCTATTTCACTTCTGTACATTCCAATTACATTATATTTTTCTTTAAAATCATCCATATACAGATATCTTTTTGCCGGATCACTTTTCATCCATTCTTTTTGAGAAAAGCTTCTTTCCCTGTATGAGTTCCACAGGAAAATTCCACACACTATGCACACAAAGTAAAACCCATAAACACAAATAAGTAGGTTCCTGTGCATATTTTTCTTCGTATGCCTCATAGCCGTTCTCCTTATTTAGTATATACTGCCTTCACTCAAAAATTGTTTTGTACAATGATCCTATAACCGTCAAAATACTTCTGATTTTATATGTCCAGCTTTCTGTCAAATGACAAATATCTTGTTCCCTGGAAGGTAAGTTTTCCCTCATCTCCCTCTGCGATCATTCCATATTCTAAGCCTGATACTGCCATTTCCATCCTGTCGCCGCTTTCTACTTGAAAGGTAACATAATATGAGGTGCTGGATGTTGTATGATATCCATGCGCGCCTGTTACATCGCCTGCATTTGGATGATTATGATGTGTGGTATTCTGACGTTTGGCAACGATCTTTGCTTCCACTGTCAAACGAGGAGAATGATTATTTTTATTCCATGTGGCAATTCCCTTTGCAAAAGTAAATATGATCACTCCAAAAACAAGTATAAATATTACAGGAAATATCATTTCGATCATATAGAACATTATTCTTTGCCTCCTATTTTTATTTAATTCTTCTGCCTTCTATAATAAATTTTAAATCTCCCCTTTTCCCATTTTATGGGCAATCTTCCACCCTTTCAGTGGACGATTTCCCACAAATGCTCCAGTCAGCAAAACCGTCAGCATACACATCAAGAAATGAAAAAAAGCATATACCAAAACCGACGGAACAACCCAAATCATCAGGAACCGACAAACAGCACAAAAGGAAGCCATAGCAGCAATTAAAAAAATATAGGTAAAAAACCACTTGTGGTTCTGCCTTGCAATTTCCTGTTTTTCTGATATGCTGCAGGGATAGACCCGGGTCAAAGTATCAATTTTTCTTTTTGCGCGTCTAATACCATATAAAGAAAAAAAGATGCCTGCGGCGATCCCGATCCATAGTGAGACCCAATATAGAACATATCTATCTATAGAAACTGGATTTTCGATTCTGCGCACAAATACATAAATTAGAATAGAAAGTCCTGCGATCACTGGGGCAGAAATTCCATTTCCTATTTTTTTATTCTCCAACAGGCAGATCTGTCCTGTCATTTCGTCATAATAGAAAGTATTCCCTGTCTTGGAATCATGAGAAAGCAGTACGTAACGTCTCATTTTGCACATCCTTTTCCTTGTAAATAATTTATAGGAGTATTATATATTATCAGGAGTTTTTTGTATATAATTTTTTAATATAGGAAATATTATATTAATTATAATACCAAACGAATGTATCTTGACAGAAGGTTTCGGTTTAGATATAATCAATACATACCAAGAGAATGTTATGAAAGGAGACTATCCTATGGCAAGAAATAAATATCCAGAAGTAACTGTAGAAAAAATTCTTGATGTGGCCCATCGTCTGTTTTTGGAAAAGGGATATGATAACACCACAATTCAGGACATTGTAGATAATTTAGACGGCCTGTCAAAAGGAGCGGTCTACCATCACTTTAAATCAAAGGAAGAAATCATGGATGCAGTAAGCGACCGCATGTTTTCTTCTAATAATCCATTTGAAAAAGTGAGGAATCGTTCTGACCTTAATGGGCTTCAGAAGCTTAGAGAGACAATTCGGTTGAATCAGTCTGATGAAGAACAGACCAGCATAACCATACAGTCAATTCCCCTAAAAAGAAATCCCAGGCTTCTGATGGAAATGATTGAATCCAACCGACGTATTTTAACCCCATATTATCAGGAACTGTTGGAAGAAGGAAATAGAGACGGTTCCATCCATACGGAGTATACAAAAGAGATTGCTGAACTTATACCACTGCTCACCAGTTTGTGGATGCTGCCATCCATCTTCCCATCTGATAAAGAAGGGATGAAAAACAAATTCCGTTTTCTTGGAGACATGCTGGAAAAAATGGGCGTACCTCTTATGGATGATTCTGTCTGTGCGTTGATAGAAGAATTTTTTGAAAAAATGCCAGAGGAAAAATAAAGTTGCCGTAAGGCAATTTTATTTTAGATATATACATACCATCGTTCGGTATTGAAAGGAGAATGCTGTGAAAGAACATGCAATTTCTACAGAAAAAGAAATTATGGAGGTATAAATCATGACAGAAAAGGAATTTAATCAGAAAATTGAAAATATGGCTTCCCAGCTTGAACAAAAAATTGAAATTGTTGCGGAACATCTGGATAAGGGAATCACACAAAAATACAAACAAAGCCGTCTGTTCCGGTTTGTTGCAAGAGTAACTTCTATGGCAGCAGAAATTAGTCTTTTAGCCGGGGCAAAGCATCTTGCAGATAGGGGAAAGACAACGGCTGCCATCTGGTGCGCCGGATTAAGCGCCGTCGGTCTTGCCGCTGACGTACTACAGATATTTTTATTCAGGAGGAGAAAATGAAACAAAAACTTTTTACCCGTAATTTCACTCTTTTAATTTTGGGGCAAATCAGCTCCTTAATTGGAAATTTCTCACTGAAATTTGCTCTTTCTATGTACATACTTGAACAGACAGGTTCCGCTTCTGTTTTTGCGGGACTTCTAGCTATTTCTATGCTTCCCACAGTTTTATTGTCTCCCCTTGGCGGAATACTTGCAGATCGGGCAAATCGTCGTAATATTATGGTTACGCTGGATCTTCTTTCTGGTATATCTGTGCTGGCCGCCAGTTTTGCCGTTCCTTCAAAGCATGATATTATTGTCATCGGTATACTGCTTATCTTGCTTTCTGTTCTGGGAGCTTTTGAATCTCCTACCGTACAGGCATGTATTCCCCAGATGCTGTCAGGAGACAACATCCTAAAAGGAAATGCCATAGTCAGTCAGGTAGCTTCCATCGCCTCCCTGATCTCTCCATTTTTAGGAAGTATTTTTTATACCGTACTTGGGATTCGACCAATTTTCTATACTGCGGCTGTGTGTTTCTTTATAACGGCTTTCTTGGAATGTTTTATCCAAATAGATTATAAAAAATCCAGACTAAATGCTAAAATTGCCGTAATAATGAAAGAGGATTTTTTTGCCAGCATGAGCTTTCTCCGAGATAAACAGCCCTGTATTTTGAAGCTTCTTTTATTAGCCGCAGCCGTAAGTCTGTTTGTATCTGGAACTGTGATAATTGGTTTTCCATATCTGGTGCGAACCGTATTGGGACTTTCCGCAAACCATTACGGTATTGCAGAAAGCGTCATGGGAATCGCATCTGTATTAGGCAGCCTAATGGTAGTACTGCTGGCTCAAAAGCTGCGCAGCCGCCATCTTAGTATTGTTTTAGTTTTGTTCGGTATTTGCTTGGTTCCCTGTGGTACAGCGTTTATCCTGCCATTTGAGGCATTTCACCGTTATCTGATCCTGCTTATTATGTTTTGCGCCTGCCAGCTTGGATGCATTTTTTTCTCTACTTATGCAGTCTCTCTTATACAGAAAAAAACTCCCGAACATCTGATGGGTAAGATCATGTCCTATGTATTTACACTTTCCATGTGCACACAACCGGCAGGACAGCTTATTTATGGCACTTTGTTTGATCGATTCTCAGACAGTGTTTATTGGGTCCTGATTCCCAGCGGTCTGATTATATGTATGATCGGACTATTATCCGGTCCTTTCCTTACGAAATTTAAGGACTAGATTTTCTTTGAACTAACTACAAAAAGCCGGCGTGACTTTCTCCGCTGGCTTTTAAGAATATAAAAATACATATAAAAACATTATAATCCTAGCTCTTTTATTACCTGTAAAGCATAATCTTTTTGAACGGCTGCCACATAAATAGCTACCCTGTCGTTTATCCCTCTTCCCATTCCATAGCGGACAGAAGCAAAACCAGCGTCTCCAAGATCCTGTCCGTATGCTTCGATTCCATTTTCTTTTAACGTGCTGATGATCATTTCAGCCTGCATATTTCCATCTGCTGTAAATATACTTACAGGCTCCTGCTTTGTATTCTTTCTTGATTCATTACATTCTGCAATTTTATTTTTTCTCTTCTGGCTGAACCCGGACAAAATTCTTAATACAAAAAATCCTACTGCTGAAATTCCAGCAAAAAACAGCAATGCACTTTGAATGGTTTTTGACACAGAAGCGCCTAATTTAAAGTTGGTAACAGCCAGACACACTGAAAATATGCCTGCAAAAATACTACTGATCACAGCGTCCGTAAATGGTGTGATTTTAAATTTTGACCCCTTTTCCCATAATCCATGATAAATCATAACACCAATATAAAAAATACCGCCTGCAAAAAGTACTATCGTTTCACCTGCCACAAGCTGTAAATTTCCTTTCGTCAAAAGCTGTACAACAATCATTGCCGCACAGATTATAAAAGTAAAACCAAATGCGGTATTTCCAATTTTTAACACTTTTTCTTTTTCTATTGTGTTGTAATCTGCCACTTTTGACAATGTGTCCTTTAATTCTTTATCCATATTCTCGCCTTTCCTTTCTCCATCCAGGATCTCCTTTACCTCTACATCATAAAATTCAGCTATTTGAATAAGAATGCTCAGATCTGGCATATTGCTTCCCGTTTCCCATCTGGAAACGCTTCTTCCTGATACGTGAAGAACCTCTGCAAGCTGTTCCTGGGTCAGTCCCTTTTCCCTGCGAAGTACTTTTAAAAATTCTCCTATTTTCTTCGGATCCATTTTCTTCCTCCTTTCGCCTTCACGTTATCATAAATATGGATAAAATAACACGACACAAAGCGAGAAAATATCGTGTTTTGCTGTTAGACATAAGTGTCTGGTTGATTTTTTTACTCTATCCTTTGATTCATAGTAGTATTATATAGTATCAAAGACTTTTTGTATATATTGCCAACAGAAAACGACCGTACAAATATACGGTCGCTCCTGTTATATTATTTTATTTCTGCACAATATTGATAATCTTTTTAGGAACATAAATTTCTTTAATAATTGTTCCTGTCAGCTTATCTGCAACTACTTCTTTTGCTTTTGAAAGAGCAGTCTCTTTGTCTGCGTCTACAGGAAGCGCAACTACGCCTCTTGTTTTGCCGTTGATCTGAACTGCGATCTCGATGGTGTTTTCAACTGTTTTTGCCTCATCATACTCCGGCCATGTCTGCTGATATACATATCCCTCATAGCCACAGGTATTCCAGATTTCCTCAGTAATATGAGGAGCAACTGGGTTGAGAAGAAGCAAGAAGGTCCTGTACTCTCCTTTTGTTATGCTTCCCTTTTTTGCAAAGTCATTGAGAAGAGTCATAAGAGCTGCGATTGCTGTATTATACTTCAGATTTTCAAAATCATTGCTTACTTTTTTGATGGTCTGATGCATCTTTGTTTCCATATCGCTACTGTAACCGTCGCCCTCTGTAAGAATATCCTGCAGCTTCCATACACGCTCAAGGAAACGGCGGCATCCCTTCACACCGTTTTCAGACCAGGATGCGCTAAGATCAAAAGCTCCGATAAACATCTCATAGGTACGAAGAGTATCTGCGCCGTAATCATTCACAATATCATCCGGGTTTACTACGTTGCCGCGGGATTTGGACATTTTTTCGCCGTTCTCACCAAGGATCATTCCATGAGAAGTACGTTTCTGATAGGGTTCCGGGCAGGGAACTACCTGATTGTCATACAGGAATTTGTGCCAGAAACGAGAGTACAGAAGATGAAGGGTGGTATGCTCCATTCCTCCGTTGTACCAGTCAACCGGCATCCAGTAATCCAACGCTTCCTTGCTTGCAAGGGCTTCTGTGTTGTGCGGATCTGTATAACGCAGGAAATACCAGGAAGATCCAGCCCACTGAGGCATAGTATCTGTCTCACGTTTTGCAGGACCGCCGCAGCATGGACAGGTAGTGTTTACCCAGTCGGTCATTGCTGCCAGCGGAGATTCTCCGTTATCTGTAGGCATATAGCTTTCCACATCTGGAAGCTCCAGAGGAAGCTCGCTTTCAGGAAGCGCTACATAACCGCATTTGTCGCAGTGTACGATGGGAATCGGTTCTCCCCAGTAACGCTGACGAGAAAATACCCAGTCTCTCAGCTTAAAGTTGGTTTTGCCTGTGCCAAGTTTCTTTTCTTCCAGCCACTCGACAATTTTTTTCTTTGCTTCTGCCACTTCCAGTCCGTCAAGGAATCCAGAATTGACCATTTTGCCTGTAGCTACGTCAGTAAAAGCCTCTTCCTGAACATTTTCGCCGCCGGCAACAACTTCAATAATCGGAAGATTAAATTTCTTTGCAAATTCCCAGTCACGGGTATCGTGAGCCGGAACTGCCATAATTGCGCCTGTACCATAGCTCATCAGTACATAATCAGAAACCCAGATCGGAATTTCTTTTCCGTTTACCGGATTAACTGCCCGGATACCGTCGATCTCTACGCCTGTTTTGTCTTTTGCAAGCTCAGAACGCTCAAAGTCAGACTTTCTTGCAGCCTGCTCCTGATATGCACGGATAGCATCCATATTTTTAATCTCATCTTTATATTTTTCCAGCATAGGATGCTCTGGAGAAACTACCATATAAGTAGCGCCAAAAAGTGTGTCCGGTCTGGTTGTATAAACAGTCAGTTTATCTTCTTTGCCTGCAACAGCAAAGTCAACTTCTGCTCCCTGGCTCTTACCAATCCAGTTTTTCTGAGAAACCTTTACACGTTCAATGTAGTCTACGTCTTTCAGACCTTCCAGAAGTTTTTCTGCATAGTCTGTGATCTTCAGCATCCACTGGCTTTTTACCTTACGGACAACCGGAGATCCGCAGCGTTCGCATACGCCGTTTACAACCTCTTCATTGGCAAGTCCTACCTTACAGGAAGTACACCAGTTAATAGGCATTTCGCTTTTATATGCAAGTCCTGCGTTGAACAGCTTCAGGAAAATCCACTGTGTCCATTTGTAATACTCTGGATCTGTTGTATTTACTTCTCTGTCCCAGTCAAAGGAGTATCCAAGAGAATGAAGCTGTTCCTTAAATCTTGCAACATTATTTGCAGTAACGATCTTTGGATGGATTTTATTTTTGATGGCATAGTTTTCTGTAGGAAGTCCAAAAGCGTCCCATCCCATAGGATAAAGTACATTATATCCCTGCATTCTTCTTTTTCTTGCCACAATATCAAGCGCAGTGTAGGGTCTTGGATGACCTACGTGAAGTCCCTGGCCTGATGGGTATGGAAATTCTACCAGAGCATAATATTTTGGCTTGCTGTAATCGTCTGTTGCGGCAAAAGCTTTGTTATCATCCCAGACCTTCTGCCATTTTTTTTCGATCACCTTATGATTGTAAGGTACTGACATTGTTTTTCCTCCTTAATAAAATTCAAAAAGCCCCTCGTCTCTGTATTTAGAGACGAAGGGCATAATTCCGCGGTACCACTCTAATTCACCGGATCACAAAATCCGATGCACTCATATTATCTATAACGGGATTTCCCGTCCAAAGCTACTAAGTAGTTCACTTTGGCAACTCCAAGGCGAGTTCAGAAATACCTTTTTCTGTCTCGCACCAACCGACAGATCTCTGAAAAAAGGGGGATTTCCTACTGCTCCTCTTCTTCGTCTTTATTCTGTAGTAATTCTACCTATTCCATGCTGGTTTGTCAAGAATTAATTTTACTGCGCGCTTCCTGAAAAGCTCTGAGAATTATATTTCTAGCATCTTTGGCTTTTTCTGCATCCATATTTTCGATGTTTTCCAATGGATAAGGTATTCCCAGATTTTCGTATTTTGCCCTGCCCATGGTATGGTAAGGAAGGACTTCAAGACCTTTAATGTTAGAAAATCCTGCCAGAATTTTTCCAAGTTTATTCAGGTGATCCACGCCATCGGTAATTCCCGGAACTACCACATGGCGAGCAATAAAAGGGATTCCTCTTTCTTCCAGAGCATGGGCAAATTCCAGCACCTGCTTCTGTCCAAGGCCTGTCAGCTCTTTATGTCCAGATTCGCTGCTGTGTTTAAAGTCAAGAAGCACAAGATCAAGAACATCAAACAGACGTTCAAATTCCTCCTGTCTTTCTTTTCGATACATGATACCTGAAGTATCCAAACAGGTATGGATCCCCTGTTTTTTTGCCTCAGAAAAAAGTTCTGTTAAAAAAGGAAGCTGCATCAAAGGCTCTCCGCCTGTGGCTGTGATTCCGCCGTTTTTATAAAAGACTTCATTCTTTTTGTAGGCTTCCAGAATTTCTGCAGCTGACATCCTGCTGCCTTCCCCCGGCTTCCAGGTATCAGGGTTATGGCAATACAGACAGCGCATAGGACATCCCTGAAAAAATACTACAAAACGAACTCCGGGACCATCAACGGTCCCGAAGCTCTCAATAGAATGAATATAGCCTTCCTGGTTATATTCTTTTTTCATATGCTTACATTCCCTCATGGAAGGTTCTGGAAATTACCTCATCCTGCTGTTCTTTTGTCAGCTTGTTGAAGTTTACTGCATACCCGGACACACGAACTGTGAGCTGGGGATATTTCTCAGGATGAGCCTGAGCGTCCAGAAGAGTTTCTCTTGTAAAAACATTAACGTTTAAATGATGGCCGCCTTTTTCTACGTATCCATCTAATAAATTTACCAGGTTGTCTACCTGTGCGTCGCTGATATTCATAATAAAATCCTCCTGTTGTATAAGATATTCATTTAAAAGATTATTCTGCATCATCCATACTGAGATTCGGCTCGCAGCATGCGCAGTCCGGTTCCAGGGAAAAGCTTAAATCGTCAAGGCTGATAGTATCCAGCATTACCATATCTTCTTTTCCAAGGGCTCCTGGAATAATGGAGAAGGTATTGGAAATTCCATCCTGAGCCTCCTTAAACGGAAGTTTGGCAACAGAGCTTAAGGATGCAACTGCGCCATGGCTGTCTCTTCCATGCATGGGGGTTGCTCCCGGTGCAAAAGGTTCTCCTGCCTTACGTCCATCTGGAGTTGCTCCTGTGTTCTTTCCATAAACTACGTTGGAAGTAATGGTGAGAATGGATGTTGTAGGAATACCACCTCTATAGGTCTGGGTAGTACCTACATAATGCATAAAGTCTTTTACGATCTTATAAGCAATCTCATCTACTCTGTCATCATCATTTCCATATTTCGGATAATCTCCTTCTACCTCAAAGTCTACAACAATACCGTTCTCGTCACGAATTGTTTTTACCTTTGCATACTTAATAGCAGAAAGGGAATCTGCAATTACAGAAAGTCCTGCGATTCCTGTTGCAAACCAACGGGTTACGTTTTTGTCATGAAGAGCCATCTGAAGACGCTCATAGCAATACTTATCATGCATGTAGTGAATAATATTCAGCGTATTCACATATACATGGGAAAGCCAGCGGCTCATATCATCATAACGCTCCATTACTTCATCATAGTCAAGATACTCTGAAGTAATCGGACGGTATTTCGGTCCTACCTGCTTCTTGCTGATCTCATCCACACCGCCGTTGATGGCATAAAGAAGACATTTCGCAAGATTTGCTCTGGCTCCGAAGAACTGCATTTCCTTACCTACACGCATAGAAGAAACGCAGCATGCGATGGCATAGTCATCGCCATGTGTTACTCTCATCAGATCGTCATTCTCATACTGGATAGAGGATGATTCGATGGAGGTTTTTGCACAGAATCGTTTAAAGTTCTCTGGAAGTCTTGTAGACCAAAGGACTGTCAGGTTTGGTTCCGGCGCCGGTCCAAGGTTGGAAAGTGTATGAAGATAACGGTAAGACATTTTTGTTACCATACTTCTTCCGTCAATTCCCATTCCGGCAATAGATTCTGTAACCCAGGTAGGATCTCCAGAAAACAGTGCGTTATACTCTGGTGTTCTTGCAAATTTTACAAGACGCAGCTTCATAATAAAGTGGTCGATAAACTCCTGGATTTCTTCCTCGGTAAATGTTCCATTTGCAAGATCTCTTTCTGCATAGATATCAAGGAAAGTGGAAGTACGTCCCAGGGACATTGCGGCTCCGTTCTGCTCTTTGATCGCTGCAAGATATCCGAAATACAGCCATTGGATCGCTTCCTGTACGTTCTCTGCCGGTCTGGAAATATCAAATCCGTAAATTTCACCAAGTTTTTTCAGTTCCTTCAGAGCTTTGATCTGTTCGGAAAGCTCCTCGCGGTTGCGGATTACATCTTCATACATATTGCTTCGTGTTCCGGCCTTCTGCTCCTCTTTATCTGCGATCAGACGGTCAACTCCATAAAGCGCTACACGACGGTAGTCGCCAATGATACGGCCGCGGCCGTAAGCATCTGGAAGTCCGGTGATGATATGGCTGGAACGGCAGGCGCGCATCTCTGGAGAGTATACGTCAAATACTCCGTCGTTGTGTGTTTTACGGTATTTTGTATAAAAATCAACAATTTCAGGATCTACATGATAACCGTTGTCTTCACAGGCCTTGATTGCCATACGGATACCGCCGTTTGGCTGCAGCGCACGTTTGAATGGTTTATCTGTCTGAAATCCTACGATCTTTTCTGTATCTTTATTAAGATATCCTGGTCCGTGAGATGTAATGGTGGAGATAATATGAGTATCCATGTCCAGGACACCGCCTTTTTTATGCTCCTCCTCTGTCAGTTTCATAACCTGAGCCCATAAATCATTTGTAGCCTTGGTAGGTCCTGACAAAAACTCCTCATTACCTTCATATGGTGTATAATTCTTCTGGATGAAATCACGTACATTGATTTCTTTTTCCCAAACGCCTCCCTTAAATGAAGCCCATTCCTGTCTCATTTATTATCCTCCTGGTATCGTATTCATATAGTTGCCTACATGCAACTTACATTTTATGCTTTAGAATATATAGTATAACCAGGTTTCCGTCAAGGCATATATTGTATATTATTCCATGCATTCCTCACTTTCCATGATTTACACAAAAATATCATACTCCTTTTGTCCATTTTAAACAAAAAAGACAAATACAAAAGCTCCCAAGACAGTTATTAAACCGTCAAGGGAGCTTTTACAGACAGTTTCATCAAACTGTTCTGTATTTTATACTTTAAAATCTTAACAAATCATATCTTTTTACTGGTGACAGCAATTATTTGTCTTCTGCACCATCCTTTTCAGCCCTGGCTTCAATCTCCTTCTTCTGGATATCGGATGGAGCCTGCTCATAACGTGCAAACTCATAGGAGAAATCGCCGCTTCCGCCTGTCATGGAACGAAGATCTGTAGAATAGCCATAGATCTCCAGCATTGGGATATCGGCCTCGATCACTGTATTTCCGTCATGATCTGGGTTCATTCCAAGAACACGGCCGCGGCGTTTATTCAGATCGCCCATAACATCGCCTGTATATTTATCTGGAACTGTTACCTTCATGCTTACGATAGGCTCAAGAAGAACCGGAGAAGCGTCCATGAAGCCCTTCTTAAATGCAAGGATGGTAGCCATCTTAAACGCCATTTCAGAAGAGTCTACCGGATGGTAAGATCCGTCATAGAGTGTAGCCTTCACTCCTACAACAGGATAGGAAGCAAGCGGTCCTTTTAATACGCATTCCTGAAGTCCCTTCTCAACTGCCGGGAAGTAGTTCTTCGGAACAGCGCCGCCAACAACAACCTGCTCAAACTCAAACGGTGTTTCAAGATCTCCTGAAGGTTCAAAGCGCATTTTTACGTGGCCATACTGACCATGTCCGCCTGATTGTTTCTTATGCTTTCCTTCAACGTCGGAATTCTTACGGATCGTCTCGCGGAAAGGAACCTTCGGTTTGGAAAGCTCAACGTCTACTTTATAACGTTCTTTCAGCTTATTCACAACAATATCAAGATGCTGATCGCCCATACCGTAAAGAAGAGTCTGTCTGTTTGCAGAATCATTCTCAGCGCGAAGGGTCTTATCCTCACTTGTCATCTTTGCAAGAGCCTGGGAAATCTTATCCTCGTCTCCCTTATTCAGAGCTTTATATCTCTTGCAGGTATAAGGCGTAGAAATAACAGCCTTAGGATAAAGAACAGGAGCCGCCTTAGTAGCAAGGCTGTCGCCAGTCTGCACACTGTTCAGCTTGGCAATAGCGCCGATATCGCCTGCATGAAGCTCAGGAACTTCATAAGGTTTGGAGCCTTCCAATACGTAGAGTTTGTTCAAGCGTTCTTCTTCGCCGTTTTCTACATTGAGAAGCGTATCGTCTGATTTGATAACGCCGGAAGCAACTTTAATGAAGGAATATTTACCGATGAATGGGTCAACGATAGTCTTCCATACATATGCGGATTTTGCTTTTGCAAAGTCGTAGTTTGCTTCAAAGATCTCGTTTGTCTTCTGAGAGATTCCGTTGCAGGAACGTTTATCCGGGCTTGGGAAATATCCGCAGATATCGTCAAGAAGATTGGAAACACCCCTTAAGCTTACAGGCGCTCCCATACATACAGGAACGATGCTGCCGTCCTGCACGTTTGTTGCAAGCGCTGCAGAAACTTCTGTTACAGAGAACTCATCGCCTTCAAAGTAGCGGTCCATAAATTCTTCGCTTGTCTCTGCTACAGATTCCATAAGAATATCATGATATTTCTCAAGGTATTCGTTCAGGTATTCAGGAATCTCGCACTCCTGTTTCTTGCCTTTGTCAATATACTTTCTTCCGGCCTGTTTCACAACGTTTACATAGCCTGTAAATTTACCGTCCTCACGAATAGGGAAATGAAGAGGCGCGATCTTCTTGCCGTAAAGCTCTGTCAGTACTTCTACAACTTTACGATAGCTGACGTCATCCACATCCATATCCGTTACAAAGAACATACGAGGAAGTTTATATTTTTCGCACAGATTCCATGCCTTCTGGGTTCCCACCTGAACCCCGGCTTTACCGGAAACAACAATAATTGCTGCATCTGCTGCGCTGACAGCCTCTTCTACTTCGCCTACAAAGTCAAAATAGCCGGGAGTATCAAGAATATTAATCTTCACCTTATCCCATGGAACCGGGATTAAAGAAGTAGAAATAGAAAAATGCCGCTTAATCTCCTCTTTATCAAAGTCGCTGACAGTATTCCCGTCTTCCACTCTTCCCAGACGGCTGGTCATACCTGCCAGATACGCCATTGCTTCTGCAAGTGTAGTTTTGCCGGATCCCCCGTGACCCAATAGGACTACATTTCTGATTCGGTCAGTTCTATAAACGTCCATATGTAATACCTCCTGTTTGTCTGATATGTTCATATTCTACTAAAATTTCACGGGTTTTTCAAGTATTTTATATAATTTTAACAACTTTTTTTACGGAAATAATGTGAAAATTTCACGAATTTTTACTTTTTCCTCCAGTATTTGACTTTTTTCCCTGTATCTTTTACAATATGAATAGATTTTTCATGTGAAAGGACTGCTTAATAATATGAAGACCATTGGTTTTATCGGCCTGGGCCTGATCGGAGGCTCCATTGCAAAAACCATCCGCAAGGTTCATCCCGATTATCATATCCTTGCATATGCCAAACATAAAGAAACACTGGCCGCGGCTCTGAATACTGGAGTGATCGACGGTGTCCTTGAAGAAAAGGATAACCGCTACCATAACTGTGATTATATATTTCTCTGTGCTCCGGTAGAGTATAATATTGAATATCTGAACTATCTGAAGGATGTGATTTCTAAGGAGTGCATCATTACAGACGTAGGAAGTGTGAAAGGACCTATTCATCAGGCGGTAGAGGAAATTGGTCTTTCCCATAATTTTATCGGCGGCCACCCTATGGCAGGATCTGAGCGCTCCGGCTTTTCTAATGCCTCAGACCACCTTCTGGAAAACGCCTACTATATCCTTACTCCCGGAGGAGAGGTTCCCTTAAATAAATTGACGGAATTTTCTGAGCTTATAGATTCTCTTGGAGCGATTCCCATGATCCTCACCGCTGAGGAGCATGATTTTATCACAGCAGGCGTTAGCCATCTGCCCCATATTATCGCTTCTTCTCTGGTAAATCTTGTAAGCGCCCTTGATAATGACGCGGAATATATGAAAACCATTGCTGCCGGAGGTTTCCGGGATATCACAAGGATCGCATCCTCCTCTCCGGTTATGTGGCAGCAGATTTGTCTGGAAAATCAAAAAAATATTTCAGCTGTGCTTGATGAATACATCCGTATGCTGATCCAGATCCGCTGTTCTGTAGACAATCAGGAAGCTGATCAGCTTTACCAGCTTTTCGCAGCATCCAGAGATTACCGCGATTCCATTGACGCAACTTCCAACGGCCTTATTACAAAGTCTTATGTGCTTTATATTGATATTGTAGACGAAGCCGGAGGAATCGCCACCATTGCTACCATTCTCGCCATGGAAAATATCAGCATTAAAAATATCGGTATTATCCATAACCGTGAGTTTGAACAGGGCGTATTAAAAATCGAATTTTACCAAGAGGACGCAATGAAACGCGGCTGCAATCTTCTTAAAAAAAGAAACTATATTGTTTACGAACGGTAGGTATGATATGGAAATAAAAAAACAGACAGGGCTTAAAGGAATCCTTACGGTCCCTGGAGACAAGTCCATTTCCCACAGAGCAGTTATGTTTGGATCTCTGGCAAATGGCACAACAAAAATCTCTCATTTTCTGGAAGGAGCAGACTGTCTTTCCACGATTTCCTGCTTCCAGAAAATGGGGATCCAAATTGAAAAAGACAAAGATACGGTGCTGGTTCACGGAAAGGGACTTCATGGACTTCATAAACCTTTTTCTGTTCTTGATGTGGGAAACAGTGGTACAACCACAAGGCTGATCTCTGGAATCCTTGCCGGACAAAATTTTTCATCAGAGCTTGACGGAGACGCCTCTATCCGCACCCGCCCCATGAAAAGGATCATGACGCCTCTCTCTTCTATGGGGGCTTCCATAAAAAGCAAATATGACAACGGCTGCGCCCCTCTGTTGATCTCTGGCAGGCCTCTTCATGCTGTTCATTATGATTCACCTGTAGCTTCCGCCCAGGTGAAATCCTGTGTACTTCTGGCAGGCATGTATGCAGACGGGATTACTACTGTCACAGAACCCTTTCTTTCCCGGAATCATACGGAGATCATGCTGAAATATTTTGGCGCAGAGGTTACGTCCAATGGTGTTTCCGCCTCCATTGCTCCTGATCCTGTGCTGAATGCAAGGGAGGTTGCAGTTCCCGGAGATATTTCTTCTGCCGCTTACTTTATTGCAGCTGGACTTATCACTCCTAACAGTGAAATCCTTCTGAAAAATGTGGGGATTAATCCCACAAGAGCAGGACTTATCAAGGTCTGCCAGGCTATGAGAGCAGATATTACTCTGCTTAACCAAAGCACAGACGGAGAACCTACTGCAGATCTTCTCATTCGTACCAGCAGCCTGAAAGGCATAACCATTGGAGGCGCTGACATTCCTACGCTTATTGATGAGATTCCAATGATCGCGGTGATGGCAGCTTTTGCCCAGGGAACGACGATTATTCGAGATGCCCAGGAACTGAAAGTCAAGGAATCAGACCGCATTGCAGTTATGGTAGAAAATCTTAGACGCATGGGAGCGGATATTGAAGGTACCGAAGACGGAATGATCATTCATGGAGGCCGCCCTCTCCATGGGGCAAGGATTAATCCTTATCTGGATCACAGAATCGCCATGTCCTTTGCTGTAGCAGGAACTGTTTGTGATGGAGTTCTTGACATTTGCGATGCAGAATGTGTAAATATTTCTTATCCGGACTTTTACCGGGATTTATATAGTTTAAGTAAATAAACCGGGCTTCTCTGTACTTTATTCCTGAACATTCAGAAGGAGTACAGAGAAAAACCCGGTTTTTCATTTTTTTATTCTTTTTTCCATATTGTAGCACTGCATCTGAAATCCCATATTTTTATAAAAAGAAACAGCATCTTTATTAAAATCCCATACCTTCAGATCAATTCTGCTGCATTTCTCTTCTTCAGCAAGACCGGATAAATATGTATAAAGCGCTCTTCCAATTCCTCTTCTTCGATAACTACCCGAAACATAAAGGGCGTCTATATAAAAATAAGTGTTTCTTTGAAGCATGGGATTTTCTGGTGTGGTTCTTCGCTGCGCGATTAAAAATCCTGCAAACATCTCTTTGCTTTCTGCTGCCAGAGTTATATACTCTCTGCTTTGAACCATGCTTACGTATTCTTCCAAAGAAAGAGGCTGTTCCATATCTTTATAAATATCAGCCCGGCCTTCTACATGCAGTTTATGAAGTCTTTGATATCCCTGGCTGACCTCTGAGTAATCTTCTGCTGTCAATTCTCTGATCGTAATGTCAGCGTTCATACTAATCTCCTTTCATACACTACAAGTAATATAATAAATAAAGTTTAACCCATCACATTATATAATTCAACTAAAAGATTATCAAGGCTCCTTCGGCTAAAAATTCAGATTCATTATAATTATTCTTTTAATTTTTTACAATATTTTCTTGACATTCTTCTTTGTTCTGTGTATATTTCAACTAACTTATTATCACAATAACAAAAAGGAGGCTGCCATGAAAATATTATTTTACGGTACAAAGGATTATGACCAGCAATTTTTTGATAAACTTGCTCCAGAATATCCCGGTATCTCATTTAAGTTTATCGAAGCAAATCTCTATGAAGAAACTGCTTCTCTTGCCAAAGGCTATGACGGAATCTGCGCCTTTGTAAATGCTGATATCAGCGCCCCTGTTATGGAATCTCTCCATACCCAGGGTATCAGACTGATCCTTATGCGCTGCGCCGGGTACAATAACGTTGATCTTAAAACTGCTGAAAAATATGGAATAAAGGTTCTTCGTGTTCCCGGATATTCTCCTGAAGCAGTTGCAGAACATGCCATGGCTCTTGCGCTTACAGCCAACCGTCATACCCATAAGGCTTATATTAAATGCCGAGAAAACAATTTTGCCCTGAACGGTCTTATGGGAATTAATCTTTTTCACAAAACAGCAGGGATCGTCGGAACCGGAAAAATAGGTCTTGCAATGGCGCGGATCTGCCGCGGATTTGGCATGCGGGTAATCGCTTATGACCGATACCCTAATAAAGAGTTGGATTTTCTGGAGTATGTATCTCTGGATGAACTTCTGCGTACAAGCGATCTTATCAGTCTTCACTGTCCGCTGACAGAAGACACCCATCACATGATCAATGCTGAATCTATTGCCAAAATGAAGGAAGGAGTCATACTTGTCAACACCTCCAGAGGAGGCCTGATCTGCACAGAAGATCTAATCTCTGGAATACGCGATCACAAATTCTTTGCGGTAGGGCTGGATGTATACGAAGAAGAATCTGATCTTGTTTATGAAGATATGTCAGAACGCATCCTGCAAAGCTCCACCATTCAGAGACTTCTCTCCTTCCCTAACGTGGCGATGACCTCCCATCAGGGATTTTTTACTGACGAAGCTCTGACAAACATTGCAGAAACCACTTTACAGAATGCGGCTGATTTCAGAGACGGCAAAGAACTGAAAAATGAAGTCAGGCCATAGAAAACCGATCCCGAAGAATGGATATCTCTCTTGTCCATCCCTCATCGTCGTTCGGCGTTTCCAGAATAAACGGAATTTCCTGAAGCGCCGGATGACAGATCACACGAGTAAGAGCTTCTATACCGATCTCCCCTTCTCCGATTTTTGCATGACGGTCCTTATGGCTTCCAAGACCGTTCATACTGTCATTGAGATGGACTGCTTTCAATCTGCAAAGGCCGATCACCTGATCAAATTCTTTTAATACTCCGTCAAGATCATTGACAATATCATATCCTCCGTCCCATACGTGACAGGTATCGAGACAAACACCCATTTTATTATCCAGTTTCACCAGATCAAGAATGGAGCGTATTTCCTCAAAGTTTCTTCCTACTTCAGAACCTTTTCCAGCCATTGTCTCCAAGAGAACAGTGGTTGTCTGCTCTTCTGTCAACACTTCGTTCAAAATCTCTGCAATCTTGTGGATCCCCACGTCAGCTCCCTGTCCCACATGGCTTCCCGGATGAAAATTATAATAATTTCCCGGTGTATATTCCATTCGTCTGAGATCGTCTGCCATTGTATTTCTTGCAAATATTCTTAAATCTTCCTTGGCCGCACAACAGTTCATTGTATAGGGCTACTTATGTGTATTACAAAAGCTTATTTAATCTGCTACATATTCTATTACATCTTCTATCCTGCAATGGAAGTACCTGCATATCTTATCAATTACAGATAAATTTACAGGCTCATTTTTCCCCATCTTCGCCAAAGTACCTCTACTAATATCTGCAATTTCCAAAAGATCCAGTTTCTTCTTATTATTATCTATTAACGTCTTCCATAGCGGATTGTATGAGATCATTTTTATTTCTCCTTTCTATCACTCCATAGTTTTGCGATATATGCAATAGCAAAAATCGAAACACTTATTCTTACAGCATTCAAAATGATGTGAAGCATAATTTAATTTCCCCCTTTCATTTGACATCTGTAGCTTTATGTTCTATTATTATAGTAGGATGTAGAGGGGGAGTTGCCAGCTCCCCTCATTATCCTAGAGCAAATCTTTTATGATGCTTATTAAGCCATCAATCAGATTTAGGATTGCGGTAATGAAAACGATGATTTCCAAGGTCTTGTTTTCATTGCCGCTTTTCTTATGTTTCTTTTTCTTTCCCATCTTTTCACCTCCCCTTCATTTGATAATATTATTATACTTCTTTTATTCTATTTTGTCAATATTTTATTCTAATACATTAGAATAATATTTCATTTTACTATTGACATGTACGGTACATATGGTAATATACAACCATAAACAACAGAACAAACATTCGTATAGACGGTACGAGGTTTGAGAAATAATAGGAGGAAAATAATATGTCAGAACTTTTAAAAAAGCAGAATTACGGTGTTGAGGTTGAATTCACAGGTATTACAAGAAAAATGGCAGCTGAAGCCGTTGCGGAAATTATCGGAACTACAGCGTCTAGGCCAGATCGCACCTGTTACCAAACAAGAACAATAAGAGATGCACAGGGAAGAAAATGGAAAGTGATGCGAGACAGTTCAATTCATCCGATTCGCAAAATCGGAACCGAGAACATTGACGAATACAGAGTTGAGTTCGTGACTCCAGTTCTTAAATACAAAGACCTTGAAACATTGCAGGCAATTATCCGCAAGTTCAGAGAAATCGGCGGAGTTCCTCACAGCTCATGCGGAATTCACATCCATGTAGACGGAGCAAATCACACTGCAACATCGCTCCGTCGTCTGGTAAATTTCATGTACAGCAGACAGGAAATAATTTATGACGCACTTGCAGTTGGCGACAGAAAATATCGCTGGTGTCAGCCAGTTTGCAAAAATTTACTTGATACTATGAAGAAAGACAAAGACATTACAACCGATGCCGTTGAAAAGATTTGGTACAGTCCTGCAAACGATGGTTACTGCGGTGGAATCAATCATCAGCATTATAACTCTACAAGATATCATGCATTGAATCTTCATAGCTTCTTTCAGAAAGAAACTGTCGAATTCCGGCTTTTTAACAGTACTCTTCATGCAGGAAAAATCAAAGCATATGTACAGTTTTGTTTAGCGCTTTCCGCCTGGGCGATAGAATCTGATGATAAAGTCGTATTCAAAAATATGAACGGTTACACCGCAAAGAAGAAAGTCACTTTAATGTATAATATCCTCACAAATAGACTTGGACTTTATGGTGATGAATTTAAAACCTGCAGACTTCACATGATGAAACAGCTCCGTGAAAACGCAAGCGCAGATAATGCAGCTTAATCATAAATTAGCTGACCTAACGGCTTGACGGGGAGAAAGGATATATGATATGGGTTTATATGCAGCATATGGAAGTAATTTGAATATACAGCAAATGTCATACCGGTGTCCAGGAGCCACAGTTGCTTTCACTGGATATCTGATAAATTGGAAACTTCTATATAGAGGAAGCCGAACAGGGTCTTATGCGACAGTCAAAAGACAGGCAGGAAGTAGAGTTCCGGTTGCTGTTTGGAATATTGATAGTAAAAACGAAGAATCTCTTGATCTGTATGAGGGTTATCCAAGATTTTATAAAAAAAGAAATGTATTTGTGCATTTAAAAGACGGTACAAGAAAAAAGGCTATGATATACCTGTTGCCAGATTCAGCTAAAATAGGAAGGCCATCTAAGCACTATATCGAAACTGTATTGCAGGGATATGAAGACATGGGATTTGATACAGAATATTTATATGATTCATTAGAATATAACTTGAGAGAAATGAATTAAAAAAAAGGGGATTTCCCTATTAAAAAAGAGGTAACCGTTGCAGCGGCTACCTCTTTTTGCCGGGTTTTTGAGTTCCCTGGCGTGTGTGGGTTATGGCTGATTCCTTGTTCGGTACCCTAACAATCAATTCATCCAACTCGCAGTCCAGGGCTTCACAAATTAAGTCGAGGTGTTCCAGATTAACCCTTTCTGCAAGCTCGTGGTACAACTCATTGATGGTATTAGGTCTTATTCCGGTTGCCCTCGCCAAATCTGCCTGAGTAAGCCTCATTTCCCCAAGCTTTTTTGACAGTAAAATTTTAATCATGCCATTGCTCCTTCCGTTATAATTTAGCACTTTATGATATAACGGAAGAAAATTTGTTAGAAAATATCATTTTTCGATATAAAAATTTGTGATATATTATAAAGCTAAATACAATTTGAAGCAATGATAATATTAGAAAGCACTTTTATGATTTATTTTTGTTTAATATATTGAGCGCTGACAAATCCGTAATATTTTCCAGCAATCCGGATGTAGTACCAGCGTGATCCGTCTGTTGCATTTACCACATCGCATACATCAACAAGATTTCCGCGATTAAGTTTCGGCCAGGACCTAATAAGCGGATTGTTCGTTCCAGCCCAGCTACGAACATTCAAAACATCAGCAACTACTTTTCCAACCCACTGAGGTGTTTTGGTAATTACGCCATCATCTGAAACGGTTGTATCTGCATTCGGCTTGCTGGAAGACTGCTTTGTAATATATGCTGCCGCAACAAAGCCGTACTTCTCTCCCTGATTTCCGGTAATCTTAACATAATACCAGGCATCTCCTGACTTGTCCTTAACAGTTTCGCATACCCCGACTTTTGTTCCTTGTGTAAGCGTAGGGTAAGATTTAAGCTGTGGGTTTTCTGAGCCAGCCCATGTACGCACTTTCAGGGTTCCGGTGTTCACGGCTCCGTACCATGCGACATTTTTATTCAAACTTCCTCCTCCGGATGCAGGCGGTGTTGTCGGTTTGCTCGGAGCGTTTGGAACATTCGGCGCCGTTCCGGTTCCACTGTATTTCGGTCTTGCATATCCTCTGATGTTACCATTTCCGACAGAGATTACACGCCTTGCAACAGCTTCCCCTTTGTTTCCTTCAATGCAAGTGATTTGTCCATTAGAAACACTCTCGACATAACCGATATGATCCGAATATCCATTGTTCGGCTGTACTTTTGTGTCCCAGTTATACAAAATGATATCGCCGGCTTTTGGTGTAATTGTTCCGTCTTCAATCCAGATACCCATTTCCTTAAAGATATTAACGTGCTCTTCACATCCGCATTCTCTTCCGATTAGATTGCTACATCCTGCTTTAATTCCTGCTGCAGACACTGTTGTGTCGCACCACTCATCAGTGTACTTCACTGCATACCCTCTCGGTAATGGCTTCACTGAATTATACAGATCGATGATCTGTTTGAATTTTCCGTTTACTTCGCTATAGCCAAGCCAGCTTCTCATGATATTTAAAACATCTTGTGCTGTTTTTTCCATAGCCTCCTCCTTGGAATACTTTTTTATCATTTCATATACTTTTTTCTGTCTCCGAGTATAGTCGCCCACCTGATTGTTATTACTCTTGTCTGCTGGATCCGTACACAGGGCGGCATAAATCCGCTCAGCTGTGTAAGGCTTTGCCGTCTTTCCTAATACCCTCTTTAAAGCCGCGGATCCACCCTGATGGATGATATTAATGCATTCCATCATAGCTGCATCCGGCATAGCTCCGTAGGTTTTAGTAATACTTTCTGCATACTCCCTGATCTGGGTGTTCATGAGCCAGTCCTGGCACCGGATTCCAGTAGACGAAGAGATAATACTTACAATACACTTTGCCTTGGCAGATGTCGGGGAAATTGCATATCTGGACCAGTTTTTATGCAACAGATCACCCTCGATGTTCTGTGTATCTATTTTTTTAAACTGGGCTGGATCTGCTCTCTGAATCTCCTGCAAAAGCCGTTTTGCCTCCTGCGCATACCACTGCCCTGCTCCGATAGTGATTGCCTTTTCGTTTGGTGTGTTGGCGCCAGCACCAACAAAAGCATCATATCTCTGCTTGCCGTAGACCTGGCCGCCGGTTTCTACTGCATACAGAATTTTTCTCAAAACATCAATATTCTTACTGTTCATTTGTTCTCCTTTCTTCATAAAAGAGGGGCTTCTGCCCCTCTTCATCATTTCTGAGTTTGATTTACTTTCCCATCATCCAGAAGATCTTTTACGCCTCTAAACCACTTTTCAATTATTTTAATCATAGCCTCTTCTGTAACGAACACCTGCAGCCACTTCGGCAGTAGTCCGCGCGCCTGCTGTACTACCCATTTAAGTTTCTGCTGCCCCTGCCCGGACTCCTTGTACATATGTTCCGCTCTCAAGATAAGCTGATAAACATCCATCCGGATACCGTCCAGTCCCTTCGCTTTCATATACTGAATTGTGATCACAAGAGTTACAATCAATAAAATAGCCAGTGCTACAATCAGCACCGGCATCGGAATTTGTTTCATAAATTCTAATAATTCCATATGTCCTCCTATTCTGTGGCGTGTTATAGGAAAGAATTTTCCCGCACGCACTGCTCGTAAACGTTTTTGATGTTAATTATCGCAAAATTTGCTTTGTTGTTCGGAAAATCCGGGTGATCTCTGCAGTATTTTTCATAATCCGTAACATCCTCCATAATCTGATCAAAATGTTCTTTTGTATGCCGGATTCCATGCCTAATCTCATCATCGAACCGTAGAATTCGATATCTCCAAGTTAGTGCTACACCCTCTTCACGTTTTTTTCTCGATGTGGCCATAGCTGCATTTAATTCGTCGAGTTTTTCATCAATTCTTTCAAATGCTTTGTTGTAGTTATTCTGGATTCCTACGCTTTGCTGATGCCATTTCGGATACTGCTTAACTTGATCGAAAACCTCCTGCATCTTATGTTCATTCTCTTTCTGCAATTCCCATTTGTTATGCAGATAGTCGATGATCACTTTTCCGATTTTCAGAAAAAAAACGACGGCCGAAATAATGACAGCCGCCGTCGCTACACTCAGACCCCCGAACGTTTCAATGAATGCGTCCATGTAAGCCTACCTCTCTTTATTTTTTCCCTTAAATATTCCTTTAGGGTCTGTCTCTTATCATTATAGTCCTCCTTTCAAAAAAGAAAAAGATCGGTCTCCCGATCTTAACAATGAATCAAATGTTTCTTATTTTTCACTTTTTAATTGTTCGTATTCCTTAATCATTTGCTGTGCATCCACTTCTTCATCCGGAGATATATCATACCCATACAGATTTTTAATATGTGCAATTTCATACGCCTGTTTTTTTACAATTCGAGATAATCGGCAAATAATATCTTCCTGTTTCTCTATTGTTTCCATATAGGATTCTAGTGTTTCCAAAATCACAGCATCAATATTTTGCATTGTTACTTGCTCCTTCCAAATAGAATATAACGAGGTTTTTCTTCTCCGAACAACCAAAATCTCAAATAATCGTCCAATATAATTGCTACAGCGGATAAAAAATACCACAAAATACAAAACGGAATGCAGATTTGGCCAAGTATGTTGAATGGAAGATTGCTGTAATCCCATATATCAAGTTTCAGCCATATATTCAATACAATGCCGCTTATAAATTCCACCACCGTAATAAGTGCAGTGCATATCAGCATTTGCAGTGCAAGAGGTGTCTTCCAGTCCATTACTTCGTTCAGAAGTCCACATAAAATAAAGCAGGTTCCTCCAACCGCTATCATAGCAGTATGACTTCTGCCTCTGAAAAGGATCTCCAAAAAGTAATATATTACCCCACCCGCAAGAAAAAGGAACATGTACTTAAACATAAGCTTCATATACTAACACCAGCCTTTGTAAAATCCGCCAGAACAACTGACTGGTATTCTTCTGGAATTTCTATTCCATATTCAAGAGCCGCCATTTCAGAAGCTTTAGAAAGATTATCGAGCCATACAAATAAGCTGTTGCAGTAGGTAGTATTGTATGTAACAAATTCCATTGATTTTTTAAGAATCTTCTGCATATCTGCAGCTGAATAGTAAACACAAGGATTTGTACCGTTAATGTCAGCATCTTTGTGATATGCACACTTTTCAGCCCCAGCGGCAAGCTCCGCCTGTTTGCCGAACAGATTCGTCTGATCAACAGGCGTAAGCGAGAAATGTTCTGTTCCGGTAGATAGTACAACATCCACGCCTTCGTAAATGGCATTCTGGCAAGCCTCAGATAGTTTCATTCTTACATCGGCTCTGTACTTTTCCTTCCCGAGATAATCCGCACAAATCCCTTCTTCCTGATCTTTCAATTGGTTGAACCAAAAATCCAGATCTTCTGATATCTCTTCTTTCGAAATAGTGGCCGAATTTACTTTAAAATAAATTTCGTCTGCCTCTATTCCTTGTGGTCCTTCATCTTTTTCCGGAAGCTGGACTTCATTCTTACGAATCCATACATCAGCGGAACCATCTGGAAGAACAGCATATGTAATGTTTCCTTGTGATTCCGGGCTATTCGTTTTATGCATAATTCAATTTCCTCCACTTCTTATAATATTTTTCCATAGCATAGCTTTTCTGTTTCGCATAACGGCTGATTATATTTTTAGCCATCGAGATAAGTTGATCCCAACATTCTGCAACCCTCACAAGAAAGGAGTCTGTTGTTACAAACCAACCGTTATATGCTATGGTGCTCATGGCGAATTTACTACCTATAATCTTTTTGTTCTTTATTTTTTTTGCAAATCTATGAATTTTCCTGCGAGCCTTTAGGAATATTGATGCTCTTATTCTTGTTGACACATTCCGTATTGTCACTGTTTTTCCGGAATAACATCTTTTGATTAAATTCTGTCCATGGAACACAAGCCCCATATAGTCTAAATCCCTTCCTTTTTGTTTTCCGTTTCTGTCAACATAACCTGTACGAAATAACGACCAGGAATCTTTGATCTTTAGACAGAGTGTAGATTTTACGAATTCAATAACAAGCAGCATTGCCTTATGAAGATCTTTCTTATTAGAGCCAAAAAGAATGATATCATCCATCTGAATCATGATATGATAAATCAATCTTTTTCTTGTTGTCTTCCCTCGTCTGGTCTTCATTTCATAAAGTTCATTTGTGCAATAATGGTACAAATAAGATAGATAATAATTGCACAGATCTTTCGACACCGGAGAGCCTATAAAAATCCCATGTTTGCAATCTTTCTCTTTGTTCTGCACCTTTGCTTCAGAATATAATCCAATCAAAGTCTCAAACAAGTATAACAACATATCTGACTTTCCTAAATCTCTTCGAAGAAATTCTAATATTTTATCATGTGACATAGAGGGATAGCATTTTTTAATATCTGACTGAACGCAATATTTAGTTCCTTCCGGATCGCGCGACATCCATCGTTCGATGTATTTTTTGCCGTAAGCTTGTCCTCTTCCAGGTATTGATGCAACTTGAAAAAGTCCGACTTTCGCCGTCCACAACTCATCTGCCGCTTCCTTGGCCAACACCTCATATAGCTGCATGATCATCTTTTCAAGTCCTAGCGTTCTAATTTTTCCGCTCATTCCATCTACTATATCAACATTTTTCACAAGTTTCTCTTCCGGAACTACCATATAGATATGTTCCCTTACAGTTCTGGTCTTCAAATGCCACGACATTTCATACGCAATCTGATCGATCACAGATGCTACAAATTCCGGAGAATTCTCCAACCGCCTTCTAGCCTCGTTTTTACTTATGCTTCCATAGTAAGCAAAAATACTCGGCATATTACCATTTTCTAGCTTGTCATATATAAATGCAGCTATGTATTTCCTGATGAAATTTTCGTCAGAAATATCCATTCTTCGGCAATATGTCTTCATTACCAGTCCTCTTTCTTTCTGTGTTCAAGAGCTTTCGGTTTTACTACTAACCCCCACCTGTGTCCACTTCCGCCACAGGGTCAGCAGTCAGTTTCCTGACCGCCGATGCTGGTGCTTGAATTTCGGGCATTCCGCCCCCGCCATTTTAGGGCCGCCTCAAAGGACAGCGAAACACGCTACACATCAAAATTCTCACAGAAATTCGCGCGGCATAGTTCCACCAGCTGTTACCGAGCCCGTTGTTCAGGTTCGCATACCACCGGCCCGCGTTAGACCCGTTGTTCAGGTTGCCGCCGGAAAGCCACTGCCAAACGTAGCGTGAGTCCGTATGATTTTAAAACGCCCCGGCTACGCCGGGAAATAAAAGGGGAGTTCCCCTCTTGCCATTCGGCAATTCACCCCCTACGCTGCTGCTTTCGCACAGCGTCCAGAAGCAGAAAGACGCGCGGCACAGATCCACCAGCGGGAACCGAGCCCGACGTTCAGGGTCGCACACCACCGGCCCGCGCCAGACCCGCTGACCAGGCCGCCGGAAAGCCACTGCCTTAACCCGTCAGAAGTCTGATCAAGCTTATTTGTATACTGTCCATCTGCATACCCTGTACTGGAGGATGCTGCTACTTTCGTTCCATGCCTTACGGAAGGATTTTCTGGATCATATCCAAGCTCACTGATATATTTCCAACTTTCCTGTGTATCTGCAATACTATATCCACACTCAACATAATCCGATGTCACGCTTGTTGCTAACTTTGTGCAGTCATAACAAATGCAAGCCGTCATTACATGATTAGATATCTTAAGAATTACATTGCTGATAACTTCGTAAAATCCCAGGAACATTTCTACACCGAACAGAATGTATGGGTCTTTTCCAGATGTATTACTGTTCGGAGAACCGCAAGAGCCAAGGACATTATCGCATGCACCTGTGTGCCATGGCATTGTAACGATAGTGGTCTTTACTTCTGTAGAGCCTACCATTGTAGAACCGGTAGAAAATTTAGTTCCTCCATTATCTACATAAACTGCCGAATTATTGCTGTCATAATCTTCAATTTTCGTAATGATGACACGATTTGCTTTTGCATGAAGTCCTGCATTACTTCTATCATCCGTCGGATTGCTGCCACTTAAAGCTGTGGCATTTCCAATGGATACCGTACTTCCGACCACCAAATAGTTTGCATCACTTTTACTGATAATGATACGTTCCACATCATTTTCAACAACAGTCGCATAGAACCTGTTGTAATAGCTTGTGCAGCCAGACATGATTGACTGTGAATTCCGTGTTGCGAATGCAACCTCAAACAGGTTATCCATATGGTTTTTATCCTGTGCAGTTGTTCCACAATACTGTGTTCCTTTGGCTTTAAATCGTGTAATCATTCCATTGTGAGACTGGTCATGCGCGGCGTTTACTCCGCTAATAGATGCAGCCTTTCCATCAGAACCATTTCCGGCCATATATTTAGCCTGTGCAACGAACGGTCTGACAGTCTGATCTGTACGGATTGCTGCTCCCTCCGGAAAGAAGCCTGCATGATGTTCATCTGAGATAACGAGGCTTTCTCCATTTGCATCAATGGTTATGTTAATCCACTGAGTCAGATACAGCATCCATGTATCTCTTTCTGTCCTGGAGAACTCATTGTCGATTCCCTTAATATATTCCACAACAAACTCTCCGGTATCATCTACATGACCATTAACTTCCAATCCACAAAAAACAGATTCGCCTTCAAAATCATTCCTTCCTCTTACTGTGTTCGTAGAAGGCTGTGCTACCATACCTACGGCATCGAGAGTACGTGTGCCCGCCGACAATGGCGATACATCAAACGCACTATGATGGACCCCATATTTTTTTCCAGTTCTCTTGAGATTGAGAATGAATTCAGCCTGTTTGTTTTTTTCTCCCGCAAACATACTGGCGGCTTCCATAAGTGCCACATCATTATTTATCAACTGTCGAAAGACAGCGTTAAACACATCTGCATGAGCAGGATCAGAAGTTTCTAATTCGCGGAGCTGATTGTTGAAAACAGCTCCAGAAATATCGAAATACGACATTTTCTACCTCCTTATGATAACATTTATCTATCATTATCCGATTACTTGTTACAAAATATCGAAATACGTTAGAATGTATCATCACACTCGAACACGCATTCCATGTCTGCATCTTTTCCTTTCTTCAGAAACGCTTTCATGGCCACCATATCCCCATCTGCATCATATAATCCTACTTCGGAAATATAGGTGTTTGCCAGTTCATCCTCTGCAAGTGTGCATCGATAGCGAATTTTTGTGTCCGAAAGGACTTCATGTCCATCAACATTCTTGCGCAGTAATTCATGATGCAGAGTGTTCTGATCTGCACTGTGTGGTTTCACAATTCCACCGGAATCTACACCTCCATCTCCAAATGCCATGCCTACGATCTTAGGGAGTGATGCGATTCCCGCTCTTGCTTGTACCATTTTTTTCTTTGCTCGTGTTGTAACTGTAGTCCCTGCCATTTAAAGGACCTCCCTTCCTGAATTTAGTTTTACGCTTCCATCTAACCTCCACGTGCCATCCAGCTTTGCGGCCAGTGAAGGGACAACCATTGTGACCTCTACTTCTTCTTCGTGTTTAACAGGCGCGCGGATCCTGACTGTCTGCAGATATGGTGGCTCTCCTGCATCAAGCAATAAAGTCCCGTCTAACAAACAGTTGCCGTCCAGAATCTTATTGCCGTCACGCCAGCCCATAATTACCCTCTGTGTGCCTCTAAAATCAGCTTTCTCAGTATTAATCATATCAGGCAATGAAATACACTGTTTCGTTTCAAAAGCCTCCTGATTGCCGATAAACAGCCTATGTCTGATAAAAGTTTCCATCGAATACCAAGAATCAAGCTTTCTTGTTCCATCCAGAGAAAAGTTTCCATCAAGAAAACCTTCCCACCATACAAAATCACTTCGTACGGAAAAGGAAGGCTTAAATATATTTTCATGATATATATCTGGAATCCGGTGGAAAATTCGATCTGCTATAAAATTCTCAGTTAAGACTGTATCGAATGGATAGGCTGGGCGAAATTCTGTCGGATACCAATGATTCAGATTGATACTGCCGTCAAGAGCAAAGGAGCCATCCAGAGAATATCTCCACCATGAAAAATCCGAATGATACGTCACCCTCTGCCCAAAGCTCTCAGTGCATTCAATAAGCATGAGGATAACCGAAAGAAGATATACTGTATGTGATTGTTTCAGCTTATCAACCTTACGCTTAACTTCGCCAAGTTCTACCTCTGTTTCACCCTCCAATTGAACGCTGAATATGTTAGGGTGCGAAAAATAATATCCAGGCTCATTACAATCATGAACTTGGACATCATAATCCGTCACACCTTTTAGAATCTGCTCCATTCGCCATGGTGTCATTGGCGCCTTTGTGTTTTTCTTTTCGCGGAGCAGCCGTCGTCTTTCTTCGTATGACAGATCTTCTCTTACGGGCAGTCCATACTTGATCTCATGATATTTAAGCCCCCATGTAGCTGTATCAATAAACATCTGGTATGGAAGTTCTTCAATATGTACAGTGGCCAGATCAAGCTCTCTGCCCATAACTTCGTATATCCATTTTCCGACATATGATTTATCATACCAGTCTTTAGTTACATATGTCAGCATTCTGTTGGCCGAATCGCTCCATGGGAATCTTTCCAGATCTATGCTCATGTCTCAGCCCCCTCTAATGCAAATGTCACATTACCGGTATCTGCATACTCGCTTGATGAAAGTCGAATGTTTTCTCTTTTTCCATCCATCGTAAAATCTATAAAATCACTTACTCCGGCTATGGTTGACAGTACTGTTCGAGCCGAATTGTACCGGAGGATATTTGTTTCTTTCGCAGCAGAATAAACTGCCATCATTTCGGTTTTGAATGTCGAGATTACATCATCCAATCCAATGCCATCCAAAACAAGCCCTGTGCAGGCAAAATCTACAGTTTTTACTGTCGCTGACTTGACGATCAGCTTAGATGATCCAGTAGGCAACAGTCTTTTGCTCCTGTCGTCCGGAGAAACGATGTGGTTGTAAACCGCTGTGACTAATGTACTTGATGCAGGTTGTCCGTTGCTATCAACTAAGATCAATCCCACTGTTCCAGGTCCTTCAACAGCTGGTTCTACAATACAGTCTCCAATCCCGGGGACTTCTTTGGCCCACTTGATATAGTCAGCATCATTCGCTACATAGAACTGTGAATCTTGGAATTCTGCATGGATTCGTTCGTAATAATCCTCATCATTTTCTTCTTCAGCACCGCCCGAAGTTTTCTCGCTGTTGGTAATTGCTGTAACGCCATTGATCGGTGATGCCATAATTGTAATCGTATTTGCCGGAACATTCCCGGATACCCCCGGAGTGACCGCTTCAACCGCAAGATCCATGGTTTCATTCTCTGCGAACGTAACAGTTCGTAAAGTCTGGAACTCAACAGCTTCCATCTGATCTGTTGCAGGAACTGCAAAGACTGTGCCTGCTGCCAATACTGTGCCATAAGCCGCCGTAACAGACACTGTTCCAGTTGCTGCTACAGCTTCTTTCCTTGTCACTCCTGCTTCTGCGCCATGCAGATCCATCCAATCGCCCCAGGAATATTCCGGAAACGCAACCATTAGGCAGCGAACAAGATTGAACTGTACAAGCTGAGATATTTCGATGGCTGTAGGCATGGTAAAATCATATGGGAAATCACCTTCCATATCCGATATATCCGCCGGAAGGTTCCCCATCATCCTCTCCTGTATCTGGTCAGAATCACTTTCTGACACAAATTCCGGAACTTCAAACTCTGGTCTAGCCATATTAACCACCTCCTCTAAACTTCTATGATTGAATCAACGGTAAAGGGCTCTCCATCAACCGAATAAACTACGAATGATACTTTTACCCTCCCAGTACCCCATTCAAAAGAAAACTCTTCTACCGATGATGTCCGTGGATTGACCATCAGGGCTTCCTGGATTGTCCTTTCGAGAGAAAGTTCTACAGTGCTTTGGTCAGATTCTCTTGTTATATCTTCCGTTTCAGTTCCATGATCATCCGAATATCCCAGACAAGAATATCTTTCTGTAGATACCGTTTTTACGCACCATATTTTATATGCTACATATCCATCATTCATTGGCACATTATTTGCGGCGGTACGAACGAAATCTCCTTTTTCAAGATCCCACATTGGTGATGGTTTATAGTCAACGTCATATTCTTCGTCTTCCTCTTCATCCACAAAATCCGGAACATCCACAGTCGGCAGTAAATTTTTTGATTCTTCTTCCATATTGCCTCCTATAATCCACTTGCTTTGACTACTACATCTATGACTACAGGTTCTCCCTCAACCCATACTATAAGCACACGATCTCCGGGCTTTAACTTAGGCATAACCACTTTATGGCTATGTGATCCAGTTCCGCTATTATGTCCTCCGTGTGTTCCTCCAGATACGTTTGTTGATAGATTGGCCAAAAGTCTGCAGACGGAATAATCCTTTTTAGGAATAGGCAAAGGAAAAGTATTGGAAACAAGGGAATAATCTTTCTTGATCACTCCAAAGTCGAACGAAAATCCTCCTCCTGAGTGTTCTCCCATTCTCGAATCCAATACCTTTGCAAGCTTTTCCATTCCATTTTTTTCCATTTTTGACATAATGTTCCTCCTGTCAGTCAAATGATCCATCGTCAACCCAGCCCCAGACATGAGTCTGATTCCAGTTTTGTGTAACCAGATGCCATGGGTGTGCTTTTCCGGAACCACCTTTGATCGTGATTTTTGCTTTTCCGGCTCCTACACTGTATCCTCTGGCATCTGGATAACTGCTGACATAATGCTTACCGCCATGGAAATTAACAATGTCCCCAACATCATATGATTTTGCTTTTGTTTTTTTATTCCCACTGCTCTTTTTTGCTGCCGGTGCTTTTTTCAATCCCAGTGTCATAAGCATTTTATCTACATCATGCGTAGCAGATATTACGATATAATACCCAGCACTTATTGAAGCTGTTTTTAGATGAATCTTGTCACCCTTCCGAATGATAGGAATATCCGGAAGTTTTATCGTGATTTCTTCCTTTGGTTTGCCATCATCTGCAAGAATCTCTCTCGCTTCTTTTTTTGCCTCATCTAATGTGTCATTGGTTCCTCTGGAAACAATCTTCTGGCGGATTCCGTAGCTTGTCTTTCCATCAACTGTAGCCTCAACAGGTGAGCATCCATCATCATTTGCTTTTCCGATGATTTTTACCCTTGTAACCATCCCGGTAGTGCTGATCTTATGGTTTACTTCTGTAAGATGCTGTGTTTCTTCAAAATGATATACTGTTTTATTTGTTCCAAAACCAACTACGGTCACATTCATTTTCACAGCCCGCAGACATGCCTCAATGCCGCCTTTCTTTTTGGCTTCCTTGAGGATTTTCACAACCACTGTTCCAAGCTTTTCAGACTTATAAGCCAGTTTCCCATGCTTCACATTTGGTCCGCTGTAAGATGTGACCTTTATGCCCCAGCGTTTCAGCACTTGGACTATGGCTGACTTTGTCTTTACGCCGGCTGAAAAATATACATGATCTTGTGATTCCTGCAGATCATATAGAACATCGTATGCCTTTACCTTAAACTTCTCTCCGGATGTTCTCGCTGAAGGATTCCATTCAACTATTTTTCCTCTGGTTGCTTCGGCATTTTTGCCACCATTATAGGAATACAAAAGTGCTGCATAACACCCAGGCTTGGCAAGAGAAGAAATTCTTCCCTTTGAAGTTTTATCGTTCTTGGCCGAAAAACTAATTCTGGCCGCAAGCTGGTCCTCTCCCTCTTCCCAGGATACATCTTCGACAAATTGTGTGATGTCGTAAGCCTTTTTATCTGCAGTCATAATGGCCACGAGGTATTTATATTTCATTGGATCTATCAATACTCTCGCCTCCTTATGGTAAAGTCAGTACTGTTCCTGGATATATCCAATGTCCATTGTCGCTATTGCGCCGGCCATGTTTCTTAGCAGCCGCTTCAATAACCTTCTTATTGGCATTGTAGATATTTCTCCACTTTGATTCAGTTTTATATTTCTTACGAGATATTCCGCAAAGCGTATCGCCTCGGACAATCCTGTAGGTCTTTTTCTTTTTAGTAGATTTCTTGGTACTTGGCCTAGTGGTTTTCTTTTTCTTTTTAGCTTTTTTCTTAGTCCCCAGTTCCTTTGTTGAATATATTTTCATTTCATAATAAGGAACGAAGGATATTTCATAGCCATAATCGCCATGTCCCGCAAACGGTCTGTACTCAAAAGACTTAATTGTCACATCTTTGTTGATTCCAGCTTCAGAAATAACGAGATTTAAAGGTGTCTTTTTTGTCTGCCAGTTCTCCAATTTGCTGATGCAGGTCTTAGGTGCTATCCATTTCTGGTTTACAGATGCAAGTTTCTTTCTGCTTGATCCCCAGAAATATCCAGACCATTTTATAATCTGAGTACCCATACCAGATGGGTAACTCATTTTTCCTTTTCCAAGAATGTTATATTCCTGATATGCTGTTTCTCTTTTTACATCAACATCATCTTTTGGCATCGAAGGGAACTGGAACTTCGATGCCGAATTATGCAATTCTTTTAATATCGCCCCCATGTTCCCTCCTTATGTTGTAACAGGTGTATTCTCATAAGCTTCACTGAGCATTGTTGCAATTTCGCTTCCAAGATCGTCAGCCAGCTCCTTGATGTGAGCTTTAATGAGCCGAATAACATCACTGTCATTTGTATCTGATATATTGAACTGCGGGGAGAGGTTAACCTGTACCACAACGCCAGATTTATCTGACACCACATTCGTTGGTACAGTTTCTTTCTCTGATTTTTCAGAATCTTGCGAACTGGAATCTGTGTCGAAATAAGGTGTCGTATTTGATACTTCTTTTCCAACAATTCCTCCGCTCGCATGCGCTGATATCTCATCATCAGGACCAAGAACTCCCAGTGTCCGTCCTGCGGATTTCCACAATTCAATACCTCTCTGTCGTCTGGCCGGCACCGTAGGAATGATATACTCCAATCCTTCCTCACCTACCCACGACAGCTCAGCTCCATTCAGTCCGACTTCACCGCCCGAAGCGTGTCCGGCTATAGTAGCCGATACCGAGGATCCACTGCTTGAAGTTGAAATACTTGCAGATGGATTGGTTATGTGCCAATTCAGCGTAACCGCAACATCTGCAGATGCAGTGAAGCCCTGCGAAAATGTGCTTTGTACCTGTCCGGCGCATTCCGAATATATAGCTGCTGCATTATTCGTCTGGTCCAGTGTGACATCTACATGTCCGTCTGCTGGAATTGTCTCCGAGAAAGCAGATACTACATCAGCTGTTGCGAGAGAATAAATCTCAGCCGCATTATTGGACTGATCTAACGTGATGCTCGCATGACCATTGGCCGGAACATCACTTACTGCGCTCTCAAGATCCGTTGTTACCTGCTCCACAACGCCAGAAGTGTCTGTTGTCGTGCCTGAGAAGGTAACATTTGCGCTGCCCTCAACCGGCACATCTCCTACAGCACCTTGTGCATCTTCTTCCGCTTGTGCCTGCATTCCAGATGTATCGGTCGTTGTATTTGTGACATTTACATTTGCAGATGCTTCCTGCTCAATAGGCTCTGTTTCCGTTTCATCTGCTGCCTGTTCGGTTGCAGACTGCATGCCAGATGTATCCACCGTTACCAGTTCTGATGGGATAGTAACAGATGCGCCTGCCTGCACTTCAATTCCATTTGCCGCAAGTGTCCCGGATTCCATGCCGAGAGCTGCCTCAATCTGAGCCGCCGCTGTATCAGAATCCACTTCTACATCTGCCAGATCAACTTTGACTCCTTCTGCTGTCACAGACATTTCTGCTCCTTCTGCATCCAGAGCCGACATAGCCTGCTCGATAGCAGCCTGAGCCTTGTCTCCGTCAACTTCTGCAGTCAACGTATCCATGGAAATAGTCAGTTCCTGGTCTGGGTGAATAACATACGGGCTTTCGATACCGTTCTGTTCTGCAATGGTCTGCCAGTCAATTCCAAGAGCGTTGCCAATTTCCCACAGGCAATCGCCTTGATCAACCTTAATCTTTACATGATCAGCGGTAACCTCCTGTGTTTCACCCAAGTCACCAAGAGCTTCATTCAGCTTTGAAGTCCATGCATCTTTGTCAATATCAACGTTTCCATCAACAGAAGCTTTCAGTCCTTCAAGTGTCACATCTTCAGTTGTAGTCTCTGCCGCCGCCCTGTCAATCGCTTCTGCAAGTTCAGGAGGCAACTGGCTGCGGACCGTTTCATACATTGGATTGCTCGGATCCGTAAGTGATGCTTTTAATTCATCACTTCCATTCCGCCAGATCTGATTAGCATAGTTCTGCCACGTTGCAGACGTATCGCCAGCAGCTGCTCCAACCTCAATAGCATTATTAAATGAATCCATAAGGCTTTGCGGAACTGCTTTTCCCGCTTCCCGGTAATCGTCAATTAAGCCCTGCATCTGTGTTACATCAGGTTTCATGCTCTCGTACATGGTACTCAAGGCATTCTGTGTAGCATCAGTTGTAATTCCTAATGTTTTTCCATTGCCAAGTTCGTTGAACCCGTACATCAATGCGCTGGTCACAGCAGATGTATCTCCGCTCTCTAATTGTTTCTGTGCTGAATCAATAGAAAACTGCGTATTTTCCGCAAGGCTCTGCCTGTTGCTCTGAATCTTCTCAGCATATGCAGAATTCAAAGTGTTCGAACCAAGCTGTAAGCTCTTCGACAACTCATTTCCTTCCTGCCCTTTTACATACCAACCAGTCATTTCGTGATACTGCTTATTCTGAGCAGATGTGATTCTTCCGGCTGATTCCATCGAGTTAAGCTCTGAATACCACTGCTCAACATCTGCCTGTACGCTTTCCTTTGCCGATTGCCTCAGATCTCTCATTGCTCCCAGTAAGTCAGTGAATGAACCGCTTTCCAGATCAGCTGCATTCAAGCTTCCGTATTCTTGGTTTATCCAGTCCCATTTTGCCTGTGCTTCTGATTCCTTCCACCGGGCAGTTATGCTGTTCATTTTTTCCTGCAAAGCACTGATGGCGCCTTCTTCATCTACAGCTATGATTCCATCTTTCAGTGCCTCAGAGACCTTTTGTGATAACTGGCTAGATAATCCATCCAATTCAACATAATCCGCTGTAGCCCATTTCTCGATGTTCTGGGCTAATGTCTGTCCCTCTTCCGTACCTCCGAGATATGTCTGAACGTGGATATGCGCTGCAAACGTCCGGCTTTCCAGTTCTTCAATCTTGCTCTTAACAAAAGTTTCGATATTACTTGTGTAATCTTCCTGTTCTTCTGTCGTAAGTTTAATACCAACTCTGCTCTTAAACTCCAGAACGTCATTGGATTCCAGCGCCTTCTGGGCATCTTCTCGAAGCTTATCAGCGTTCTTTACCTCATTTAAGGCAACTTCCACATTGGCCAGGTACTTCTGATCAAGAATTCCAGAAGCAATGTCCTGCACTTCCTGAGCTGATAGTTTGATGTTTCCAAAATGTTCTTCCAGATTACTGCTCAAAGCTTTCTGGTTATAGTTGTCTACTGCAACACCAATTCCAACCACTGCCGCTGTTACTGCCGCTGCCGCAAGTCCGAATTTCGCCGCTGTCGGAACCATTGCTCCCAGATCACTTATGAACGCTCCAACACTTGGTGCTGTCTGTGCTGCAAGTCCAATGCTTTTAATAGCATTTCCGATAGGCTGTAAGGTGGTCGCAATATTCTTTGCATTTCCAAGAAGCCCAGTTGCTCCTTTAGCGATCAGCATAGAGCTGAGTACAGAAGAAAGGCCTGCTTTCTTTCCTCCCGGAAGAATAGCAGACGCGCTAGAGAATAATGTTCCGAGGCCGGAAGAAATCAGATGTTTCCCATCTCCGCTAATCCAGTCGGAGAAAGGCTGACCAATAAGAGTATTCCATGCAATGTCCATCTTTCCGAACATATCCGCATTCTGCCACTCATCAGATGCCGTCATGGTCCCGATAACCGTCTTCATGTGTGCTGCTTTTTTGTCCACAGTGTCCATAAAATCATTCAGAGCAACAGTCACAGCCGGCATTGCATCTGTAATGGAATCAACGAATCCTCTGACATAAGGAGTAAGTCTCTGTCCAAAACTGTTCTGAACGCCCTCTACAGCCGACTGCATAAGAGTCATGGAGCCTGCCAGGTTGTCCAACATGGTGTCAGCCATATCCTGCGCTGCATCTTTTGAATTTCCGATTGCATTGGAAAGATCGTTATAATCCTGTTCTGAAGCATTGATGATAGCAAGCATACCGCTCATAGCTTCTTTTCCGAAAATGGTGGATGCCGCCGCTGTCTGTTCAGTTTCAGAAAGACCTCCTAAACTGCTTCGCAAATTATCCATGACACCTTTCAGTGTTTTCATGTTTCCTGAGCCGTCGGTCAGGCTAATACCATATTTGTCCATAGCCTCTGCCATGCTGTTAGTTGGTGCTGCCATGTTAGCCAGGGACGTCTTTAAGGCTGTACCGGCCATGCTTCCTTTAATTGAACTGTTAGCCATAAGCCCTAATGCCAAAGAAGTATCTTCGACGCTATATTTCATGGCTCCTGCTACCGGCGCAACATATTTGAATGATTCGCCCAGCATGCCTACGTTTGTATTCGAACTAGCGGACGCCTTTGCAAGGACATCCGAGAAATGTCCGGCATCTTTTGCTTTCAGCCCAAAAGCTGTCAAAGCATCTGTAACAATATCTGAGGTGCTTGCCAGATCTTCGCCGGAAGCTGCTGCCAGACTCATAATACCGGATATACCAGCAGTCATTTGCTCTGGTTTCCAGCCTGCCATAGCCATGTAATTAAATGCCTGAGCTGCTTCAGTAGCGGTAAACTTCGTAGTTGCACCCATTTCCTGTGCTTTTGCAGTCAGATCATCAAACTCTTTTCCTGTAGCACCAGATATAGCCTGGACCTGTGACATCATACTCTCAAAGCCTTTATATGTATTCACAGTATCAGCCAGTCCTGCGCTCACTCCAAGGAATGTTGCGCCCTGTGCTATTGGATTCTTTGCAGCATTTAAAACCGCTCCCATTGGAGCAGTAGCGGCATCAACTATACTCATAGTTGCCGTAAATACGCTTCCGTCCCAGGCTGATGCTTTATCTATCACATCATCAATGATCGGACTTGCATTATCGTCTGCACCCAGTTCCGCTGTCCCGGAAGTTCCATCAAATGTGGCCACTGCATCTTCAGCGCTTCGGATTATCTGCGTGGCTGTATCGTCAGCTTCCACTGAGGCCACAGCCACTTCACCATTCAAGGCGGCTAAAGCATCCTCCACATCCATAATCTGCATCGTAGCATTGTCGTCCGCAGTAAGCTCTACTACCGCTTCATTTCCGTTTAGAACAGACAGTGAATCTCCAACACTATTGACCACCCCGGTGGCATTATCATCTGCCCCCAGTTCTACGTCAGCACTTGCTCCGTCAAGGGTTGCTGCTGCGTCCTCGACACCAGATATTTCAGCGGTAGCATTGTCGTTTGTTCCTATCTCAATATCTGCAGATATTCCTCCTACTCTTTCAGCCGCATCTTCGACTCTTGAAAGAACCGGAGTGGCATTGTCATCTGCTGAAACTTCAATAGAATGCTCACGTCCAAGCGTTCGATCTACTCGCTCTGCTGTTTGTTCAATCCCTCTGGTTTTGAATCCAGATGACAGGATCCGATTTACCTTCTGGGCGGCAGTGGCCAGGGTGTTCATCTTATTCGTGATATTTGATAGGCCAGGGTCTGTATTATCATTCACAGATACAGGAATCTCAATTCTAATTGTTTCTCCCATTTACCATGTCACCCCTTTTTCGTATTCGCCTCGATCCATAGCCTGGTTGAAGCAAAAAGAAAAGCCCTCTCTCCAGAGGGCAGACTCATTACTTCACTTGGCAATAAACCTTGGCGTTGAAATATGTGGTGGAGCAATGTTGACTTCCCACCGGCCATAATCAGTTTTTTGCAGTTTCAGCCTTCAGTTCTTCATTATTGAAACCATTAACATCATCAATGATATCCATAATGCGGTCTTTTTCTCCCGGAAGGAGAACAGCGTCAATTACATCGAGAGCATTGATGATGCAGATGCCTTTTGCTTCCAGACCCTTTTTGACAGCAGGATTATCCCACAGTTTGGCTTTGTCTTCTTCTGTAGTGGAGTTGTAAATCAGAGAAGCTCTGTACTTTGGCATATCCAGTTCGTCCGCAACCCGGATGCCCTGGCGACGATTCTTGGTATATTTCGTATATTTCTTACGAATATCTTTTAACATTTCATCAGTAAGTGAATGAATGCTGAAGGAGAAATACCTTCGTTTATTACGGATGATATCGATCTTCTTGGTATCGTTTGCTGCATCATCTGCTGCTGCCAATAATCCTTCCAGATAATCATCTTCATTTGCAAGGATAGTTTCTCTTTTCTCTTCCTCTGTTAATTCCGGATCCATAAAGTCTTTGTTTTCCATTTCTTTTCCTCCTGTTAAAAACGAGGGACTGATACGCAGCCCCTCTTAATAGAAATCAGATTGTCAGTGTGCTTTTGTTTTCAACCTTGCCGTTGCAATGCAGGGCAAAAGCTCTTTTCAGTACATCTCCAGTAGATACATTCTGGATATCGCTGTCTCCGGAAAGGATACACTCTCTGTAGGTCACACGTTCCTGTGATTCATTTCTTCCTTCGATAACTCCTGTAAACATCAGAACAGGAGATTCTCCGTTTGCAATAGCATTGATAACCGCATTAAACAGCTCGCCATCAAGAACTACGATTTCGGAAATATTTACGGTAACTCCTACGGTTCCATTAACCTCAAGCTCTCTGTTCTGGCCAAGAGGTGCGTATTTGTAGTTGTTAAAAGAACCTTTTGTAGTGAAACTTTCAACCTGTGCAAATGGTTTTCCAGCAGAGTTATAAAGCATCGCATCTTTGCCAGATCTGCTGTGTCTGGCATCAGTAGCCGCACTCTTATTCAGCATTATTTATTCCCCCTTTTCTTATTCACCAGATGCAGCAACAATAGTGCTGAACTGGAAGTAGTAATTCAGATAGATGTGCTCTGCAGAATCCAGATCGATCACTTCGATGTCAAACCCACAGGTGTCTCCATCGGTAGTAACGGTTGTAGATTCAGTTACATTGCCGTACTGGATCTTTCCTTCTGCCTCCATGGCATTGCAGATACCCTGGATAGCTGCCATGATAGTGGCTCTTCCGTTTGTATCGTTATCAACCTTTCCAACCAGTGCATCAGCTGCTGCATTTGCTCTGTTCAGAAGTTCATAACGGGTCTTTGTTCTACGGATTTTCTTCCATCCGCTGTCGTGGTTGGCATCCGGATGAACCAAGGTATTAACACCATTGTCAAGCCATACAGCCCCATCAGAAGCCGTAGAGAGGACCAGGCAGCCTTTTTCTTCAGCTACTTCCATCTCTGTATTTGTAAGGATTTCATTCAGAACGCTATATCTGCTAAGAGTTGCGTGTGTCACGGACTGGTTCGCAGGAGTCGCAGCTACAATACCTGCAATATACGCAGCCACCTGATATCCTTTCAGCTCTTCATTGCCGGCATTAGTATTCGCATTCAGCGGCGCGATTACGTTTTCAGTATCGAAACTGGAGATTGATGTCATTCTGTCTTCCAGTGAAGAGGAAGGTTTTGGAGTAACAATTGCCATTCCAAAAGAGCCTGCCAGATAAATTCGGTCAAGAAATGCCGCTACCAGTGCATGGACAGCGGCGTCTTCTGTATCAACACAAATGGTGTTGAAGTAATATTTCTCCACTTCTTTTAATCCGGCACTGTAGTCTGCGTTTGTTACTGTCGGATCCGCGCCATCTGCGAAAGCGGACTGGCTAACCGCTGTAACAGCTCCTGACGCACCAGTAATATCGACTACAAAGTTCTTTGAGGAAGCAAATGCTTCTTTCAACGCAGTAGCTTCTTCTGCTCCTGCTGCAAATGTTACCTTTTCGAACTCAGAGCCATCCAGATATACGATGCACTCCTTCTTTGAGGAATCGCCAAGCTTCTCTCTGATTGTTGCTGTAAATTTTGCACCGCTTGGATATTTTGTTGAAAGCTTTGCCTTGCCTGTTGCACAAGCAAGAGAGGCGCAGCCAACCGTACCACCGTTTCCTACTCGAACAGCGATAAGTTTGACAGCGCCTCCATAGAACGCTTCTCTTAATGCATCTGTGGTGCCTCCAGTACCAAAGGTATTTTCATATCCTTCAGATGCCGGAAGAACTGTAGCTTTTCCAAGTGGTCCGATCGAAGACTTGAAAAGCACTGCTACAATACCATCAATTGCTCCAAAGTTTGTTTCGTCCCCTCTTTTCTGTACATTGAAGTATGCACCGGGACGGATTTTGTTTTCTCCAAGAGAAAAATAACCTGCCATTTATTTGACCTCCTTTTTCATGAATCTATCAATGATCTGTTTTGCTTCCGCAACAGTCATTTCTGTTTTTTTGCAGCCCTTAAAGGCTGCTACTGCACATTCGCGAGGAACTCCAAATACTTTTGTGCTTGCATTTTCAAGTTCCTGGATGGTGTACTTGTCAGCGGACGGCTGTACTGTTTGTGTCGCAGCCGGTGTCTTCTTGATATCTTTTTCTGCCATTGCTTACTCCTTTCATGTAAGATCGTTGATTGTTACGCCTGATATACCAGGCTGCTTAAATGCGTCTTTTAAGCACGCATAATACCCTGTCAGAGACATCTGCCCCTCTCTAAGGTAATCAGCATTGTTGTTCATTTTCAGAGCTTTCACGACCATTGGGGAATCATCAAACATGATGATCTCTTCATCCTTCGCTAAGCTCTGGTGAAGTGCGGCCATCATCTTCAACCGCAATGACGGTTTCGGGCACAGGAGATGCACCGAAATAACTGCATTGAACCACGACAGGCTACTCCTGCAATGACCATCTGTGCTGTCAATTGATTTCAGTCCAGAATAGAAAACAGGAGTATCTGCCGGAATGGTGTATTCTGATAGCTCATCAATTCCAAAAACTATGCATTCTGGGAAAAGATTCTTAATATACCTGTTCAACGCCATAACAGGATCTGGATCCGTAGTTTCCTGTGCGGGGTATTCCAGAATATCGAACACAATTTCTTTGCACAGCACTGCGTTTCCTTCCAGGATGTAAGGTTCGCTTCTGGCCCATGCAAAGCACATAGGCGCCTCCCCTTCTGGTTTCATCACCACGTCCTGAAGACAATTCCTGATAGCAACTTCCATCTTCTCTACTTCAAGCGGATCCATGATGTCGTACAATGCGGCAGTAAGCTGGCCAGATGAAGACCGCTTTGTATCCACCTGTTTGTTGAAGACATAAGAAATCCTCGGATACTGGCTTTTCCCATTCCACCCCTCCTGCTGATCAGGAGGAAACTCTGTGTTAAAGATGGCCGGCTTATCTGCGTACCTGGCCAGAGTTCCGTTCAGAAGGTTGTCCTGAGATAACCTTCTATACAGCAACTGATTCAGATCCATCTTCTACACTCCCTTCATACACGTTCACCGTTTCCATTCCGTCAGAAGAATATCTGATAGTCCACATTCCTTTTTCAATAGCCTCGGCCTGAATCACGAAATGATTCTGGATATTCTGTGTTTCTGGAAGGAATAAAACTGTGATGGTGTCAGCAGTCGCTTCTGTCACTATTCCAGACTGCGCTTTATCCCAGGTTTTATTTTTTGCCGAGATAAGAGATCCTCTTCCGATTTCAGCAAGATTTATAACTTTCTTTGTTTCTTCAGTCAGTAACATTTACCCTCCTAACTCCGAGAACAATGCCAGAATCTCCGGCATCGCAGTTTCTTTGATTTTTTCAACATAAGGACGAGCTGCCATTTTGCTTGTTCCATGTTCCAGGTATCCCGAGTAGTGCATTCCAGATTGGATTCCGAATATGCCATTTCCTCCACCGCCAGAACTGTACATATTCCAGTTCCTTCTCAGGTCTCCGCTCCTTACACCAGGTGGACTTCCAGGAGCTGAAGGGCTTGGATTGGCCAATACCGTAAGAGCAGCATTCCTGAGTTCATTGGCTCCCTGCATCATCTTTGCATCAACCTGTCGTTTGGTTTGCTCTACGCGGTTCTTTACTTCTTCCTGTACGGCTGCCGCTGCTGCCTCCGGACTCATTTCAGATCATTCCTTTCTTCAAGATAGGCAATGCCGGCAACCCCAAGGTCTCCGGCATTATCAACAGCAAGAACTAAATATGCTTTTTCCTCGTATGCAAGAATATCTGACTTTTTGAGATCGCATCTTCCAGATACCACGAGGGTATGCGTTAGGGAATGCAGTTTCTGGTCCCATAGGTGTTTTGTTAGCTCCCTCTCATTCGAAGTCGCCTGTGCAAGAATTCCATCCACTATAGTTCCCATATCCTCATATGAGTTCTTTGCATATCCATCTACATTGTCCACATGCATCTTCAATACCCGGAAGCTCTTCCAGAGATTTCCCGGACGAAGGTACATTGCGTTTCCGAACATCATATGTCTTCCCCCTCTGTTTCCTCATGCGACATCATTCCGGCATAAAAATAAGGCGGTGTTATCCGCCCTGTTTCTGGATTTTCTGCCAACGGAAGAATTGCTTCGGCCGAAGCTGCACTGGCTTTCAAGTCTTTTTTCAGATCCTCATACATCTCTTTCCATAGTTTGGCCCGTTCCCCCATGGATAAGGAGAGTGGGCCAACCTTTGTATCGGGTTCAAATGCAAACTTCCGCATAATGCTTTCAAGGCAACGAAGTTTTGCTTTTTTCCATTGTCTCGCCGTCGGAACCTTTTCCGGAATCACCGCATTGTATTCCTCATCGCAGAGCGCACAAGTCTTTTCTTTTCCCTCGACCATTACATCTCCGAGTTCAAAACGCATACGGTCTTTTCCGTATTCAGCAATATTCCCCGGTTCGTACTGATATGTTCCAGGCATCAGGCATCACCTGCGCTTTTCTCCAGTTCCCCAAGGCTCTTCGCCTTAGTTTCAGCTTCTTTCTTTACAGCAGTTCTCGAATCTACTGCATTCAGAAAGATAAGCACTGTATTATCCTCTACAGTGTCTCTAATATGAGCTACAGCATCCTTCTGGTTCATCTGCATAGTTTTTACTGCTTCCTGAAGCTGAGGCTCTGTAACGTCCAAATCGAAGCCCTTATCTCCTTTTACGATTTCGATTTTGAAGAATACTTCTCCGACTGATGCCACGCATTCCTCAAGTGTTTCAACCGGAATACCGTCACGAATCACAGTCAGCACTCCCATTTTTTCAAGAGCTACCGGATCAGTGACTGCTTCGGCCGGGATTTCCTCTCCGATGAAGTATCGTTTTCCGCTCAGAGTGCATGGTTTATTTGCAACAAGCTTCATATGGCACCTCCTTAGACTGCAGATTTGTAGAATCTCGCCAGATCATCGGATGTCTTATGCATATCTGTTGCCATAAGTCCTTCCACGTATTCTGTATGTGTTCCATTCTCGCCAAGATAGTTCAGAATCGGAAGCATCTGTCCATTTCCAAGCATATCCCATGTAAAGATGTAGCCGGCAGACGGTTCATCAATGCTCGGTGCGTTTGTAGCATAGGCAAGAAGGAATGCATCCGGATCTCCGATGTACTGCATATTTTCATCTTCTCCCATGCCGGCATTGTTCATGATGGATTTAAGCACCACGATCTTTTCTACTCCGAAGAGCTGTGCCAGAACGTTTTCTGTTACAGACGCTGGGTTTGCAGTGCTTCCACCATATTTAACCCTTTCAAGGATTGCCGGATGCACCTTCAGGGCATTAAATACATTGATACCAAGACCAAGGCGGTTCGGCATACGTCCCGTCTGCTGATTCATGCTTGTCTTCTCGCTATCAATAAATGCAATCGGATCAGAGTTTGCATTGCTGAATTTAATAAACTCATTGGTTGAAGGGCTTGTAGTGTCAACTCCGGAAAGTTCATTCTTCCATGCACCGGCTTTGAAGTAGCTTTCCGCAAACAGACGATCCTGATGGATATTTGCCTGTTCTGCAATGGTTTTTACTCTCTGCTGTTTAGGCTGCATTGTGGTTGGTCCCTGTCTTCTACTGAGATCGGTCTGGCGAATCTGATCAATTCCCATGATCATCTGGTCTACCTGGCATACATAAGGTTTCATGCTCTCGCCTACTACTGTAGGATCAACTTTTCCATAAGCAGGTTTTCTGTTCCAGTTATCTCTCAGAAGATCTTCCTTGCTGAACTCATAGTAGTTGTCAGAAGAAAGACTTACCGGACAGGTTGGGAAAAGAGCCTTTGCGAAGTAGTTAGCTGCATTCTGGTAATATGCCAGAGCCATGTTTGTAAGTGCTGTGTGAGGTCTGAATACGCCTTTTGCGATTTCAAACTGGATTCCTGCTGCTGTGTTTCTCATCAATATTATCCTCCTTTATCAAGATTATGCTTTTGCCTTCTGGTATTTAGAAAGCTGCAGTCTGCTGTAGCCTCCAGCAGATACATTGTTAAGAGCTACCCCGATCACGTAATCACCAGCTGCCGCAACTGCCGCTTTTCCTCCGGTGGTCGCAGTAACCTCCTGCCCTTTCTTGATCTCAGCGGAAGCAATGACGAATCCGATGTCCTTAATCAGGATATCAACGTCTTCACCCTTCTTAACATTTCCAGCTTCTACACCGGAAATGTCATTATATCCACCTTCGATAATAGAAACGCCAAGCAGAGGTGCTGTGCCATCGGCAGCGACAACCACATTACCATCAGTATCGTATTTCAGAATAAGGTTACGGATGTCAGCAACATCTGCTCCTGCCTTTTCGGAAATAGTTGATGACTGGTTGATCTGTGTTCCATTAAAATTTTTACCCATTATCATTCGCCTCCTTCTTAGTATCCGGCTTCGTTTTCATACTCAGCTACAAGCTCCGGATGTGCTTCCCAGGCTTTTGCCAGCGCCATGTTATATGGCATGGAAGGATCTTTTTCAAGCAATCCCTTTGCAATCGTATCGATTTTTCCTTCTGCTGCAGACTTCTTGACTGCTGAAGTTCCGCCAGAGAATGATTTTCCGATTTCTCCAAATACGCCAGAGTTGTTGACCATCGCCACATTTCTGTCGAGAATGCCAATCATATCATTGTAGGCAGTTCCACCTGCACTTTTCAGTGTTTTCAAGGACTTAGCCAGTTCTTCTGGCTTCTCTCCAAGAACTTCGTACTTCTTAGCAACTGCATAAAGTTCTCTGTCTTCCGCTTCCTCCGCTCTTTTCTCGAGAGCTTCCAGTTTTTCTCTTACAAGAGGATGCAGTCCTTTGTAAATATCATCGTCTGTATTCTGTTCTGGCGGTGTAAGAGATTTCTTTGTATCTGTTTTCTTTTCAGCTCCATCATCATCGAGAACGTCTGGGTTTTCCTCTTTTTCGCTTTTCTGCGGTGCTTTCTTCTCGATAGACGGGTCCTCGTTTGTCTCTACGGCAAACTTTTTGATAAGTTCATCATATGTCGCTCTTTCCTCAGCAGACATTTTTGACTTGTCGATTTTAATCATGTCTTCCAATTCTCCTTTCGTTTCTACGGATTTCTGAATGATTTCCTCCAGATTGCTATGCGCTTTCATCACCATAGGAAGATCTGTTTCGTCAGGTGCATCCAGATTCTTTTTGATTTTTGCAGATGTTCCCCCAGCCCATCCGGGAATGTATTCCTTCATAGCTGTAGCGAACTGTTCAATGCTTGTATCCATTGCACTCTGCTTCCCGCTGCTGTCCAGTTCTGGGTCGCACAGGATTGAATTAAGTGAATTCTGCAGGGCGTAACATACAGACCAGATTTCATCCCGGATTGCATCCATGCTCACAGCGTTGATCTGTTCATCAAATGTCGTGGCTGATTTCTGCACTTCTCCGCTGATCCAGTTCAGGAATCGTTTAAATAGTCCGATTTCCGGATCTGATGTTTCCTCTGCTTTATTCTTGCCTTTCAGCAGTTTGATATCAGATCTCTGATTTGCGCCTTCATCAACGAAATCTACTTTACCCACTTCCAGGCCTTTCAGTTTTGTTGCCACAATGCTTCCTCCTTTCACTTTTATTTATCAAAAAAGCGCCCTTTTGGGCGCCTATTGATCACATTTATTTAATTCCATGCCACGCTGTCTGAAGCAGAAATCCTAAAAGATACCAGATCTTATCCTTTATCTTCTTCATGCAGATTTCTTCTCCGAGCTTCTGGTCATAATTCCGAGCATCTACACATGCAGATGTTTCAATGATCTCAAAACCATTTCGAAGCACGCAACGAACCATTGTTGTCTTATAGCCTACGGTACTGGTTTCAATATAGCTGATAAAATCATTCACCATGTGCTCTCCTATTGATACGCCAGATATCAGTTTCGGATTCTCCTGAACCTGCATATAAGACTGCTCGAACGCATCTTTCGGAGACCAACTGATGTATCCATCCGGATATTTAACTACATATCCCGGATTGCCATCATCTGAACCTCCAAATCTTTCTCTTGCTTCTTCAATGGTATCGCAGGCACCTGTTTTTAATGCCTGTGCTTCCGCAAGAGTTGCTTTTTCTGCCTCAATAAGCTTTGTTCCAATATACTTATTCATTGTTTACTTCTACCCTTTCTGCTTTCCCTTCAATGGAGAACATACTGTAAGTTCCATCTTTTACCTTCTCCCATACATCCGCATCTGTCACTTGAAAGCCTATCCACCATCCAACAGGGAGCGTGCCTTCCGGGATTCCCATTGCTGCCATCTTCTCTTCCGTAAATACAACACTCTCGATCAGATAAGCAACCCCACCTCTTTCGTGCATCTCTCCACCTTCCCGGTAGAGATCAACGAACTTGTAAGCGGCGCTTTCAAGTTCATCAGGCTCTATGATGTCACCCTGCCAGTCTTCCAGAGTTTCTCCATTCTCAGCAATAGCAACACTGGCCCAGCCGAATGCCTGCATTTTTTCATTATTTGTCTTCTTTACCTGGAACTTTCTTTTTGTTACCTCCGGCTTGTTGTCCGGTTCGTCCCTTATTTTCATTATTTCATTGAATGTTTTCATTTTTCACCCTCACATACTTCACCGCACATTTGCAGCGCGGGTGTAATGGTGGAATAGACGTTGTAATCTCTCTCCTTCCGGATACCGTTTTAAATTCATCATCCATTCCTATCTTAGTGCCTTCAAGAGCTGCACATGATGCGCACACATGGCCGTCCAAAGCTGTTGACCACTCTTTTTCCATCTCCGGAAGGTTCCCTGCAGTTACCGCTTCCCTCACAAAAGCATCTGCGCCATGGTTATAGGCTTGTGCTATTTCCGATCTGGCTATAGTCTCTGCCCTATACCGCTGCTGTCTTTCTGCATATTTTGAAGCAGCCTCCCTCGCTTTCCGCTCAATTGACTCAGGTTTCATTCTCGGATGATCCGTTGTCAGCCTTTCCTTGATGGAGTTGTAATATTTGAGATTCGCCGCAGCCTGTCTCTCTGTCAGTCCTATTGTTGGCCGGATATATCTTGCCGTTTCAGCACTGCTCATATTAAGAGATTCAGCTTCAGCGATCAGATACCGAATTGCGCTCACCTGCTCATTACAACAATTTGTTATCAAATCTCCCGTATGATCAACAATCCAGCTTCGAACCCAGCTCTCAGAGCTTATTACATCTTCTGCTCCACAAAAGAGAGAATTGTTTTTCCACCCTTCAAGAAACGCCTGTTCCCATACAGGTGTCATTTTTTCTGACAGCATCTTCGAATAATCCTGGAACCATATATCAAAAAGGCTTTCCGGATCTGTTTCTCCTATTACGAGTTCTCGCAGTTCTCTGTACAGCATGACTGCTGCCTGATCCTGCCAGAATCGAACAAGCCATCTTACTGGTTCATCAATATTTCCCTCGAGATAGGCGTCAAGTGCATCCAGTACTCTCTGTGATTCTTCGCTTTTTTTAACAGCCCTTGATCGTGGCCGTATTTTTCGCATCATCAAATCACCTGCCTAACCTTTTCTTGGCTTCCTCAGCATCTTGATTCTCTTCTGGATCCACCTCTGGTCCATCAGGTTCGTTTGCTGTCTTCTCTGGTGCTCTGCGCTGTGCTTCTCGCCGTTCATCTTTCTCTCTGGAATCTGGAACTTCCGTTCTTTCCGGCAGGTTTGCTGCCTCCCTGACATAATCTTCCAGTTCTTCATCAGGTATCAAGATTCCCGTGCCGACCATATCCTTCAGGAATGTTGACAGTTTCGTGATATCCCGTTTGTCCACATCTCCATGGGCGAGTGTAGGATAGTCCTCAATCCCATCGAAATGGGAACCATTGATGTCTATCAACGAAGGAATGCCCTGGTTATTGAACGTCTCGCAAATAACATCTAAAAAAGCTCCGAGCGCAACAGAAAACAATTCTGTCTTGTCCGAGCTTAGTGCGAAGCTTCCAGTCTTTTCATGCCCAAGCATAATAAAATCTGCAAGGACTGTCTGGGCGATCTTCGTATCGTATCTGTTTATGATTGCATTGGTGTCAAATTGTCTTGTACCTCCGGTGCTCAGAAGTTCCGCTTCGTATCCATACGGAAGAACAAGCCCTTCGGATTCATTTCTGCGAAGGTTCTTTACCATGGTAATAAGTGCTGCATTAATTTTAACCATGTCAGGATCTTGACTATCCCATATTTCTAACCTTTCAGGAGCATGAATAACTGGCAGACCTGCAAGATCTCGCTCAATTCCGATAGCTTCAATTTCCTGGATTCTCCGTTTAAAATACCAGGAGCGATATGCGTTTCTTAAAATACTCCGGCCTTCCGGATTGTCTTTTACGCTCTCCGTTCGGAATAGCATTGCTTTACTCATCGGTATAGTAAACAGTCCATAATCCGGAGGCGGTTGCTGTGTCATTCCAATCAGATTGTCACTATCATCATATTCCCAGCGATACAAGGTATCCTGTGCTCTCGGAGGAAGTTTCTGCCAACCTATCAGTCCATCAGAGTATTTGCTTGACGATCTTCGGTTCTTTGTTTTACCCATTCGGCGCTTATATACAATCTCATGGAAGCTCCAACCGTAAGGCAGGAATGACAGGATTTCCGAAATGGTGTCTGTCCATGTGGCCTGCATGTCGTCCATACAGCTTTCAACAAACTCTGCAGCTTCCTTATCCTTGGCATCATTGCCTCCCGGTTCCACATGCCACTCGACCTGCCGGATCATCATCTTGATTGCGAAAAGAATAGCTCCAACGGTATCGTCATTCTTTTCCATTTCCTGAAACACCTTTATCCCACGCATTCCGGACAGTTCCGGAAGAAATTCCTCGTAAAACTGTCCTTCCCAGCGTTTCTGTCCAATCCGTCCATACTCTTTCATCTTCATCACCCCTCTTTCCGGCTATATCAGCCCCAGTAATTGTCTTTGGTCAGCTCCTGTAATTCTTTGACTCCAGGTGCTGTGCCTGTGTGTTTCTTGATCTTTCCGAGATACAATGCCAAAGAAAGAGCATCTGCTCGGTCGGGGGAATCCAGCCCCCTTTTCTTCATTTCTTTTTTTGATTCGATTTCAAGCTTTCCGTTACTCGTCATTGTATATTTTCTGGAGGAAAGCTGGCCGACCGTCTGCTCATCGTCTTCAATTACAATTTGCTTGTTATCCAGAAGATCTCGCATGCTGGCCCACATGGCGGTGGTCAGGTTATTGTACTTTTCAGCTGCATCTTTACCTGCTGCCGTATCGGTCTCAATCTTTTCTGCTGCATTTATCGGAATAATCTGCATCTTATACAGCTTCTGTTCTTTCCGAACTTCCTTCAGACGGTCAGTAACACCTCCACCAAGACCGGTGTCATCAATCTGTACATACACCTTGCCTTCATACTTTGAATACTCCCTGTATATCTTTTTGAATTCCTTTACGATGTCACCTACAGTGGCCATCAGGTTCTGTCCTCGCCTGTTTCGAACTATTTTGCAATGACCATGATAATTACGATATATGATCGTTTCATCATCTCCGAAACGAGCCACATCTACCCCCAGTGATACAAACTGCATCCCAGCCGCATCATCAAGTTCTAGCAATTTACTGCTGCACTGCTCGATCAGGCTTAACGGAATAAATACATCATCTTCCTGATTCGGAAATTCTCCACGGACACGGACACGGACTACGTTTGAATCCCATCCATACTTCCTTATGAGCGAATCAATATTTTCTTTGTTTGTTCTACTGCTGTCTGCAGATGATACAGTGTGGCATTTATACAGTGCCCTGTCTCTGGTATGCGAATCATAGAATGTTCCAGATGTTCGTGTTGGGTTTCCACACAGAAGAAGTTTATTATTTGATCCGGATAAGGTACCAAGGATAGCCTCCATGATCGGATCCGCAACACCGGAAGCTTCATCAACGATAAAAAGCATATTATCTTCATGGAAGCCTTGCATATTCTCTGGCTTTGTAGCAGTCCTAGCAACACCAAACCAACGCTTTTCATTGCCAACCATATAAACATAGGTCTTTGTCCATTTCAGAAGCATAGAGAGCAACTCAGACTTGCTCATCCACTTAGAAATCTCAGACCAGAGGACATCGTGCAACTGCTGTTTGGTTGGTGCTGTCGCAACGATTCTTGGATATGGGAAACAGGTTATGAACCAAAGAAATACTGCTGCCTCAAGACTAGTCTTTCCTACACCCTGTCCAGATTTAATACTGACCTTCGGGTTTGCCGCCAAATCTCTTGCAGCTTCTGCCTGCCATTCATCAGGTTCAAAGTTGAGCACCTCCCGGAAGAACATAACCGGATCATTTCGCCACAGCGGTATGCTTTCATCAAGGAATTCAGAGAACTGTATATCATCCATCTTTGTTCTCTCCCTCCCTTGCTTTTACCACAGCTTCGGCCCATGCACGAACAACCTCATTGCCCTTGCTTTCTCCGGCTATCTTCTGCTTTTCAAGTCTCAGCTTCGCAAGTGCTTCAATAGCCTTTGTCTTCTTTGACTGTACAGTTGACAGCTCTTTTTCAAGTCTGGCAATCATATTGTCCTTGTTTTCCATTGTGGTTTGCATGTTATACATATCTCCCGGCAGACGTTCTTCAGCAGAAATTTTCTTCTCTATGCGTTCTTCGTAGAGTTGCTTGTCCTCTTCTGTTTTGAATGTCCTTTTGCTTTCGCTTCGGTTGAATCCATACAGGGATACTTCACCTTTCATGTTCCGGTATTTATTGATTGCAATCATAATCCTTCTTTCCCTCACGGCAAAGAGCTGAATCTGTTCGATCAGGAGCATTTCTTCATCCATCGGGATATCTTCGATCATATCTTTTTCAGACTCATCAAGGACATCCCAATATACAGAGGAATATGCTCCGTGTTTCTCTGCAATCTTATCTCCCGGTTTCAGTGGACCGCCCTTATTTCCAACTGCATTTCTGTTTCCAGGCTGTCCACCTTTATGGCGAGCGTTCGTTTTTTTCTTTTGCGAACGTTCGTTTTTCTTTCCTTTTGTCTTTCCGTCCCAATTCTGTGTTGATTTCCACCGCCGAACTGTGCTGGCCGGGACGTCCAACTTCTTGGCAATGTCAACAAGTTTCATCCCGTTCTTATACATTTCCTCAGCTTCAATGCTGTTGGGACTTCTTGCCCTTGCCAATGGACACCCCTCCCCTCCATCATCTTATTTCGGCATATGCAAAAGGGAGAGGTTGCACTCCCTCTCCCTGCTTTCTGTTCTATATGTCGTAGAACAATATTAAATTTTTGTAATAAATTCAGCTTTTGAATAGCCCGTCACCCCTTTTGTCATCATCTTCAAGAAGTCTTCTTTTGAAAAATCTGACAATCGGAAGATCTCCTCCGGTCTCATTCCAAGCTGTTTTCCGATTTCTTCAACTGTTTTGCCTTCGTCCATGAGTTCTTTAACGATTTTCTTCATAGGTTCTAGCAAATGGGTACCTCTTGCCCTATTATGGGTAACGGTACCGTAAATATTTTTCGCTTTATCTTTATGATCAACAATCACTACAAGCACTTTTCCCTCAAGACGTTCGTATAATGTCCTGCGATCATCTTCTTCCGAAGGAGGAACGTACTTCCAGTCAGGTCCTGCAACCGTCCATCTGTGGAATCCATCAATAATAGTACCGTCTGGTCTTACCACAATTGGCAGCGTCCATCCGTTTGTAAAGATAGACTGTGTGAGCAGTTCCAGATTTTGTCTCGAAACTTTGTTCGGGTTGTAATCATTTGGTTTGATCTTATTCCTATCTACCCAATGCATGGTCCTAGATGGTGCTGACAGCTTATTGTCCATGGTGTTCTCCTTTCTTCGCATCGTTGATATAACGTCCATATACTCTCTGGTACAGTGCCCGGAATGCCCTCATTTTGGGATCTCCGGATATCAGTCCTTCGTATATGTGCTTGCAATCGGCCGATGTAGCTATTGCTGATACCGCCATAAAGAAATTACGGTATCGTTCTGCCACATGCCTTTTATGCGGAGTGTCGAAAAAAACGTCCATGTGATTAAAAAGATGTATCAGCTCCTGTCGATAATCTCTCTGCTCCTGTCCCTCTTCCGCCTCTTTCCTTTTTCTGGAACTTCTGCCGAACATCTCGCTGTCCCAATACAGGGCAGCCAGATAAGCGTTCGGTTCTCTTCTGATGATCCGTTCCATAAGATCTGGATAATACTCATTCATCTTCACAAGGCTTCTTGCTGTATCAACAGAAAAGAACTGGGATACTCGCATCTGCCTTTTACTGGATCCTGACTGCCAGAGGAACAAATATATCTCCGGGATATCTACATGATTTCTCAGAAGGAAGAGCCAGACATCATTGTCCGTCCAATCATAAATGGGAAATACCTGCTTCTTTGCAGTCATTTTGTTTCCTGCTTTTGTCATAGACGCAATATTCTGAAGCCTCTGTACAGATTCCGCTGTACGGATACCGACCATTGTAATTCCTGATACGGTTGTCCTTGGCAGGAAATCCTGATAAGCATCAATCCTTGGACGTAACAGTTTATGGTTCCTTATCGCAAAGGAAGGCGGCTGCCGTACCCAGACATCCTGCTTTGCGGAATCCCAACAGATAAAGGTTTCATCGTTTGACAGTTCATTGAAGCAGTTGAAGTGTTTTACTTCCACGCAAAACCATTCAAACTTCGCCCCCATCATCATAAAGATGCGCCGCCACTTCTTTGTCATATCCTCCATGCAAGGAAAGATTGCTTCTTCATCTATAAACTGCACTGTAAGTTGTTTCATGTCAATCTCACCTCGATTGGCCAGATTGACCATCAGCTGCGCCACGCATAAGCTGTCCTTCCCCCCACTGAAAGAAAAGAACACTGGTAGCCCGTTTCCGAACACGTTTTTTATCCGGATCTCTGCAGCTTTCACAACATCGATATTGGCTTCACAACGTTTTACAGCCATATCTTTTCACCGCAGTTCGGGCAGATAACAAACTTCCGGGTTTCTGTTATTTCCGGTTCTGTTTCAGTGGTATTCTGCCTTTCCGACGATTGGTTGTCTGAAGTGTTCGGATTTTCCGAACTGTTCTCTGAATTATTGTCAGATATTTCCGCTGCTGCCGCTTTCTGCTCCCGTTTCTCATTGGCTTCCTTTATCTTCTGGATCTCTGATTCGTCCAATGTCCCATATTCAGAGATTTTCTCAGTTACTTCGTCTGCATCCGCGACCATCTGCTGTAATATTTCTTCATCGTATCCCGGAATGTCCAGATCGCCCTGCAATTCCTCAAGAAACTCATTCAGTGTATCCAGATTATCAATTCCAAGAGCATAAGTCTTATTGTCGGCTATCATAAGCTTCTTTTTATCATTTTCAGAAAGTTCCGTTTTTACATATACGGATGCCTCCTGATAACCAAGGCTCACCATAGCCTCATATAAGCCGTTCCCGATCAGAATCACATTATTTTCATCCACAACAAGGGCTCTGGTCTGTCCAAACTTCTCAAGGGAGCGTTTCAGTTCCCTGATCTGCTGTTCAGAATGAATTCTGACATTTTTCTCTGGATGTTTAAGATCATCCAGTCTCTTTTTAATAACCTTCATTTTGTCCTCCATTTCTGAAGGGCAATGGCTTCCGGCTGCAACCGGCTATTTGATAGCTTTTAAAAATTCTCTGGCTCCATCGAAATGCTGTGCCGCATTCTCAACTATGGTCTTATCAATGTCGTAAACTTCTTTCCAACCCTGCTGTTTTGTCTCCATGTACTGTCTGGCAGGCCATGGATGTGTACCGCATAAATATCCTTTTTCCCAGTCATATATAGGCGGGAGCTTCACATCATAATAGTGAATGTATGCAAGGATATCTTCGTGCCTCCACTCTGCAAGAGGGCTGTATCTGGTGATTCCGGCTGAATTAGTGTAGATATTATCTTTTCCAACATAATTGCCGTCTGCCTTTCTGCGTCCGAGCAGGAGTATTTCCAGCTGATGCTCTTTATAATATCGCGCCTGTCCCCTGTGCTGTACGATATGGAACCACTGCGCTGCCTTATTGCTTTTATCCGGGAACAACATATCCGGATGCTTTTTCAGCCATTCCATATCCTGTCCGGTATTGATAACCTCAAGACCAGAAGGTTTATTCTGCTCTATCCATGCAATAAATGCCGGATATTCCAGATTACACCTTACAAGGACGCTCTGATCAATACCGGCTTTCTCGCATATCTCTCCAAGTACCAGTGAGTCTTTTCCCGCACTCCATGCATAGGCTGCCTTTTTCCCCTTGCATTTCTCTTTGATGTCTTTCGCTGTCTTTTTCACAAGGGAATCCAGTTCTTTCTTTGACACCGTCTCTTCAATGTGATCAAGCGCATTCTTCCAGTCTTCATTATTTCGAACGGATTGTTTTCTACCGAGCATAGCGTCTCTCCTTTCCGGAAGCGGCCAAGGCAATAATTCCGCTCAACAGGACTGTCAGCAAGCTTCCCAGTGTTTTATATGGTCCACTATTCAAAACGCTGCCATAGGCGAATACAGGAAGCCCTACAGCCAGTGCAGCAAGCACACCTGTGATAATCCCTTTTGCATTCAATCTTACCCCTTTCAGTGTCATGACTGTTGGAAGTAATGTTGACGCCCTCAGTGTGCCATAAAACAGAAACAGATGTGTCACTGTAATTCCCGGGATATTTGCAATCAGAATGCCAGCGATCAGAAGCACTGCCATTGCAGCTCTGGTCTTCCTGATGTCTTTTCCTCCTGCAATATCTGTCGTAAGCGAAGATACTGCGCACAGGTTGCTATCCACTGTAGACAGCAAGCCGGAAACAATCATGAAAAGGAACGGCAATACTGCCCAGGACGGGAAAAAGTGGCGGATCAATTCAAAATTGATGATTCCAAGGTTCTGTGCCTGATATCCTGCACCGGCCCCCATAAATCCAAGAATTCCCATTGACAGTGGAACCACCGCAAAAAGAACTGCTCCAAGAAGAAACGCTCTTCCCAGCTTCTCTTTTTTTACTGCAAATGCCCTCTGCCAGAAGCTCTGATCTCCAAACGGCCCGGATAAAAGTCCGATCGTTGTCGGAAGCCCAAAGGCTAAGAAAATCTCTACTCCTTTTCCAGAAAAGAGCGTTGTACAGTCTCCTGATATACCACTCAGACCCTGTATAATGCCCTGTGTTCCTGTATTTCTTACTCCGAATATTACAAATAGGCTACATGCAACAAGCATGAATACCATTTGAATAGCATCTGTAAGCATAGATGCTTTAATTCCAGAGAACAGAGAATAGGAAATTGCTATACAAGCGAGCAAAATAGTCATGGTTTTGAACGAAATTCCTGTTACTGCACTAAGAATCTGGCTTCCCGCAAGAAGCTGAACTCCTGTTGATAGGACAGACAGTCCGATTAGCTGAAACAGGTAAACCCTTTTCACTCCATCGGATTTGTATTTTTCTTTCATATAACCAGACAGTGTCATTCCTTCCGGCATTTCCTTTCGGATCCTCTTTGCAAAAGGAATGAATATCACAAGGCAAAGAGCATTCGGAACCAGAAACCAAAACAAGCCGACCCATCCGGTGGAATATGCTTTTTCAGTTGATACAAATAATGCCGGAGCCCAGATCCACGTTGCCGCAATGCTGAGAGCCGACATCAACCAGTTTTCAGAACGGTTTCCAACACAGAATCGTTCCACATTTTTTTCTTTCTTTGTCATGATCACTGTTGCCAGGATCATGATAACTGCATATGCAAATAATATAGTTACTCCATTCATGTATAATCTCCTCTAAAATTTTTAAAGGAGCATTTCATCTTTTTATTCTTTCCTCCCTCCCAAGATTACATTAAAAAAGCCACTGGTTTTTTCCCAGTGGCTCATGGCTTTTGATTAAAATTTTACTCGCATATCATACACCATTTTCGTTATTAAGTCAATGTTAAGTTAACGGACTCCGTTATTCTGATTTTATTAAAAAAACTTCAGACCATCAATTCCGAAAAACAGCGAAGATAAGCGCTCTTTCGCAATTTTGATATCTTCGTATACAGTAACCTTGCTGACCGAAAATTTTTTTGAAATTTCTGCAATCGTCATTGGCGTCTTTGATATGTAAAGGGCTTTAATAATCTTATAGCGTCTCTTATCTTTTTCCGATAATTTGCTACAATAGATACGGTATACATCAAGCATTTTGTCAATATGCTGTACCATGATAGCGGTTCTTTTGGCCGAAGTTTTGATGCTCTCCACTATGACCTTATCATCTTTCATGGTCATGATGTCTTCCAGCACCTCTGTAACCTCCCCTTCCTTGGACTTGTAGACGGCATTTTCGTAGCTCGCCTTTAAAGTTCTGTAATTTCTAAGGAGTAAATCAGTATTATGCAAACGACGATCAATCTTCTCCTTCTCGCTTTTTCTCTGCCCTACCATCATTGCATCAGACGCAACCTGTGCGCCGGCAAGGGCAGCCTGCTGAATCATTGCATCAATTTCCTCTTTTGTCAGTGCTACGAATTGTACTTTTTTCTCTGTGTCCATGCCATACCTCACAAATATTTCTTTCCTGTTTCCGGATCCTCAAATCGAATTCTGTCGCAAAGTTTAAAATTAAATCCTTTTGCCAGACGTTTCACCATCTTTACGAACATATCTGCCTCGTTGTCTCTCCGCGTCCAGTCAGATCTGAAAACCTGTGTCTGCGGTTTTGATGCAGAACAAATCGCATCATGAGCGGTCTTATCCTTACACCCGCTGGCATTATAAAGTGTTCTGTCCATGCTGTCCCTCCCTCGACCTTTTTAAAAATCCACTTTTATATCCTTCCCATTGCTGATCGGTCATTTCCGGTCCCAACAAATCCCTCACAGTGTCAAGTGCCTGCTTTGTTCCACAGTCAGGACATATTTCTGTTTTCCTATCCTTTCTCGACACTGCTGGTCTGGTGCCGTACTGCTGCCCGCATTCAGGGCATATCTTTCTTATCGCCATTGTCCCCACCTCCCATATCCAAAAAATCCTCGATGTTCATCTGCCCAGGTACTCTGTAGTTTTCCCAGTCAACAGGGCTCCGGTAATAATGTGCAGTTAGGCTATTCCAGCATTCCGGACCATATCCCCTTTTGATGCTTTCCGGATCCGTCAGTTTCTTTCCGCACTTCTGGCATTTACTGTACATATGGGCTTCCTTTCTTTACTCGTCTGTATATGTTTCATACTCTAATCGAGATATTGGAATTACCTTTTCTTCCGGCACATTGCACATATCCGCAATGCTCTTTTTCTGCATGCTTACATATTCTTCAAGATCGATGTTTTTTGTATCAATATCGACATTCAGCTGCATATAGCCATCATCAAAGTTATACAGCTCTGCGTCTAAAATTTTATAATATGTGCTAATACTACATTTCATTGCTTTTCCTCCTGCTTTTCTTCTTCTATTTTTCCGCACATCAGTTCGACAAGCCATTGTTCCTGTTTCATCAAATACTCATACTTCCACTGAAGCAATGCCTGATCCAGAGCATGATCTGCTATATGAAGCTGCATTTTCACAGAAGAAATCCTCATTCTTGTTTCATCGATCTGTTTCTGGATCCTCGCACAAAGTTCTCCATACTTGGATGCTTCACTCTCTTTTCTCACTCTTTGTACTGCTATCGCACACCATAATGTAAAAAACGCTCCTACTGTAGCAGCTCCCGCAATATAAAATAATACACTTCTCATTTATTCACCTTCTCTCTTTACTGATTCATCAATTTCATGCCCTATTGGTCTCCATAAATGTAGCCAGCCTTCAGCACCATTTAAATTTGCATATTGATACTTCTTTATCCTAAACTTGTATTCTACTTCTTCATCCCCAAAGAAAATATCCTTTAATACACGCATATCAGTCCATGTTGGAAGAAGGTATTTATTTTGCGAACCAGGATCTTGTGGAGAGGCCGCTACGTGTTCATAACCATTCACACGTTCCCATATCACTCTACAGATTCCACAGTCCGGAAGTCCAATCTCTGCTTCATGCGCCGGAAACATTGTTTTGTGATTCCGAATGCAACGATTTTCCAATATTTTTTCTAAGCTTTTCAAATTACTCGCCTCCCACTATTTTTTCAAGACACTCATTCCATCCATCTTCGTATCCAATTTCATACCCCGTTGCAGTTTTCGAAGCTATATGGCGTTCCGGAAGTGGTATCAACGGGCACCAACCCGGCCTACAGCGAGCATCTTTATTCATCCTATTTGTGAGACCACACGCATAACCATAAACTGTATACCCTTTCTGGCAGAAACATTCTCCACAAGAATCCGGTGTGTCAAACATTATTATTGATTTATCCATCTTCTTCCTCACTGAATTTGAATTCGACATTTTCACTGCTATCAACACCAAACTGTCTGCATTTTGCCCTCGTTGATGTTCCTCCAGAATGTGATGTGCGAAACAAAAACAGTTCCTGGACAATATGGAAATACGACATGTTATAGCAGAACCTTTCTTCTTCACTCAGCTCTTCTATTGCATTTTCTCCATGTACCCATCTGTACCATTCTTCGAAACATCCGACCAGCTCCTGCATGAGAGAAATACAGTAATGTAGAATGTACTTTTCTTCATGGCTTTCAAGCTCTTTGTCTTTGCAATCCCATTTTGTTTCCCGTAATATCTTCCATAATTTTTCTACTTCCGGGGATCTCCACGCAACCATGCAATATGTATGTGCGTCTTCTGAGTAATGATAATAATTTCTCTTAAGATGTTCCCTGGCTTCTTTCTCTGTAAGAAACATCGTGTTTGGGTACATAAATGGTCTGATTGAAATACCAATTATCATGGTATCATCATGTCCATTGTTGGCAAGAAATTCATTCACTTCCTGCGTTGACAAATCCTCATACTCTTCTTCTCCATCTTCCGTGTACGTCAGTTTAAAATCCCATGTATACCCTGTTTCAATTTTGCAGCCTCTATCGATATTGCAGTCTGGCAAGATGTTATCATTGAGATACTTTACCGTTTCTTCCGTCGTGCTTGTAACTGTACTTCCATCTACTTGTAAGCACAGCTCGTCCGGATCCTCATTATTGATCACTCTCTCGCTACCTTTAATAACCCAGAAGCGAGGATCCGCTGTTCCTGTTGTGTCCTGAGTATTCATTTCAAGCTGCAATTTCTTCAGAAATTCTATATCTTCCTGAGAAATATCTCTTTTCTCCGTTGTATCTTCATGATACTGCAATGTTTTATGGAATATTGCCATCTTAATTCCTCCTCTCAACGCCCACTCCGCAGCATGCAGAATAGTAATTCTGTCATAGACTTCGTTCTTATCCCCTGCCTGCAAGGCAATACAATTTCCAACTTCCAGTTTCTATCCTCGCTTAATGGTGTGGGATCATTGAATTCTTCCGTTGCTTCTCCCCAAAACGGAATAGCAACCATAATGCCGTAATAAATTGATGAATCCGGGTGCTTTTCGCTCATGTAATTAGCAAATTTGCCACTCCGGAAATCTGGCAGAATGTCTTTGTAACACGCCATCGTAGTTACAATGTAATTCTTTTCCCCAAAGAAATTCAAACCATTACCGCTATAAACATCCTCTTTGCAGCTCTTGATTTCATAGCAGGTGAATATGCCTTTTTCTATTCCTGACACAGAGTATTGATTCGCCGGAGAAAATTCCATGTAGTCCACCCGCCTTGCCTTCGGTGTCCATGGATCAATACTAACCTCTCTGGCCCAGTGCGAGCCAGCCCCTCCGAGGCGAGTATCTGTAAGTAATTTTCCGAGGAATTTGGTTGTTTCAGTTCTTGTCATTTTCTACCTCATATTGGGTTTTTTTACCTTAATTGTTTCTTGCAATTCAGGTTTTGTGGTGTTGTTTTCTGCCCACATGCGAAGTTCTTTTGCTCCTGGATTATCCTTTTCGATACCATCTGCCAAGTTGCGCAGGACCATAGAAATAATTCCGGCGTCTGCAGTTGCATATGGTGTAAGAGCTTTAATGATATTTTTACTGTAATAGTTCAAGCCTTCACTAAGCATTTCTGCCCCTTCTTTGTTTTTTCCTTCTTGGACCATTTTTCTGGCTCTAAGGACATAACTCTGCATACGTTTCTCCTTAATCTTTATCATTTCTTTACCACCTTTATCTTTTTTCTCAAACGTTCAGCATGTTCATTTGTCACAATATAGTTTTCGCACTGCTTACATCTCATATCTTTATTTTTTAAGTCCCCATCATAGTATCGACATTCCTCGCAAACATAGCAAAATATCTTTGCTTCTCCTGCCATTTGGTCTGAACTGTACAGATTGTTCGCACAATGGTCGCAAAGACAGCCGGCGCACGGAAAAGCATAGTCATCCCGGCTCATAAATTTCTTTCAAGCATTTTTATGCTTTTAAAATAGAAAATCCATTTGTCCGGTTCTGGCATCTGTTTCGGAAAATCCTTCCAGTATTCGTATGCTTTTGACAGTAGACAATCAATGGCATGATTTTCTATATCATTCTCTGTCTTTAGCCACGCACAGTGTTCTCTGCAGTAATCTTTAACTGTCTTTAACAATTCCGATTTTCCGGCAATTTCAATAAACTCTTTCATCAATGGATAGTAGTTAATATCTTCGATGCTCCCAAATAGTGTCTTCTTAAAGCTGATTGGCCGGTAACGCTTCCTACCAGTATTATCTTTCCCGATAAATTCAGTTCTAAAGTTGTTACTTTTTGCTTTAAAATCTTCAATTTTAGCAATTATCATAACATTTTCTCCTATGGCATCTGCTTGCCCTGCTCGTTTCAATCTAAATCTACCCGTCTGGCTCCTTCCCAGCGGATTTCTCTGAGAATTTTCCACAACCGCTCTACCTCTGGGCTTCTCCACGCGCACATACAGTAAGTATGCGCATCATCTGAATAATGGTAATAATTACGTTGCAGGTGTTCCCGGGCTGCCTTTTCGGTAAGAAACATTGTGTTTGGATAGATGATAGGTCTTACAGAAATACCTATAACCTCTACTTCCGAATATCCATTCTCAGAAAGAAATTCATTAAGTTCTTCCCTGGTAAGGTAGTCGCAATCCTCGTTTCCGTCAAAATCTTTGTAATTGAGAACAAACTCATGGGACGGACAAAGCGGATTTTCAGGCTCAATGGATAACTCTCTCTTTTCCAGATCTCCGCAATGCGGAAGTATATTCTCATTTAGATATTTAATAGTCTCTTCTGTCGTGCTGGCCGGTTCCGTTCCGTCCCAAAGCAATCCATATTCGTCTGGTTCGAGATCATTCCGGTATGTCTCGCTGCCTTTGATTACCCAATAGCGTGGATCTGCTGTTCCGGTGGTGTCTTGTGTGTTCATTTCTTTCTGCAGCTCCAAAAGGAATTGTATGTCCTCCTGTGTGAGATCTCTTTTCTGAGTCTCGTCCTCATGATATTTAAGTGTTTTATGATAAATTGCCATTTTAATCCTCCTCGTCATAAATTTTTATGCCAAGATACTCTCCAAGTGCATCAAGTCCTGCTCTGCTGAGCCAATACATCCGGCCACCGTACCTATCCTTCCGGCCTGCCTCTGCATAGCCTGCCTGAACGAGCAAATCCCATGTTTCACAGTCTTTAACAGATGCATCATAATAATTCCTATATGGACGGTAAAAGTACCGTCCGTGACGTTTGTAGGGCTTCTTGTAATCTAACCCTATGCAGTGCTGTGCAAACGCAAGAGCTTTTTTATCTTCTGCAAACACTTTTTGCTTCCTCCTGTAATAAATCATCAATTACTGGTAATAATAACTTTGGAGCCATAATTGCATGGAGCCATGTCGGAGCGCATGATATTTTTGAGCACATGTCCAAATATATCTTCTCCTCCGTCATTTCATCCTTATAATCTACTGCCTTATCCTTATTATCCTTATAAATCGGCAATTTTCGGCAATCTTCTGCCACCTCGTGGATCAATTTCTTGGATTCTTCCGGAAACTCCACTGTCCCATCTTCCTTGATCTGAACTAATTCCAGAATCTTAATTATTTTTTCTTCCATATCGCCATTTCCTTCTTGCCTCTATTCTTTTCATTCTGTTTACCTGGTTCTCCAGTGCATTTACTTGCTTCTGCATTTCATCTACATCGACCAGCAAATAAAATTCTGGCTGCACCAGTCTTGTTGGACCAACTTTCATGTTCATTTCTTTATGCAGTTCTTTGCATTTATTCTCTCTTTCATGTACCGCTTTGTATAACTTCAATATTCGTCCTCCTCTCAGTTATGCGTGGCAATAAAGTTTTCCATCGCCCATCTATTCCCTGTAGTGGCCACCTGCGCTCTGGTTCGTTCATACGGACCAAGAGATCTTTCAGGCATTCTTTTGGTTTCTTCTGCCGGAAGAAGTCCCTTCCGGCGAAGATTTGCAAGTTCCTCTAGTGTTGCGTCTTTGATATCTTTTACTGATATGATCTCAATCATGTTTATGCCTCCCTTATCGCAACCGGAAGCACCATGGCTTTCATGTCGCTGTCCTCTGCTTCCACAATCATCGGTGTTCTTGGGCTTGTAAATCCAAGAGCAATATTGTCACAGGTGAACGCTTTCAGTGTTTCCAGGACCAGTCTTGAATCGAATCCCAACCGTATGGATTTGCAGACGGTTTCCTGGAGAGGTACCTGTTCCTGATAGTCTGCCAATTTATCCCGAATACTGATATTCAGCACATCGTCTTCAATCTGAAATACTACCGGCTGCTTTTCCTCTGTACACATCTTCGCTCTGGTCATTGCTCCGATCAACACCGTGCGTGATGCGCATGTATTGATCTCGCCAACTGTAAACATCTTCTGATACGGAAAATAATTCCCTTCAATCAGTCTGGTATAAATGGTATATTCGTCAGATTTGAAAACCGCGCTATTTTTTGTATATGTAAGTGTCACATCATCAATCACACCCATCGAAATCAGTTTTTTAGCTGTTGTCTTCGGCACGATCAATTTCATATCAGCTGTTCCCTCTGCCGGAATAGAATCCACCGCAACCACATGTCCATCAAGTGCTGCAAGTGAAATTCCACTACTTGTTCCCTCGAAGTAAATTCCAGTCATCTGAGTGTTTGCCCCTCCATCAGCAGCGGCATAAATAACATGTCCAATAGCTTCCATGATCTTTTTGCCGTTCAATTCCACTCCGTCAGCTTCCGGATCCTCTGTAATATCAAAATTGAATTCTTCCGGAGGATAACTCTGGTATTTGTTTTTAATTGATCCTATCTTGATCATAACTACATTCTTGTCGGTTGCGCTGATGTCGATTTCTCCATCCGGAAGATTTTTGATTAAGTCAAAGGCTTTCATTGGAATAATAAAATAACTGCCTTCTGAGGCCTCTAATTTGACCTTCATTGTGATCTCGGAGTTGGAGGCGATTAAATACCCGTCTTTTACTAAAATTCCTCCCAAAGCTGGAAAGTGGTCGTTCTTCTGCACAATACTTTTTAATTTATCAATAACTCTGGCGATCTCATACTTCTGTACTATCATTTTCATTCCTTTCCCGGAGAACAATACCATCAAGGTACCTTACCACTCCGTTTGAATATTTTATTTTGTAAGGTTCCAGTTCTTCTCGGTTCATGTATTTATGTCCGTAGATTTTCTTCATGTCCCGAAACACTACCCACGGAACTCGATAAAATTCTTCAAAGCCCAGAGATATAACCAGGAAACACATGGCACCCATTTTCATGTATCTTTCGAAACACTTTTCCTGTTCTTCTGTAACCACATCTCTGTTTATCTGCCCCTTATCCGTATGTTTTGCATCAAAAAGAACCATCGTCGAATCCATTAATGCACCTTTAAAATCAGGCTGGGCCTGCTTTGTAAAACAGCATATAAATTGTCCCCTTTCCCTGCAGGCAGGCTTTATTACCTTGAACGCCTCCGGTGTCTTATCGATCGCAGCTATCTCCCGGTTCTCATAGAACCGGGATGCTGCAATAATCATATTTTCAAAAAATTCGCCATTCGCCCTGCTTTGTGCTCCTCGTATTGATCGCTTATAAGTATCCATTTTCCTCTGCCACCTTTACAAGCTTATTGATTGTTACCGCTCCAATTCCAGAAATTTTAGACATCTGGAGATGGGCTATAAATTCTTTTGCCCCTTTACCATTGTGAGCAGAAGTTTTCGCTTTTCCTTTATTCATCCCTTCGCTATATGCCTTTGCAACGCGATTCTCCACGTAATCCACAAGCTTTTGATCAGTCATTTTTCTCATTTTGACTGCTTTGTCATGAATTCTGTTTTCATCAACAGATCTTCGGCAGCTTCTCTTTGCCATAGTTCTCTTCCTCCTCTTTATATCCAATTTGTTTATCCGGTTCCCATTTAACCTCTGTAAAATCAAGCTTCTGTCCACATTCACAGCAGTATTTAGGCTGGTAGTTCGGTCCTGCATTTAAAATCTTTCTGCATTCTGGACAGTGATAAGTTTTACATTCCATGTGAACAAAGCCGTATTTTAAATATCTCATTTTACCTTCGATAGGTTTTTTGGCTTCCACTATTCCACCTTCTCTCCGAATTCAATTACATATTCGTACTGAACAGTCTTTCTGCTTTCTCCGGCGGGAATTTCTTTTCTGACAATCTGTACCGCATATCCCGCTTTTGCCAACATGGAGACCATCTGTAAACGATCTTCCTCATTCCACTGAACACTGCCTTTGCGAATGCTCTTGATAGTCTGCTTTGCCATTATCCGCACTTCCTTTCCATTTTTTCTTCTTGTTCTTTCATTAACTTCTCAAATGCAGCTACGAAAGCTTTTACCGATGGCGGCATCCCGCAGTTATGGCTTCCTCTACACTGGATCACATGTCCATGGTTGTATTCCATTGTGAAATATGGTGTGTCTGGTTCCTTCATTTTTCGAATAAAGAAAATGTGTGTCTGTCCTTTTGCCACCCGATCAACATAGGTGCCGACGCAATGGTGAAGTGCAGCTCCTTCATCCTTTATTTCCTGCGCATCCCTTGGCACTCTCAATATCAATCCTTTTCCTTTTATCAAGAAAGCGTTGTCTATGCTGGCATTCTCTTTGAGCATTTCCTCCAGAAGTTTTTTCATGGCCTCGGCTTCCCGCTTTATCCGTTCATCTTCCCGGCGTTTCTTTTCCGCTGCCTTTTTATCCTGCAATGCTTGATATTCCGCAGCTGTCCGATCATGTACTTTCTTGAAATTCTTCGGAAAATAGAAGAACATATTGTTGAGATCATATTTCAGTTCTTTGCACCAGTTCAAATAATCAAGCCAGTCCTTAGCGCAATTCTGCAGACGTTCTTCTCTGATATCCGGTCTTTCTTTATGCTGCATATAGGAATATCGCCAACATTGGCCGCTCTCTCCCACGCGATAATCAGTACCTTCGCGTTCAATATATCTGCAGATCTTATGGATGGTCGATTTCCTGTTCTCCTTCCGGATCAGCGTTGTGTTGCATCCGAAAAGTTTATAGAACCGTTCCAGTTCTTCCGCTTTCAGGTTGTAACCAGAGCTTTGCGCTTCCTGCAATAATCTCAGTTCATCAATGTTTCCATCAATAGACTGCAGTATTCGCGTGTTTTCCTTCGTAAGACCAAGAATTTCAAATATTGTTTTTCCACTTTTTCTCAGTCCCCTAATTCCATTCCGGCTTTCATATCCAAAGGCGCCATCGTGAAACTCATTGATCAGATGTGCGGCCAGTTTATACAGCCCCATTTTTATAAACCATTCAAGCTGCGGAAACTTTCTGTATCTGTTGATTGCCTTTGCATAATGTATCTGTTCACTCGGTCTATTCTCAGACAAAATTTCCAGTGCCGAGTATTTCATCGGAGTGTCTTTCCATGCTTCCGGCAGGTTTCCGGGATATAAGGTGCAGTATGAACTTGCTCTGTATCCTTCATCTGTGCACCACCGTACAATACCAGTCTGTTTATACTCTCTGTATTCATAACTGCTGGTGCATGGCGTTCCGTTCGGTGCAAATTTGTAAAATGTCCTTACGATCTCAAATAATCCATCATTTATCTTCCCATCCGGCTTTACTTCTCTGTATGCTGTAAAATACCGCCACAGGAACCCCTCTTCTCTTGGCTCAATAAATGAAACAATCCTCCTGTCACATATGCGTGCCGGCATCCTGCCTCTGGCTTTAATGGTGACCGGACTTCCACAAAGGGGGCATATCCCCTTCTCGTTATTTCTTAACCGAATTTTCGTTCTGTCTACCAGTGTCACCCCATTACAATGAGTGCAATGCACCAGAGCCTCATTCTTTGATCTTGTTGAGTAAACCAGATATCTGCTGAATGACATCGCTTTTTCCGATACCCATTTCTTGAAGTCTTCCGGAATTTCCTTGACTGTTCCCATGACTGTATCAATAGGATTTGTCTCCTTGGCATGTTTTTCATCCAGTCGCCGCTGTTTGACCATGTCCTGAAAACGTGTCACAGCTGTCCAGTCTTTAACATCTTTTTCTGTACTCCATTCTTTGAAAAATCCACGCATACGATCAATGTCTGCATCCGTCCAGAAAAACATGTTCGGGGTATATCTGTTCCCCTTATCTCTATCCCAGTGATATTCATACAGGTGAATACATTCCATCCGATCAAAAGCTGCAGTCAACCATTTCACTCTTTCAGAGGTCAGATCCTGTGATATGTAATCATTCTTGGAGAAAAATGTTCTTAACTGAGCGCCCTTTTCTCCTTTCTTCAATTTGCCAATGGGATAGAATGTCACCATTAAAAGGTCTTTTTCTATATCTCTGGTTGTAACAATATGCGTTCCTGCAGCTCTTTCCGCAAACCTGACCATTTCATCAGAGGCTTCCTCTCTCGGAATCTTCGCCAATTTTCTCTTTTCCATGTGACAGCCTCCTACAGAAGATCGAACAATGACATCTGGCCAGACAGTTCGCTGCTTTTGGTACTGGTTTTTTCAGTTTTCCGCTGCTTGGAAGCAGCATCTTTTTTCACTGGCTTTTCAGAAACCTGACCATTACCTTTTGTTCCTTGCGCTTTTGTCTCATTTTCCAGTCTCTTTTCAGTTGATTTTTCAGTTGGTGGATTGACTTTTTCGATTGACTTTTTGGTTGTTACAGGATTTTTGATTTTATCTTTTTTGACAGGTTCCTGCTTTTCCTCTTTGTGATAGTAATCCTCGGCCCATTCATAAACGACACGATCTTCAACGGCTGTGCTTCTTCCATTGGACTGCTTTCTGGCCTGCTCCACAATATAGTCAAAGCATTTCTTCCAGGTCTTCTCTTCCTGCATTACATCCTCGGCAAGTCCTTGATCCTCTTCGCAGCGTTTCAGTAAATAAGTGATGACCGGATCCGCAAAGTTTTTCTGAGTAGCTTTTTTCTTTTCTTCTTCCAGTTTTTCTTTGGCTTTCTGTTTTACCAGATTGGTTTCCATCGGAATTATTTTCTCTCCCTTTGTTTCATTGCCTCCCTGGTCCTCTAATTTGCCCTCTACTGCTTCTTTTTCCTGTTTCCCTATTGTTTCACTGTCTGCAACCGTTTCCGTCTCTAAACGGCTAATATCAGCTTCAAGTTCCTGTTTTAACTGTTCTGACATTTGTATTCTCCTTTCTCGAAATCAAAACAAAAAGTGATTTTTTCATGGTTATTCTCTTCAATCGGGGTTACCCATGAACCACACATTTCTTTAAATATCTGAACCTGCCGTCTACAGTTCCATTCTTCCCTAAAATAAAACGGTGTGTACCAGAATTCCTGTCCTGGCTTTTCAACCGGCATCAGTGGATCTCCGCATACCGGATTGGATATCGTATTTGCAACAGCCACCCAGCCTGCGCACCCAAGAAGCGAAAGCTGTATGTAACACATCTGAGCAACTACCCTGTCTATGTCATTGGCTGTGAACAAAACCTGGGTCTGGTAATTTATCTTTTTTCTGCGGAATATGTTTGCCGCTGCTACAAGAGTTGCTCCTGCTCCGCATGCCGGATCATTGACAGATATCCATTCCTGTTTTTCCAATGTCTGCAAATTGTCATTGATTGTGAGGCCTGCCATGCATTCGCATACGTTGTATGGCGTAAAAAATTGTCCCTTCCAGTGATTTCCCAATTCAAGGCTCATGTACAGTTTTCCAAGAAAGTCCTGTTCCGGATTTCGCTCCAGTGCTTCAACAATGATTGCGAAGCATTTAGCAGGCTTGTCTACTCCTCCAAGCCGGTCGATGCACTCTGCATATTCTTTTTCTCTTGCGGTGTATCGAGGCAATGTTTTGTCTACTGAATTTGCAAGTGTGCAGGCTATTGCTGTCATGAGGTCAGCCCATACCTGCCATGAGCTTCGGCTATAACACATCTGCCGAAAGATATCAAGAAACTCCTTTTCGCTGTTACTTGTTTTCATCATTGCTCTCCCTTACTTCGAGTAAGTCCCGTTCCATCGAATCCCAATCATAATCCCGTTGGTGGAAATTATTAAATCTGTTTTTGGAAGTATTCGAGGTAAATGAGCTCCTTCTTTCTGTCCTAGGCGCCCTATCCTGTTCCCTTGCAATCCATCCTGTGATGAAACGCTTGATACCTCGTGGCGTCTTTCGGTTTTTGGGGTTTGAATCAAGCCAGCCCCGCATATTGCGGAATGCCTGTTCGATATCAACTGCTGGATAAAGGTTTTTTAATTCCTCGACATACTGCCTGGTTACTGCAAATTCCTCTCCCGAAATCATCGGTAACCGGATTAATATTTCTGCCTGAGCCGGCTCTGTCTCCACCATCAACTCAGCCCTTGAACAGGATGGCTCTATCTCCACCTTCGTCCTGTTCTCCGCAGCTGGCTCTATCTCCACCTTTGGCTGCGGCTGTCCGGAGTTCAGCTCCGGGCAGAAGTATTTATTATCTTTCTCTTTATCTTTCTCTATCTCTATCTCTTTCTCTACGTTACCTATGCGTTTCACGTCCGTTACATCAACGTTACATTGTAACGCTTTATTTTCTCTATGCCGCCTTACTCGCTCTGCGCTTGCGCTTTCAGATCCTACCATATTTGAGCATTGCGTCAGTACATATTCTGTTTCATCCACCAGTTTCATAAGTCCATGAGCAAGTAAGAATCTTACGGTAACTTTTACGTTTTCTTCTTCCTCGTCCAGTTCCAGCGCCAATTCTTCACTGAAGTTTTCTTCTACTCCCTCAAAATAAATCCGTCCATCCTGTTTCAGGGACAACAAAAGCATTTTCAGGTAAATAACAGTATATGTATCTCCTCCGGCTATTCGTCGTAACTTTTTTATTGGCAGCTGCCGAAAAAAATCTTCCGGCAGCTTCAACCAGTAATATCTTTTTGCCATAGTGCCTCCGCTTAGTAGATTACTCTTGAACCATCATCCGTCTTAATTACTGTCACAGACTGTCCAAATCTGGCTTTCATGGCATCATCATGTGTTATTGCCATGATCTTCACATCCGAATATCGATTCCGGATCGTCTCAAGGGCATCCACATAAGCCTGAGCGCCCTCATCGTCAAGGAAAGGCGGTTCGTCAATAAACAGCATTCCAAGCTGTATTCCTGCCGCTGTAGCCTTGATTTCAGATAATGCAAGGATAACTGCCAAAGAGGCTTTTACCTTTTCTCCGCCGGATTTCGATGCGTACGGAAGAGTGGTCTTTCCGTATTCATCGATAAGAACATCCAAGGTGGCCTTATCCCCGTCTTTTCCTTTTACGGTACGTTCCATAACAAACTCAACTCCCATCGTTCCACCAGTCATGGAACCAAGGATATTGTTTGTAGTGTCCGTAATGTGCGGAATAATGTTTCGGATGATCTGATGGGGAACACCATCCTGGGAAAAGGCCAGTTTCAGTGCTTCGTAACAGTCTGCCCTGCCAGCAGCTATTGCAATTCCATTATTCAGCATGGAAATCTCCCCCTGCATGGTATCGATGTTTTCCAGACGTTCCAGCAGAACTCCTTTCTGAACCTGCAGGTTTCCGAGAAGCTTCTTGCTGTCACGGATCCGGCTGTCAACCGTTTCTATGGATTCGCCGGAGAATGATTCTTTAAGCTTTGTCAGGACGGTTTCCATGCCAACAATATTCGCATTAAGGACAAACTTTCTGTCTTCGAGCATCTGCAGTTCCTTCTCCATTTTTGAAATACGTTCCTGTACATGCTGTCTTCGTTCTTCATATACTGGAATGTTCTTTTCCTGCTCCGCATATATCCGTAGCTGTTCCATCTGGCGTCTGATCTGCCCCTGCTTATCAACTGCTTCTGATAGTGAATCAACTGTATCTGTTACCTCAGAAGCCTTTAATTTGACCTGTAGCAGGTTTTCTTCGCATTGCCCTATTGTTTTATCGTTTGCATCTTTTTCGGCCTCTAAAGCCGCAATTTCGAGTTTGCTTTGCTCTGCAGTTTTCTTTATCTGTTCGTATCTGGAAAGTTCAGACACGGATGTCACCAGATCTTTCAGTTGTTCAGGATCGTATCCGATACTCTGAATTTTTTCCTGCTTTTCTGACACCTTCTTGTCGCGTTCGGATATCCATAATGCAATCTCCTCTTCGCATTTTTTCAGGCTATGCAACTCAACAGGAAGCCTTTTGACATCATCAATAGCCTTAGACAGAAATCTGCAGCTTGCATTCTCAATATCCGTACACCCGGAATTTTTCATGAAATCCTCCTGCTGTCTTATCTCGGCTATATTTTTCTGTCGAAAATCACGTCTGTTTTCTGCGTCTGATATACGCTGCAAATATAATGATTGAATTTCCTGTAATTCATGTTCTGCAACAGATACTTGATATCTCTTTTCCTGCTGGCTCTCAATTTTTTCTTTTTTCTGTGCGAGTTCGTTAAGCTTATCTTCCAGATCTTCCGGAATATCAAGTGTCAGTTGCGAGATCCTTGAACATATCTGTTCATTTCTTAACCCACTTTTATCAATGAGCCTCTGATAACGGTCAATTTCTTCGTGATATCCATCCAGTGTCTCTTTGGCATTTTTATATTTAAGGGCATCCTTTTCCAGCTCAGAAAGCTGAGACGTCAGCTCTGCATGCTGTTTTGCCTTTTCTCGGATCATATCGGCAGATTCCAAAAAACTGTTGCAGGATGCAAGGGACTGTTTTAACTGATCGAATTCATTTTTAGTAATAGTATATTCTTTCGAGCACTCATTCAGGGAGTTCTGCGCCGTTGTTTTTTCTTTCTCTGTTTCAGAAATTTTCTCTCTACGATTAGCCAGTTCTCTTCTGGATTCATCCAATTTATCAAGTTCTTCCAGGGTCTTACTGATATTGTCTTCAACAGTCTCTAATTCCTTTTCAGGATTCCCCTGTTCTTTAATGAAATCCGTTTTTATGCGAACCGCCTCTTTCTTTGACGCCAGAGTTTTTTTCTCTTCCGCCAGTTTCTTTCGGGCAGTCTGTTCCATTACTCCATAAATCCCAAGTCCAAGTAAATTTCCAAGAATTGCAATACGTTCCTCTTTCTTCGCCTGCAAAAATAATCCATACTGATTCTGCATGATCAACGCGCAGCTTCGAAATGTCATGCTGTCCATGCCAAGGAGCTTTTCTATCTCTGCCTGTGTATCAACGATTCTTTCTTTGGAAAGATTCAGCCAGTCAGCGCCCTCCTGCATCTGAGATAGATTCAGTGTCGGCTTTCCGGATTTTGTCCTGGTGCGAACCACCCGGAAACGTTTGTCTCCAATATCGAATATAAATTCAATAGAACCGCTCCTTGCGTCTTCTGTTCCCCGGATCCACGCTTTGCAATCTCCCTCGCGAGTCTCTTCAAACAGACAATCCACAATGGCATCCATGAATAAACTGCTCTTTCCCGCTCCATTCACACCGTTAATCGTACAAAATGAAATATCAGAAAAATCAAAGTGCTCGTCCTTGTAATTCCTATAGTTTCTGACCGAAATAGATACTGGTTTAAACACACCATGAATTTCTGCAGTCATACTCTGCTTCATAGCCTCCGCTATGATAGGCTCTGCAAGTTCTACGATCTTGTCTGGATTCTTAAATGCTTTTTCCTCCAACCATTTTTTCAGATTCAGTCGTGGATCGCTTTCTTCCGAGAGAAGTCCTCTATTTGTAACATCAACCATATTCTCTGCTTCAATATCGGCTACATAGAACGCTCCCAGTTCATATAGATTCTTTTGCAATAACGGAATATTAAGAGCTTTTTTCTGTTCGGACGTACAGGAATATCTTATCCGTACAATCTTATCTGTTATTTCTTCTGGGATTCCGGATCTGTGAAGATACATAATTCCTTCCCGGATATAGTCGCCGACATCATCCGAATTCCATGTAATCGTCTGGAACTGTCTATATGGAGTGGTGTATCTATGTTCAGATGTCAATTTCCCAGTGTCAAACTCATAAATGCCGAATCCTCTATCTTGATTTTCGTCGTTAAAATTGAATTCATTAATCGCTCCAGAGTAGAAAACATTATGTAAGCCATCAAGAGTCTGTGGGCGGTGAATATGTCCCAAAAGGACTGCTTCATATCCCGCTGTTATTAAGGCTTCCCTCGGTATCACCGGCTCAAAGTTTGTGAAAAAGGATGTCTGTCCTGATTCCATGTTGCAACCAGGAACTGTATAATGTGCCATGAGAATTGGCGTCTTTTCACACCCTGCCCTTAAGGCCAGAACCATATCTGAAATATATTTTGTCCACGCAAGATTTTCTTCGTCTGCAGATAAACCAGAGAATTTCGCTCTGAACTCCTGCTTATCAAACCCCGGTATGCAGGCAATGTCTGCCAATGGAGTCTTTAACACTCTGGGTTCTGTAACGACGTCTACATTTTTGATATTCAGCAGCATCCTCTCAAGAACTCTGAACTGAGCAGCTCCATCGTGATTTGGAGTGCCTCGCATCACGATCACATATTTTGAAAAATGTGCTAATGATGTAATAATGTTCGTTGCTGTAATCATTTCGTCCGAATATCTTACAGGACCAACCTGTTCCTGATGAAAGATATCACCTGATATGCAAACAATGTCCGGTTTCTCTTTGGATGCTACATCTACCATATATTCCAGGCATTTCACTGTATCCTGCGAACGAAGATTCATCCCATTTACTACCGGTCCTTTAAACTGTCCGATATGCCAGTCTGATGTGTGCAAAATTTTCATAATTATTCTACCTCCGCTTCTTCTAACACATGGAACATACTTGTAAGTCCATTTTTTAAACGCACAAAATTCTCTTCGCTGATTCCGCAAAATTCAATTCCGTCATTTCCAACTTTTTCTCCAACAAACAGGATGTTCCCAACGATAGGATGTCCGTGTTTGTGATATTCGTAAAGATAACACCCTACCAGATTCGCTTTATTAGGTTTGAGCAGTCCTTCTTCATCGATCAGCATGCTCACACATTCTCCTGATCTTTTCGTTGGTGTAGACGGCATTTTAAGTTCTGTATACAGGCGCTTTGGCATTACATGCTCCACAATATCGCAACCATTTCCAATCAAAGTGTACAAAAACTTATTCTGCTCTCGGGTGGTTCCTTCTGGAAATTCATGTTCTGACATTTTTAATTCTGTAGATATTTTAATAATTTTCATTTTGTCCTCCTGGATCTTTGCTCGTTGACTGTTGTAATTATTTCATAAGATACTCCAAGTGCTTCTGCTATCCTGCGAATATTTTTCTCTTTCGGAACAACCTCTCCTCTCTCGTATGCTCCTATCTGAGAATCTGCCATACCGCATTTCTTACCAAGCTCTATCTGAGTTAATCCTTCTGCAATACGAAAAGCGCGAATATTTTCACCAAGTGTTCTGTATGTCATCTTCGTCCGCCTCCTCTCTGACATTTGATGCAAAGTGGCTCTCCAAATTTATTGATGGAGTATTCATAAACCCTTTCATTTATGATTTCACCGCATCTGGAACACTGGAAGTCTGCCGAACGATCTGGTTCCGGTTCCTGTGGTACCTGATACTGCTCCGGTTTTTCAACAACATCCGGATAAACTTCTTCTGTAACTACATCCGATGAAAAAGCCGGATTATCCAGGTCGTCCTGAGCAAATACCGTACTCTCAGGTTCAAAATCTACATTTTTAATCGCAATCTGCGGTGTGCCGAACATATTATTTACAGAATTCATTCCCTGCATCAACATTGCCTGTCTGACCTGCGGATCCGAGAAGTCGGGTGAAAAAATCACCGTCGGTATTGCAAAATTCTTCTGTAATTCAGTCTTTGTGTATGAATTCTTTATTCCAAGTATTGCTTTTATGACGCGAAGCTTAGCCACTGTCATAGCCTTTTCAGCCCAGGTCTTTTTCAGCTGCGCCATGTTTACCTTAACGGATCGTTCAATGTATCTTTCACGGTCACTCTCATCAATAACATACGCTTTTACCCTGTTTCCCCATTTGTCCTTGCTGTCAATCCAGTTTCCCTTGAATCTTTCAGCTGCTGATTCCGCAGCTTTTTTATCTGTGATTCCTTTTATCGCTTTATCCGAAAAGCCAATACGATACTGCTCTTCTTCGTCTTCCAGGCAGATTACCTTCTGATCTGTCTCTGATCTGGGGGTTCCGTCAGCCTTGCGCATAGCTCCCTGTGCCTGCGCCCGATATGTAACACGATCAATGCGCTCGCCATATGTTTCCTTTGGATTAAACTGAATTCCTGCCGCCATGGCCATCTTGTTAAGCAGTGGTTTCGACAGGGAATATACATCTTCCCAGATGTCCTTTCCGTTCTGGTCCTTTCGTCCGGTCTTGACGGATCCTACCTTAAAAATATCTCCGCTGTTCTCGTTCAGATCTACTGCAACCTCTTCCACATGAAATTTATAGAATGGATTAAGCTGCACGTCCGTTGCCGTCGGGATCAACAAATTGTAATTCTTGTATGCCGCAATAACTTCCGGCAGACTTCCTAAAACTTCCTTCATATACTTGATTACCTCCTATTTTTGTGATAAAATGACGTTGACTTTAAAAAACCAAAGGGGTTCAAACCTGTTTTTTAAAAGTTCTGACATGGTCTTGGATAGGAAGGCAAGTGCCGTCTACACTTTGCATTCCATTTAATATCCAAGACCTTTTTAATTGTTATCACCTCCTATAAACCAATCCAGAAATATATAAATCCCTACTCCGATAAACCCTATGAAAAAGAATTCTGATCCTATTTCGTATCCCCCTCTTTCCAGATATAGCTTCTGTGACACCAAGCGGTAAAGGATAACGCTTGCAAGTATCGGAAGTGTATACTTTACAATGTTCGCAATCAGGAATATTCTTTTCCTCAGCTTTTCTTTTTTTCTTCGGCGATAATACGCATCATATTCTTTTTCGTTGAATTCCCGCACCAGAGAAAGATATACCTTAGTCTTAGAATCCTCTTCAACAAGTTCATATTCCATGTTCTTGCACATATCTGGAACTTTAAGTCCATTCATTTCCTTGTCTCCTTTTCCATAAGTATTAATTCTTTTGCAATTACGCTCTGCAGTGCCAGTCTATCCATTTCATGCCAGCTGATCGGGACAGGACTTTTGTCAAGGGCATCCAGTATTCTTTCACCGGCTTTATGAAATTTCTCAAGATCTTTACTTGTAAGCATGTCAAACCTCCTGTATTACCAGTCTTAACTGACCGTTTCTTTCTTCTTGTATCATTTTTTCAATGTTTGCAGCTGCTTTTCTCTTTTGCATCACTTGTATCATGTGCTCAGCATGACAAGTACACCGCTCTCCCGGATCCAGATACGCTCCGCAATCTGGGCATCTTCTATAAAACATTTTTCACCATCCTTTCATGCTGTTTCTATTGCTTCTTTTTTCTGCTCTCTTATGAAATGTCTCTGTGCGGACACTGCAACGCGATGCAATATTTTTTCAACATCTTCTGCGCTTTTTGAAGAGCAATAATCATCAGCAATCTTAATACGAGTATTTCCGATTTTATAATCTTCCACGATCACAATGTCCGTCCCTCCTATCATTTCAAATTTCGCTCAATCCAATTTTTAAGATTTTGTGTGATTTCATTCACCTCGTCGAGAGTGCGAATGATTTCTTCCAATTCCGGTTTTTCCTCGTCACTGATAACACCATCAGTGGTAATGTCCAAAAGGGTTTCTTTCGCCTCATTTATTTTTCTGAATGAAGACAGCATTCTCAGGCTTATCCTGTCCAGCCCTTCATTTTCAATTTTCGGCATATTTTTTCCAAGCGGACACATTTCCCTGCAATAATTGCCTTTCAGTTCCGGTGCTCTGTAACAATCCGCCATCAGGAGCACTTCTTCCTGGTAGGGTATTGTACTTCCAAGCTCAATTCTGGCCAGCCTTGTCCGGTCTATCCCAAGCTCTTCAGCGGCACCTTCTCTGCTGCTTAACCGTTCGTTGAACTTTGCAGCTTCGTATCGTGCCTGGCAGAACATATTGTCAGCTGCTTTTGTAGCAATTTTCGACATTTTTTTCTCCTTCTTTTAACGGTATAATTGAAATAGGTTAGATTGTGTACTCTGTATTTATATCCAGAGCCTTACTGATCTTATCTGCAAGAACAGGTGCATATGTTCTGCCATTGATTGTGGTCGTAACGTAATTCCTGCACATACCAACCTCTCCGCACAGATCCGTTACAGTCATGTCCCTGTCAATCAAGGTTTTCTTTACTTCTTTGCACCATGGAGAAAGTTTTCGTTTCAAAATATCACCTCCGTTATACAAATGTTTTGTACATTTGATGTTTACATTTGTTTGATATTGCTTTAAAATGTGATGTAGAAGGGAGTTATCATGGATAATTGGACCGATAATCTCAGAAGAATTGGGCTTAAGCGTTATGGAGACGAAAATCGCCGGATTCTTTCTGAGCTTTTCAAAAATGGCATCCCTGCCGGGAATACTGTTTTGTCAGAAGCTTCTGCCGAAGCTCTTATCATTGCTGTGGCGGCCATGATTGAAGAAAATAACAAGGCATTGCTCTCTGAACTATCAATGTAACTCTATTCTTTTTTGTTTTGTCTTAAACATTTGTTTATTACAGTTATAATATAGTTTATTATTTCGCACTTGTCAATACTTTTTGTGCGAATTATTAAACTTTATTTCAGGAGTTTTTATGTCTTTTTATGAACAACTTGTAAAACTATGCGAAAAAAAAGGAATTAAACCAACTTCTCTTGTTGAATCTCTAGGAATGAGCAAAGGAACTATGTCAAATTGGAAAAAGGGCGGGGTTCCAAATGCCGATGCAGTAGTGCGATTTGCTGAACATTTTCATGTGTCAACTGACTATCTCCTGCTGGGCAAAGAAACGCCTTCCATTTCAGCTGAAGACTCCGATTTACTATCATTATTTCATCAACTTCCAAGGGATGCTCAATTAGAATTCAAAGGAGAACTAAAGGGATATCTAAAATGTCTTGAGAGGCAGTCTGTTGCAGCGGACCATCCTATCAGAAAAGCAAAATAATAAGCTTCGAGTGGTACCGAAGCAGAAAGGGGCAATAAACGTATGAAAAAGAAAGTAGTAGGTATCGTCGCCTGTTTTTTATTATCTGTATCTTCTGCTTTTCCAGCGTATGCTATGACCAACTACGGTATCGATATTAATGACCAATATGTTGCAGGTGATGCGTCTCAGTTGGCTGACGCAATTTCTGAAGCATTAATCGATATGGGTGTTGAAAAAGTTTCTTCATATGATTTAGAAAAGAAGGAAAAATCCCAGACTGTTGCGAGAGTAATTTTATCAGCAGATGGCGTAGCCATGGAGGCGGTCTGCTACTATACAAAAGACAATACTTGGAGTTGCTCTTCTATAACGAATATCCACAGTAGTAGTGATGATCTGATTTATTATTGGGTTAATCCGGTTTCTGCTGATGCAACCGCGTTTGAAATTAAAGACTACAAAACAGGGGAATATAAGCCAGAAGGAGCTGCCAAAGAACTGCTTTCACAATATGAGAATCAGGAAAAATGGTTTTCTCTGGAAGATTTTAAATTATACGATAAAAATGGCACTCCTATTGAGATACCTGATTCAGAAGATTATATAATGGCCTCTGCTTATCCTGATAGTAAAACATTTCGTGGCATAAAAATTGGTGATACAATTTCGAATTTATTTTCAGCGTATGATTCCAAATATTTTTCAGTACAGGTAGGCTATGATGGCACCACCGCTACCGACGCTCAAAAGAAACTGGTTGAGATGTACAATGCCCAGATTGAAGCTGCTGATCCAGAGGATATCGAAAGTACTATTTCTTCTATTGACAGCAGCGCAGTATCCGTAGTCGTACTATTTGAAGGTGCTGAATTTTGTGGAAAAATAATTCCAAAGCCAGAACCGAATTCAAGCAAGTGGGTTTCATATAAGGTATCAGAAGATATAGGTTTCATAATTGATAACGATAAGATTTCTGATATTGGAATCCAACGCGGTGGCAGATATTAATAAGAGGAATAGTTTTTATGACAATTGGTGAACGAATAAAAGAATTGCGGGCTGAGGCAGGTATGCTTCAGTCCGAGCTTGGAAAAGTAATAGGTTTTTCTGGCCAGGTAGTATCGAATGTCGAAAGGGGTTACTCCTATCCGTCAACTGAATTTGTTAATCGCTGTGCTGCATACTTCGGTGTACCAGCTGATTACATTCTCGGAAGAAGCATTTTCAAATACGGCGCTGCTGATCCGGCCGGAATCTCTTGTGTTCCAGAAAGAATAAAAGCCCGCATGTCTCAGTTGCAGATGGGACTGCCGGATCTGGTTGAAAAATCCAGTCTTACAGAAGAAACCTGCTGTGATATTCTAGCCGGTAAGATTATGCCGGGCCTCAATACCGCTGCAAGCCTGTCTAAAGCCCTGAACACCTCTATGGATTACCTGACAGGTAATTCCGAATATAGCTGTGCTGTTGCCTCAGAAGACGAGCAGGACATCATCCTGCGCTATCGCCAGCTCTCCAAGAAGGGGAAACGTATCTTTTTGGGAATGATGGAGGAAATGGAAGAAAAAACAGAATAGTATATTTAACTGGGGAACCGTTGGGGTGTTATGTCAGCCGCCGGACGTTATAGCGAAAGGAGGCTGGTGCTATGGTTACATACAGTGACTTATTTGCTTTTGTAAACATGCTTTGCGCAATCATAACTCTTGTTATACTTTTTATACGCAAAAAATAGCGCCCTCGTCCTGGTAAGATAAGGCGCTATTTTTGCTTTAACTTATGCCGACGGTCAGGTGTGCACTGACCAACGGTTCTCTTGTTAAGTATATTATACAAATACTCCAAATATTTGTCAAACATTTGTTTAATCGAATAGTGTATTTACCCGGGCAGCCAGTAGGACGGCTGCGCTCCTCTTCCTGAGCTTGACAGGAGGGGATGCTTATGAGCGATTACGAGATTCTTATGATTATTCTGACGACAGCCAGCTTGATCGTATCCATCCTTACATATACTCATAAAAAATAGCCGCCCTGCTCTCTGGTAAAGAATAGGCGGCTATTTCTTAGCTAAACATTTTCGCCAGGTCGGGGAGCTGTGACCTCCCTTACTGGCTGTCTTGATAAGTACATTATACAAATGTTTAAAGCATTTGTCAAATACGCTTATGTGATTTGAGGTGAAAGAATATGCCATATTGCCTGTATCTGAGAAAATCCAGAACTGATCTGGATGCGGAAGCCAATGGAGAAACCGAAACCCTTGCAAGGCACGAAAAGATTCTTCTTGATCTGGCCAAGCGGATGCATCTGGATGTAATAGAGATATACAGAGAAGTTGTGTCCGGAGAAACTATTTCTTCACGCCCTGTCGTGCAGAGAGTTTTGAACGAGGTGGAAAATGGTCTGTGGGATGGTGTCTTGGTCGTCGAAATCGAGCGTCTGGCCAGAGGGGATACTATTGATCAGGGAATTGTGTCCAGAGCTTTTAAATTCTCCAACACAAAAATAATAACTCCTCTCAAAACCTATGATCCAAACAATGAATTTGACGAAGAATATTTTGAATTTGGCTTGTTCATGAGCCGACGGGAATATAAAACAATCCGCAGACGATTGACACAGGGTAGAATGTCCTCTGCCAAAGAAGGTAAGCATACTGGCAGTAAAGCGCCCTATGGGTATGACCGTATCCATGTTGATAACGGAAAGGGGTATACGCTGCTCCCAAATGTGAAAGAGGCTCCTGTTGTAAAAATGATGTTCGACTGGTTTGTACACGGAGAGGTTCAGGAGGATGGCTCACGTAAAAAACTTGGAACCATGGCCATTGCTAACCGTCTTACAGATCTCCGTATTCCAACACCCAGCGGAAACAGCGTGTGGAGTCAACGATCCGTTCACTGGATACTACACAATCCGGTATACATTGGAAAAATACGATGGGGATACAAAAAGGATAAGAAGATCATCGTTGATGGGATTGTAAAAAGAAAACGCATTATTCCTCCGGAAAAGGATCAAATCCTTGTGGAAGGACTGCACCCGGCAATTATACCTGAAGATATTTTTGAACAGGCTCAGGACATTTTCGGAGAAGGAGGCGCCCCTTCCGTTACTGCATCCAGGGAACTTAAAAATCCTCTGTCCGGTATTGTAGTATGCGGCATATGCGGTGCTCCATTACGATATAAAATAGGTTATAACCGCCAAAGTAATTTATTGCATTGTCGCACACATGGATGCGAATGCAAAGGCTCTTATTTCAATGTTGTGGAGAAAAGACTTCTGGATGCTCTCCAGGAATGGATTGATCATTACAAAATGTCATGGAACGATATGCCGGAAGAAACTAATTCTCTTCTTACTTTAAAGAAGCAAGCCTATGATACATCGATCAGGGAGCTTAATACCTTAACCAAACAGTTAGACAAAGCTCATGATTTTCTTGAGCAGGGCATCTATGATACAGATACCTTTCTCTCCCGCTCAAAAGCTCTATCAGAAAAAATTGCCGATACCGAGAAAGTCATTGCAAAGCTATCTGCAGACATACAAAATGAGCGCCGCAGGGAAAACAACCGCAGAAATCTGATTCCAAAGGCAGAGAAGCTGATAGATGTGTACTGGCAGCTTCCGACTGCTACGGCCAAAAATGAAATGCTGAAAGAAATTTTAGAAAAGGTTGAATATACAAAGCTTCGGGCCGGTGATCGATCAGGAAAAGGGAAGGATGATTTTGAACTGATTCTGTATCCCAAATTACCAAAGTCATAAAAGGGAGCGGCGGTATTCTCCGCTACTCCCTTTTATCATCGCATTATCGTTGTTCACATAAGCAATCCTGTGTATAAGGCGCATGTGCGACAATCTTTCCAAAATTGTTGTCTTTTGCCAACTGAAGAAATTTTTCAACGTCTTTTTCGTCAATTGCCTTGGCATTTCCTCCACGAGGATTCCTGGTAAAAAAGGCAAAGGTATTTCCTCCATTTTTGATCATCTGCTTTGCCATATTTTCATATCCCTTGGAGGAGGTTGTATGATTTCCAATATATAACATAATTTTTCTCCATCTTTTGTATTTGTCAGAACTCTCCTGCGTGTGCATTTGTTTCTGACCTGTTTAGTATAACAGAAAAACCTGTGATCTACATCTTATTTTTTAAGAAATGGCTGCTGATTATACAGCCAGCCATACAGCCAAGTCCGTTATGGACAATATCGTCCCATTCAAAAAGACCTCTGGCTAAAACAAGCTGCAGAAATTCAATACCAAAAGAAATAAAAGCGCCTGAAAAGAAGCCCTTTTGCCAGCTTAAAGTTTTTCTATATATGACAGGAAGAAGAAGCCCGGCCGGAAATAATAAAATAATATTTAACAGATTTTCCTCAAAAAGCGCTTTGTTCCCCTGAAATACTTGTTTCCATGACCAGAAAAATTCCAGCTCATAGGTATGCTCTGACGACGGCGTTCTGGTAAAAACAGTCGATGCAAAAACTATAGCCAAAAAAGTCAGAAGTGTGAGAACTGCTATCACCTGAGATAAAACAAGCTTATTATGTTTGAACAGGATGCCGGAAAGAATCGCCGCTGCCAGAAAGATCAAAAGAAAGGCAACGATTTCCCTTGCTGTCCATGGCCTGTTGTGTGTCATAATAATCTGGTATAACTTCATAATAGTCCAGTTTCCTATCTTTCTAATAATCTATAAAAAATATCATATGCAGACTTTATTTTAGCATAGCCAACCGTCAAATACCAGGATATTTCATCGACATATTTTGATGGCAAAAAGATTGGTCTGTCTGCCTTTTCACTATTGACGGAGATCTAAAAACCACCTATACTTTTCTTATATATTTTATGAATGGTACAAAACACAATCCATACAGGATATTTCAATAAATGCAAAAGATAAAGGAGCTGCGTATGAACAATCCATCTTCTAAAACTCCCGTCTCTGGGTCATCCAATCAGAACCCCCGAAGGAAAAAGCCTTCTGCATCCAGACAAACCGCCTCGTCCCGGCAGAGAGGATCAGCGTCCAGATCCTCGTCTTCCCGGAATGCCTCCTATCAGAAAACAGGAAGCTCCTCCTCTGCCCGCCGCCGGAGAATATACCGCAAGTCCCGAAGATACCGTCAGCGCCAGAAAAGACTGATACTCATGGGAGGGGCAGGTTTGGTTCTACTTGTGATCCTGCTTTTTTTCGCTTTCAGAGGATTGAAGATTAAAGATACTGTACCGGCAGATACACAGACAAACAGCACAAAGACAAAATCCTCAGATTCAAAGAAAAAGAAAGCCGAGGCTGATTCCCCGGATCAAGCAAAAGCCTCTGAGCTTCCAAAAGAACCTGTATCTTTTACAGTCAGCGTTGTGGGCGACTGCACTCTTGGAACGGATGAAAATTTTGATTATTCAACCAGCCTGAACGCTTATTATGAAAGTAATGGACCTGATTATTTTTTTCAGAACGTAAAAGATATTTTTGAAGCAGATGATCTGACTATTGCAAATTTTGAGGGAACTCTTACAGATTCTGATGAAAGAGAAGAAAAACAGTTTGCCTTTAAAGCGCCTGCAGATTTTTCCAGCATTCTTTCCAGCGGCTCTGTAGAAGCTGTCACTCTGGCGAATAATCACAGCCATGACTACGGAGAACAGGGGTTCTCTGATACCCGCACAGCTCTTAGCCAGGAAGGGATCACTTATTTTGGCTATGATGAAACTGCGATTGTAGATGCGAAAGGAATCAAAGTAGGTCTTGTGGGGATTTACGAGCTGCACGATCATCTGGAACGTACAGAACAGTTAAAACAGAACATTTCAAAAGTAAAAGAAAACGGAGCGCAGATTACGATTGTGATCTTCCACTGGGGAAATGAAAAAGAAGAAGTTCCTGATTCCAATCAGACAACCCTTGGCCGTCTTGCCATAGATCTGGGCGCTGATCTTGTATGCGGCCACCACCCTCATGTGCTTCAGGGATATGAAACATATAAAGGCAAAAATATTGTATACAGCCTTGGAAATTTCTGTTTCGGAGGCAATTCCTATCCCAGCGATATGGATACTATGATTTTCCAGCAAACCTTTACCATAGATCAAAAGGGTGTCAAAAATAATAATAAAATCCATATCATTCCCTGCTCCATCTCTTCCGACTACGATTATAATAATTATCAGCCCACGCCTGCCGAAGGAGAAGAAGCAGAACGTATCATGGATAAGATAAACGAAAGAAGTTCCTGGATCACGCCTACGCAGACAGAGGATATAGACTCCGAAACATCCGTTCCATCTTCTGAAGAATAAGAAAGTATAAAAAGAACCTTCCATAAGATACCTGGTATCATGCCAAAATATCTGTGGAAGGTTCTTTTGCAGGAAGCAATAGTATACTTTAATATACGTCCGCTCCAAAAGGCATCAGGGCAAGTTTGGCAAGTTTAAACTGCTGAAGACCAAAAGGGATTCCGATTACCGTTACGCAAAGCAGCATTCCAAGAACCGCATGTTCGATTGCAAGGGGAAGACCGGAAACAATAAGCCAGATAATATTTACCAGAAGAGACACCGCCCCTCCGCCATACCGTACCTCTTTTCCAAAAGGAAAACAGCTTAGAGAAGCAAATTTGAAGCACTGTATACCAATAGGAATCCCTACAACAGTAATGCACCACAGACATCCTGCCAGACACCAGCTTAAAGCGCTGATCGCGCCTCCAAAAATAAACCATAATAAATTCCCAAGACAACCCATAGTTTTCCTCCTGATATTGTTCTATAACCTACTTTCAGCCTGATCCGTTCAGAACAGGTCAGTAAAACATAATTTTTATCTGATATGGCAACGACAGAATCTTCAAACTGCCAACGGCAGTGTCAGATGTACGAAGTGCATCTGGATTCTGGAGTTTAGTATACCATATTTTTTATCTGCTTCGTAATCTCTTTTTTACTAAAAGGCTTGCATTCTTTCCTGATATTGATTAATATAATCTTTGTATGCAATTTTATAATATAAGGATGAACATTATGAGTAAAAAACGACAACTGGATCTTACCAACGGTCCTATTATGAAAACCCTTGCAGAGCTGGCCCTTCCTATTATGGCCTCCTCTTTTCTGGCAACAGCCTATAATATTACTGATATGGCCTGGATCGGTCTTCTTGGCGCAAAAGCTGTAGCCGGAGTTGGTATGGGCGGCATGTACGTATGGCTTTCTCAGGGACTTTGCTCCCTGGCAAGAATGGGCGGTCAGGTAAATCTTGCCCAAAGCTGCGGCCGGGGCGATCAAAGATCAGCCCAAGATTATGCCTCAGCCGCCATACAGCTTACCCTGCTTTTCGCAGTTCTTTTTTCTGCGGTCTGTTTGGCCTTTACAAACCCTCTTTTGTCTTTCTTCCATTTGGATGATCCGCAGACCTTTGCTTATGCAAATATTTATATGAAGATCACCTGTGGGCTGATTATTTTTTCCTATATGAATTATACTTTGACAGGGCTTTATACGGCGCAGGGCGACTCTAAAACTCCGTTTATCGCCAATCTGATCGGACTTGTAATGAACATGATCCTGGATCCTATTCTTGTTCTCGGTCCGGGACCTCTTCCCCGTCTGGAAGTTGCAGGCGCTGCTATAGCCACTGTGATAGCGCAAATGATTGTTATGATCGTTATGATCGTCGGAATTTTTATTGGAAAGGACAATGAAAATATCCTTCGTAAAATCAAGCTCTTTTCCAGGGCTCCCCGTAGTTGTTATCAGTCGATCTGCCGCATTGGAGGGCCTACCGCACTTCAGGGAACGCTTTACTGTATGATTTCAATGGTATTGACCCGGATGGTTTCTGCATTTGGTCCAGGAGCAGTTGCCACACAAAGAGTAGGCGGACAGATCGAATCTATTTCATGGAATACTGCAGATGGATTTGCCGCTGCGCTTAATTCTTTTACCGCTCAGAATTACGGTGCAAAAAAGAACCAACGTATCCATGATGGATATCGGGCATCTCTCCGTATTATGGTTTCCTGGGGCATACTTGTAACTGTCCTTTTTGTGCTTTTCCCAAGACAGATTTCTTCTGTATTCTTTCATGAACCTGAGGTTATTGGAACATCAGTAGGATATATGATCATTATTGGACTGGGCGAAGCCTTTCTCTGTGTGGAAATGCTTACTATCGGTGCTCTTTCCGGCCTGGGAAGGACAACCCTTTGCAGTGTGATCAGCATACTCCTTACCGGAGCGCGCATTCCCCTTGCTCTTATCCTTACCAAAACTGCCCTTGGTTTAACCGGTATTTGGTGGGCGTTGACCATCAGTTCTATTGCAAAAGGAATCGTCTTTTATTTAGCCTTCCAGAAGGTAGACAGATCTTTAGTGAAAAACTGATACACTTTTTTCTGACATTAAAAACAGCTTGTCAAAATGGAATGATCCATCAAACTGACAAGCTGTTTTTTGTTGGTATTTTATTCTGTTTTTAAAATCTTCAGATGCTTATGCCGCTGCATCTGCTGTTTCCGTTTCCGGTAGCATTTCCTCTGTATTTCCTTCTTCCGAAGCTGCGCCTTCAGCAGAAGCCATCATAGACTGTACAATGGCTGTTACCAGTTCTTCCGGCATTCCAGCTGCAACTGCGTTATTCAGAATTGTATTCACATCAAGATTTGCTGTATAAGCGGCACCTGCCTCTTCATTACTGATATCTATTGCTGATTCCAGAGCTGCTGCATCCGGAGCTTCTACAGAAGCCTCTGCAAAACCAGATGTTACAGACAGCGTTACAAGCGCTGCGCCGGAGCCTGTCACAGTAAGATCTATCTGGCTTTTATAATTATCCATATCAGATAATACATACAGGGTCAGTCCAAAAGCAGCCAGAGGATTCTGTTCCTCAGAAGTAGTATCCTGCAGGAAGCTGAGATTATAAGTTCCTTCGAATACGCCTTTCCATGGGTTTTCTTTGTTGACAGTTACGTTTTGAGCCTGAACTGCAATAGTTTTTATATCATTGATTGCCAAAACATATTCTCCGTTCAGAAGATTGTCCGTTGTCTGTCCAGAACCAGTTAAGGTAATGCTCTCAGTTCCTAGATCAAGCTCTGCCAAAAGTGCAGAACTGCCATCTGCAGATGGGCTCTTCCATGTAAGTATAGGATAAGGCTCCACATCATCTGCAATACTGATCTCTCTTCCTTTAATCTTACCGTCTGCATTCACCCATACGCGATAAAGGAACATTTCTGAATTTTCCTCTGAATAATCTTCTCCTTCCAGCTCAGCCAGAAGATCATCCGCTCCCTTCTGGAACTGATCATAAAGATCTGTATTTCCTACTTCATCCCATTTCTCAAGGAGTCCCTTTAATTCCTGATCTTCCTTAGCTGTTTTAAGTACTCCATTCATGATATCTGTAAGATTTGATTCCTTAATACTGGTTTCATATACAGTGCAGTCCTCGCTGACGCCTTCTACGGAAAGGGCTTCCTCTGCGCTGGATGCTTCACTGAGATTATCGATCACGAGATTTCCATATCGTTCCATAAGTGTGGTCAAAGTTTCTGTATCTGGATATACTGAGGTCATATCGCCCAAAATCTTATACAGATTCTGCATGGAAGCCTCATATTCCTCCATATACTGCTGATATGCCTGAGCCTCTTCTTCATTTTCGAAGGAATCAGCCATTGCCTCTTCTGACATTTCCATGGAGGCAAGAAGAGGAATTTTCAGCCATGTTTCAGAAAGCTCTGGAACCTGCATATACTCGATCAGCTCCGCCATATCCATATACATGTTCATGCTGCAAAGTGAAGAATCATTCAGAAGAACCTCTGCGTTCATCATCTCTTTGCCCTCGGCCATAGAAACTGCCATATCCATAGAAAGAGAATTCAGCCAGGAAAAATCCATTCCGCCGGATACAGCGCTGAGAAGAGCCTTTCCTCCATCTTCAAGGGTCAGGGACATATTTGCCTTAGAGCCTGCCAACGCCTTTTCCTGCTGGCTCAGTACAGTATCCCAATATGAAGAAAAGCCTTTAACAGCCTGGGTCAGCGCAGCTTTTTCTACTTCCTGATAGGATGCTGCAAGTACAGAACTTGAAGTTGAAAATAACACAGTAGACGCAACTGTCAGGGCAGCGGCCTTTTTGAGCATTTTTGTTCGATTCATAGGAATCCTCCTCTCAAATAATGGATCCAAAATGGATCACAGCTTTTTTCATGTCGACATTTTATCATATTTTTTTTTGATAAGCAACAAATTATTGTGATATCGTATAAAGGTAAATAAAAATTCATATATTTTTTGTGGATATTTATGAAACTGTTTCAATTTCTTTTATTCATTTCTATTCTATTTGCCATTTAAGAAATATTGACACTGTGTTACGCCCCTGATATAGTTATTTCATAAAAAAATTTAGGAGAGATTCTTATGACAGAACAGGAAATCCTTCAATTAATCCGAAAACAAAAAACATATTACTATTCAGGGGCCACTCTCCCGATTTCCAAACGTCTAAGCGCTCTGAAAAAACTTCAGGTCTCTATCAAGAATCACAAAGAAGACATCCACCGCGCCCTTTTTCAGGATCTTGGCAAGAGCTGCTTTGAATCCTATATGTGCGAAACAGGACTGACCTTAAGCGAACTATCTTACATGATCCGCCATCTTCGGGGTTTTGCAAAAGATAAAAGAGTGCCCACCCCTCTTTCCCAGTTTCCTTCCAGAAGCGTCAGGAAACCTTCTCCCTACGGAACTGTGCTGGTCATGAGTCCATGGAATTATCCTTTTTTATTAAGTATGGAACCTCTCATCGACGCTCTTGCAGCCGGCAATACAGTAATTCTCAAGCCCAGTGCCTATTCCCTTCATACGTCGCTGATCATAGAGCATATTATCCGGGAATGCTTTGACCCTTCTTATGTGGCTGTTATCACAGGCGGACATAATGAAAATGCAGCTCTTCTTAACCAGCATTTTGATTATATATTTTTTACCGGAAGCCAGCATGTAGGAAAAGAAGTCCTTAAAAAGGCTTCTATTTTTCTTACCCCTGTAACTTTGGAATTAGGCGGCAAAAGTCCCTGTATTGTAGACGAGACTGCTGATTTAAAGCTGGCGGCCAAAAGAATTGTTTTTGGCAAATTTTTAAATTGCGGACAGACCTGCGTAGCCCCTGACTATATATATTGTAATAAAAAAGTAAAAGACCAGCTGATCAGACAGCTTATCCTGCAAATCCAGAAACAGTTTTCTGAGCAGCCTCTGAAAAATACAAACTATGGAAAAATAATTAACAAAAAGCATTTTGAAAGGATTCTTAATTTAATAGAACCTTCTAAAATAATATATGGAGGAGAATCGGATCCTGCAACCCTTAAAATTGCGCCTTCCATTATGGATTCGGTTACCTTTGAGGATCCCATAATGCAGGAAGAAATCTTTGGTCCTGTTCTGCCTGTGCTTACCTATGAATCTATGGATCAGGCAATCCATCGGCTTCATTCTATGCCTCACCCTCTGGCGCTTTATATCTTTACTTCCAGCAAAGAATCTGCCCATCGTGTTTTTTCACATGTTGGATTTGGAGGCGGATGTGTGAATGACGTTGTTATCCATTTAGCAACCAGCGAAATGGGGTTTGGCGGTTTTGGAGAAAGCGGAATGGGAAGCTACCACGGAAAAGCAGGATTTGATACCTTTACTCATTACAAAAGCATTGTAAATAAAAAGACATGGCTGGATCTGCCTATGCGCTATCAGCCTTACACAAGTCTCCATAAAAAAATCATCCGAATGTTCCTGAAATAAAGCCAGGGACATTCGGATTTCTTATTTATTGGGAAAGTAGTTTTAATCGTCAGCTTCCATTTTATACCGTTTTACTGCCATTTCTGCCTCTCCAAGGAAAGATAAAGATCCAAAAATCACGATCATTTCATCCTTTTCAAGTCTTTCCATGGCCTGATTTACAGCTGCCCGAAGGCTTTTTGCCCATGTTACACAGGGATTTACCTTTGCAACAGCTTCCTTCAATTCTATGGCAGGAAGAGCCCTTGGATTATCCGGCGTTTCTATCGTTATGATCCTTTCTGCCAAAGGCGCTGTAATCTGAATTACTTTCTGGTAGTCTTTATCCTGGAACATACCAAAAATATACGAATACTTTTTGTCTGGATAATAAAGTTTCAGTGAACGCACAAGCTCCTGAGCTGCGGCTGGATTATGAGCTCCGTCCATAATAATAAGCGGTTCTCTGGAAATCAACGTAAATCTGCCTCTCCATACGGCGCGTTTCATTCCTTTATAAACAGACTGTCTGCTGATATTGTAGCCGGATTTATTCAAAGATTCACAGGCTTCCAGAGCCAGCGCTGCATTTTTGATCTGATAGCTTCCCATCAAAGATATTTTTATATTTTCCCATTCCTTGTAGGAAAAGCTCTGTTCTTCATATCTGTAGGAGACGTCTTTGATTTCCTCCGGCATCACTGCCTTAAGGGTGCATTCTTTTTGTCTGCACACTTCTTTTATTACTTCCATGGCTTCCGGTTCCTGCCATGCAGAGACAACCGCCGTATGGGGTTTAATGATCCCTGCCTTTTGAAGTGCGATTTTTCCCAGAGTATCTCCCAGAAAATCCATGTGATCCATACTGATTGAAGCAATCACTTCCATTACAGAAGTAGTTATCACGTTTGTTGCATCCAGCGCGCCTCCCAATCCTGTTTCCAAAACCACAAGATCACATCTTTGTTCAGCAAAATATAAAAAAGCAAGCGCTGTTTCAATCTCAAAAATCGTAGGATTGCCTGCGCCGCAGCTTTGCATATCCTCTGCCGCTTCCTTTACCATTTGAGTCAATCGCGCAAAATCCTCACGTTCGATAAACTTTTCATTGATCTGTATTTTTTCCCTATAGGAAAACAAAACCGGAGAAATATATCTGCCTGTACGATATCCGTTCTCCATCAATATGGTGGAAAGATATGCAAGCACCGATCCTTTACCATTTGTACCAGAAATATGTATAAATTTCAGACTATCCTGGGGATTCCCCAATCTTTTTAATAATTCTCTCATATTATCCAGACCCAGGACGCTTCCTCCTTTGGAAACCTGGTCCAGGTATGCTCTTGCTTCTTCGTACTTCATGTCTGCTCCTATCTGAGCCTTCTCCGGCTCTATCATAATGTCAGAACTATTATAATCTATTCCGGGTTTTGTTACAATATTCACAACATATTTTTATAAAAATGTTTCTGCTTACTGCTTTCTCTGCAGCTTAGAAAAAAGCGCAGCCCCTTATTTAAAAAGACTGCGCTCTCTGTATATCATCACTTATCACACTTCCAGGCTTTTATCAGCAGGTAGCTCCTCCTGTCAGATGTTTCTGAGCCTTCATATTTTCTTCTTTTCTGTCAAGAAGGTCGTCTGCAAGAAGCTGTGCCTGTACGTTTTCAAAACCGATTCTTGCAACGGTATCTGCAAAACGTTCTCCTGTATTTCCCTGTTCACGGAAAAGCAGAATTGCTTTTTCTACAATGGAAAGCACCTGTTCTTTATCTGTAAATACCTGCTCCAGATAACGTCCCTGAGCAACTTTTTTGCCCCAGCGTCCGCCAATGTAAATACGGTAGCCATTTGTATAGTTTTCAATAGCATGGAACGGACATTTGCCCACACAGCGTCCGCAGTGGTTACAGGAATTTTCATCAATCACGATTTTTCCGTTTTCTACTTTTGCCACCTGGATCGGACAATTCTTTTCAATACGGCAGATCTTACATCCCTTACATTTTTCAGGGTCGATCTGAGGAATACGCTGACCAATGATTCCAAGGTCGTTCAGATCCGGTTTCACACAGTTATTCGGACAGCCTCCTACTGCTATTTTAAACTTATGAGGAAGCTTGACGTCAAAATAGCCATGGAAAAATCTTTCATGGATTTCCTCAGAAAGACCAAAGGTATCAATAAGACCATACTGACAGGTGGTTCCTTTGCAGGATACCACTGGTCTTACCTTAGAGCCTGTACCGCCTGTTTCCAGACCAGCCTGCATCAGGTACTCACGAAGCGGTTCAATATTGTCAAATGGAACTCCCTGGATCTCCATAGTCAGACGTGAGGTCATTGTCACCTCGCCGCTTCCAAACATTTCTGCCGCCTCAGCAATTGTTCTTGCTTCTTCTGCAGTGATCTTTCCGTTTCGTGTGATCACACGGCCGTTAAACTTATCCTCTGTATTTTTATCTTTCAAAAATCCCAGCGCTTTGACTCGCTTTTCTTCTTCCGGGGAAACAGTTCCCGCTGCATTGGCGATCTTAATGTCATTAAAGAATCTTGCACCTTCCAGAACAACTGTATTTTTGTATCCGTACTGACGGAGACGATTCTGAAGGAAATATCCTCTCTTTCCTTTGGCGCATACAAGAAGCAGCTTCTCCTCTTTGTCAAGTCCCTCTATTTCTCCCTCTACCTTGGATAGGTCAATAAACATTGCGCCGTGGATGGAAGGCTGAGGATTTACATCCAGCACCTTGTAATCTTTTGCTTTGCCAGCCGCATACTCTGCCGGAGTCATGCTGACCATAGTTCCATTGATTTTGTTAAGGAGTATATAAGCAACCTGTACAAATGGGTGAATAGCCGTTGAAAAAGGAGGCGCATATGCAAAATCTGCATTTTCAAAATCTTCAAGAACTGCACCCATATTCATTCCCATTACTGCAATATCAACCATTTTATCTACTGCGCCTGGTCCAAATACCTGCACACCCAGGAGTTTATGGGTAGTTTTATCTGCAATCATTTTTGTGATAAAGAAAGATGCGTCCGGGTAATAATGAGCTTTGTCATCCGTAGGCGCTACTACGGTGATCACGTCGTAGCCAGCAGCCTTTGCCTGCTCTTCTGTAAGTCCTGTACGTCCAATATTCAATCCCGGAAGTTTCACCACGCCTGTTCCCAGAACGCCCGGATATGATTTTTCTTTGCCAGCCAGAACCTGAGCCAGTGTTCTTCCTTCCATGTTTGCGGAAGATCCCATTGGCGACCACTGGGGTTTGCCCGTAAGACGGTTTGTTACCATTGCACAGTCGCCTGCTGCATATACGTCTTCCAGATTTGTTTTCATGGTATTGTCTACAAGAATTGTTCCTTTAAACATCTTAAGGCCTGTTTCCTCTAAGAAATCTGTATTCGGCCGGATTCCTGCAGCCATGATCAGAAGCTCGCAGCCAAGTACGCCTGCTGATGTTTTTACTCCTGTAACTGCTTCATTTCCTAGAACTGCTTCTGCTTTTGTTCCTGTAATAACACGAATACCTTCTCTGAGAAGGTGTTTCTTAGCATATACAGCCATTTCCGGGTCAATAATATTTGGAAGAATCTGAGAAGCGAAATCAATTACTGTTACCTGTACGCCTTTTGCTTTTAAATTTTCTGCTGCTTCCAGTCCAATAAATCCAGCGCCAATCACAACTGCTTTTTTTACATTTTTTTCTTCTACATAAGAACGGATCGCAATGGCGTCATCAGGGGTGCGCATTTTGAAAACACCCTGTTTTTCTGTTCCCTCAATGGGAAGAGCTGCCGGAGAAGCTCCTACAGTAAGGACCAGCTTATCATAGGAACAGACTTCCTCTTCATCCGTGTCAACGTCTCTGATGGTTATCTGTTTTTTGTCAGGATCAAGAGCAATGGCTTCTTTTCCCACACGAACCTCCACTCCTGTCAGTCCTGCGTATTTCTGAGGAGTATTTACGATCAGTTCGTCACGACTTTCAATAAATCCGCCTACATAATAAGGTAGTCCACATCCCGCATAGGAAATATCCTTATCTTTTGTAATTACAGTAACTTCTGCACTTCTGTCTTCTCTTTTTAATTTTGCCGCTGTTTTGGTTCCTGCGGCAACACCGCCAATAATTAATACTCTCATTTTTTCTTCTCCTTATGCTTACTGGATCTTCTGCTGTCTGTGACAGCAATATTGTTCGTTTACACATTCTGGACGCATTTCCTCACACACTATCACATCTCCTCCGCTGATAGTAATGCCTCGTCCGTTTACAAGTGCGTCTGCCAGTTTCCGCCGTGCGCCATTATAGATCCGTGTCACTGTAGGTCTTGAAATGTCCATTTTTTTTGCACACTGTTCCTGAGTCAAACATACAAGATCCAAAAGACGTACAGTTTCGTATTCATCGTATGTCAGATTTACACAATTCTCTCCTGAGCTTCCTTTGGGGATAAATTCTGTAATTTCTGGTTTAGAGCAGATGCATCTGCATTTCTGTGGTCTTGCCATGACTCCTCCTCTCTATGGCTGCTTTTTTTTACATCTTTAAGATACTTCTTTTTTGAACATAAGTCAACATCTTTTTGAGCATATGTTTATAATACTTTCTTATGATACCCATAAGTAAACACATAACCCAATTAAGTTTGTCAGATCAGAATAGATATTCTAATCCTGCCTCGCTCCTGTTCATGATAACAAAAGCAGCCGAAATACAAAAAAGACCCTGATCTGCAAAGATTCGTTCCCAAAAGGGATTGATCTCTGCAAGATCAAGGTCTTTATCTTATGCTGCCGGATTTGACAGCGGTCTATTGCTTCGTTTGGACACCAGATGCGTGAATCTATCTCATATGATAACTCACAGCATCACCACGGGAGAAAGGATTTATCTTAACTGAATTGGGGTTGCCGAGGATACGGCATTTTGCCCCATAACAGGATATATGGCTTTGCCCCGTGACAACATATATCTTACGCGTTCTTCTCAGCGATAGCTGCCTGAGCTGCTGCCAGACGAGCAATCGGTACACGGAACGGTGAGCAGGATACATAGTTAAGGCCAATCTTATGGCAGAACTCTACGGAAGAAGGATCTCCGCCGTGCTCACCACAGATACCTACATGAAGGTTCGGGTTAACCGGTTTTCCAAGTTTGATGGACATTTCCATAAGCTTGCCAACGCCAATCTGATCCAGTTTTGCAAATGGATCATTCTCGAAGATCTTAGCGTCATAGTAAGCGTCAAGGAACTTACCAGCGTCGTCACGGGAGAAGCCGTATGTCATCTGAGTAAGGTCGTTTGTACCGAAGCAGAAGAAGTCTGCCTCTTTAGCGATCTCGTCTGCAGTAAGAGCTGCTCTCGGAATCTCGATCATTGTACCAACTTCGTATTTCAGATCAACGCCTGCTGCTGCGATCTCAGCGTCTGCTGTCTCAACAACAAATTTCTTAACGTATTTCAGCTCTTTGATGTCGCCTACAAGCGGAATCATGATCTCTGGGCATACATTCCAGTCAGCGTGTGCTTTCTTAACGTTGATAGCTGCACGGATAACTGCTTTTGTCTGCATCTTAGCAATTTCTGGATAAGTAACTGCAAGACGGCATCCACGATGACCCATCATCGGGTTGAACTCATGAAGAGAATTAATGATTGTCTTGATCTGCTCAACAGTCTTGCCCTGAGCGTCAGCAAGTTTCTTGATATCTTCTTCTGTTGTAGGAACAAACTCATGAAGAGGCGGATCCAGGAAACGGATTGTTACCGGGTTTCCTTCCAGAGCTTCATACAGCTTCTCGAAGTCTCCCTGCTGCTCTGGAAGAATCTTCTCAAGAGCTGCTTCTCTCTCTTCTACTGTTTCAGAACAGATCATCTCACGGAATGCATCGATTCTGTCGCCTTCAAAGAACATATGCTCTGTACGGCAAAGACCAATACCTTCTGCACCAAGCTCACGAGCTTTCTTAGCGTCAGCCGGAGTATCAGCGTTTGTACGAACCTTAAGTGTTCTGTACTTGTCAGCCCATCCCATGATTCTTCCGAACTCACCAGCGATTGTAGCGTCTACAGTCGGGATGATTCCATCATAAATATTACCGGTAGATCCGTCAAGAGAAATGCTGTCTCCCTCGTGGAACTCTTTACCAGCAAGTGTGAATTTCTTGTTTTCTTCATCCATAGCGATCTCGCCGCATCCGGATACACAGCATGTACCCATACCACGAGCAACAACTGCTGCGTGAGATGTCATACCACCGCGAACTGTCAGGATACCCTGAGCAGATTTCATACCTGTAATATCTTCTGGAGAAGTCTCAAGACGAACAAGAACAACCTTCTCGCCTCTTGCAGCCCACTCTACAGCATCGTCTGCTGTGAAGACGATCTTACCACAAGCAGCTCCCGGAGAAGCGCCAAGTGCTTTAGCCATTGGAGTTGCCTCTTTAAGAGCCTTAGCGTCGAACTGCGGATGAAGGAGTGTATCCAGGTTACGTGGATCGATCATTGCTACTGCTTCTTCTTCTGTTCTCATTCCCTCGTCAACAAGGTCACAAGCAATCTTCAGAGCAGCCTGAGCTGTTCTCTTACCATTACGTGTCTGAAGCATATACAGTTTACCATGCTCTACAGTAAACTCCATATCCTGCATATCTCTGTAGTGTTTCTCAAGAGTATTGCATACTTCTTTAAACTGTACGAATGCTTCCGGGAATTTCTGCTCCATCTCGGAGATGTGCATTGGTGTACGAACACCTGCAACAACGTCCTCGCCCTGAGCGTTTGTAAGGAACTCACCGAAAAGTCCGTTCTCACCTGTAGCAGGGTCACGTGTAAATGCAACACCTGTACCACAGTCATCACCCATGTTACCAAACGCCATCATCTGTACGTTTACAGCAGTACCCCAGGAATACGGGATATCGTTGTCACGACGGTATACGTTTGCTCTCGGGTTGTCCCAGGAACGGAATACAGCTTTGATAGCGCCCATTAACTGCTCCTTCGGATCAGTTGGGAAATCTTCGCCGATTTTCTCTTTATATTCAGCTTTGAACTGATTTGCAAGAGTCTCAAGATCCTCAGCAGTAAGCTCAACGTCCTGAGTTACGCCTTTTTCTTCTTTCATCTTGTCGATCAGCTCTTCAAAGTACTTCTTGCCGACTTCCATAACTACGTCAGAGTACATCTGGATAAATCTTCTATAGCAGTCCCATGCCCAACGTGGGTTATTGGATTTCTCAGCTAATGTGTGAACTACTTCTTCGTTAAGACCAAGGTTGAGGATTGTATCCATCATACCTGGCATAGATGCTCTTGCACCAGAACGAACGGAAACAAGCAGAGGATTTTCTTTGTCACCGAATTTCTTTCCGGTAACTCCTTCCATTTTGGTGATCGCTTCCATGATCTGAGCCATGATCTCATCATTGATCTGTCTTCCGTCTTCATAGTACTGTGTGCAGGCTTCTGTTGTGATTGTGAAGCCCTGCGGTACAGGAAGACCCAGGCTTGTCATTTCAGCAAGGTTGGCACCTTTACCACCCAGAAGGTTTCTCATAGTAGCGTTACCTTCTGTAAACATGTAAACCCATTTTGCCATTTTACATTTTCCTCCTAAATTTTTGTTCTTTCAACATAAAACTATGTTTTATACGCACATAGTTATTGTATAGATTCTGGCGCGATTAGTCAAGGGCAAACTGGAAAAAAAGGGAGAAAGCGCAAACTTTCTCCCCTAAACTTCTTCATAATTTTATCTTTTTTTCTTTAAATTCAATACAAGGTGTCTCGGAAGACCATTTACCATGATCGGCTGATAGTCGCCCTGGATCAGAGGTTTGATATAATCAATGAAATCCTCTGTTACATAAGAGCCGTCTCTTGTCATCCAGTTTCTCGGAACCAGCTTCTCTTCATTTGCAATGCGGTGTACGTCATAAATACCGGTTTTAGCCATATATGGATCATCAGAAACACGGTCGATCACAACCATCTTGCCAGTGTCTCCTTCGTCAGCTGCCTTAACAGCCGCTCCGCCTACCATAAACGCTTCGTCGATATCTGTTCTGGAAGCCATATGGGAAGCGCTTCTCTGAAGAGTGGAAAATTCTACAGCCCTTGTCTTGCAGCCGCACTCTCCTGCCAGGAAGTTTGCAAGATAAGCCGCAGTACCCTGAAGCTGTTTATGCCCAAAATTATCCACGTAGTCGCTGGAGCTTCCAAGTTCGCATACATAACGTCCGTCTGCCAGCTTAATGCCTTCTGATACGGCAATCACAACAGAATCCTTTTTGGTAAGAAGATCCTTCACTTTTGTAAGGAATTTTTCTACGTCAAAAGGAATTTCCGGAAGATAAATAAGATCCGGGCCTTCACAGTCTTCTGTTTTTGCAAGAGCCGCAGCTCCGGTAAGCCATCCTGCATTACGTCCCATAATTTCCATAATGGTGATCATTTTTTTCTTATAGGTCAGGCCCTCTGCGTCACGGATCACTTCTTTTGTAGACGCGCCGATATATTTAGCAGCGCTTCCGAAGCCCGGAGTATGGTCAGTAAGAGCAAGATCATTGTCGATAGTCTTTGGAACGCCAATAAATTTCTGCTTCTGTCCTGTAAGGATCGCATAATCAGACAGCTTCTTAATGGTGTCCATAGAATCGTTGCCGCCTATGTAAATAAAGGTATCAATGCTTAATTTATCCATAATTCCAAAGAGTTTTTCGTAAATCGTCTTATCCTCATGGATCTCTGGCAGCTTATAACGGCAGGATCCAAGAAAAGCAGACGGAGTTCTCTTCAAAAGCTCAATATCCAATTCAGAATGAATTTGTGTAGACAAATCCACATACTGCTCATCCAGAAGTCCCTGTACTCCGTGAAGCATTCCATATACCTTATCAAACCCTCTCTCAATGGCGTTTTTATAAACGCCTGCAAGACTGGAATTGATGACGGAGGTGGGACCTCCCGACTGTCCTACGATGATATTTCTTTTTTTTGCCATATTCTGTTCCTCCTGTACAACAACCTATAATTGTTAATTTTAACAATATATCCTAAATTCGTCAAGCTGATATTATATATTTTGTATATAATATTAACGTTTTTCAAAATATATACAGTCAAAATGTACAGTTTATGACTTTGAACATTTTTTAATATAAGAATATCCCGGCGCTTTCTTTTTATAGCAGATCTATGTTGCTGCTTCTGCCTATTATGATCTTAAAAATCTAATCTATTTGGCGAGGTCGTATAATCATACACTTCCGCTCCCATTGTACGCATATAATCCTGTGTTGCTTTTGTAGTAAACTGCTCGCCGTTAACCAGCCACTCCGGCGCATCAAAACAGGCTTTTGAGGGATTTACATATTCATAAAATTTCTGAGGCAGCGTATTGTTTCCATGATGTCCCATCTGTACATAATCTGCCTTTAGTCTCTCCCCATATTCTTTTATCAGATATTCAGACACAACAGCTGAGTGGCAGTCTCCTGTAAACAGCATGGTTTTCGGTCCCTCTTTTCTGCTCACTTTAAAAACAAGCGAAGCGTCATTTCCAATATCCTCTTTAAATTCTTTGGAAATTTCATCATATGTATTCATAAATTCAAAGGTAAGATCCTTGATCTCCAATGTAGTATTTCTGGAAACATGTTTTATTCTGCTATCTCCTGAAGTCAGATCTAAATACGTAGCATATGTGCCTATATTATCCCATTCCCTGTCCAGGGTGTCATAATATTCATAATCCAAACCATTATCATAAATCTGATCGATCTTAATTTTTCCTGGCTGTGCATAAATTTCATTGAACGCTCCAATATGGTCAGGATGCGGATGTGTTAATATCCAGGCATCTACATGGTTTCCGTTTTTCTTAATAACTTCTCTGACTTTTTCTGCATTAGCTGTAACACCGCCGTCAATAACAACTAAATCTTTTTTGTTGCTGGTTATTGTATAAAAGATCGCCTGGCTCTCTGAGGCATCACTATATTGAGTAATCTCCCACTTTGTATCCGCTGTTAATCTGAATATAAGAAATATGATCAGAATTGCCGCTATAACTTCTATGCACATTAACAAATATTTTTTGGTATGTTTCATATTCTTCTCCTTCTCTCCCTGGTCCATTTGCAATATATTGCTTCTTATACGCTGAAACAAAAAGATACGTATACAATAAAAAGGCACAGACAAAATCTCAGGCTGTCCACATAAATGCCTGAGATTTCATCCATACCCTCAGAGTTTTAATTAAAATGTAAACTTATCTGCAAAGTAAGCGTCAAGCTCATCAATCTTTACGCGAACCTGCTCCATAGTATCACGGTCACGGACAGTAACGGCGCCGTCTGTCTCTGAATCAAAATCATAGGTTACGCAGAACGGAGTTCCGATCTCATCCTGTCTTCTGTAGCGTTTACCAATATTTCCACGATCGTCATACTCGCAGTTATATTTCTTACTGAGCTGCTGGAATACTTTTTCAGCGCCCTCGTTCAGCTTTTTGGAAAGAGGAAGAACACCGATCTTAACCGGAGCAAGTACCGGGTGGAAACGAAGTACTGTACGTACGTCGTTCTTTTCTGCGTCAAGGACTTCTTCATCATATGCGCTGCACAGGAATGCAAGAACCATACGGTCAGCTCCAAGAGACGGCTCGATTACATACGGAATGTATTTCTGCTTCTTCTCGTCGTCAAAATAAGTAAGATCCTGTCCAGATACGTTCTGATGCTGAGTCAGGTCATAATCTGTTCTGTCTGCGATTCCCCAAAGTTCGCCCCAGCCAAATGGGAATAAAAATTCCACGTCTGTAGTAGCCTTGCTGTAAAAGCTCAGCTCCTCCTGATCATGGTCACGATAACGTACCTCGTCCTCTTTCAGTCCCAGAGAACTGAGCCAGTCAAGGCAGAACTGTTTCCAGTATGCAAACCACTCAAGATCTGTATCCGGCTCACAGAAGAACTCCAGTTCCATCTGCTCGAACTCACGAGTACGGAAGGTGAAGTTACCCGGTGTGATCTCATTACGGAAGGATTTACCGATCTGTCCGATTCCAAAAGGAATCTTTTTACGAGAAGTTCTCTGTACGTTCTTAAAGTTTACAAAAATACCCTGGGCTGTCTCAGGACGAAGATATACGGTATTTTTCGCATCCTCTGTAACGCCCTGGAAGGTTTTGAACATCAGGTTAAACTGACGAATGTCTGTAAAATTATGTTTGCCGCAGCTTGGACAGGGAACTTCATGTTCTCTGATAAAGTCCATCATCTGCTCCTGAGACCATGCGTCTACGCTGCCTTCAATAGCAATATCATGTTCTGCGCAATAGTCTTCGATCAGCTTATCTGCACGGAAACGCTCATGGCATTCCTTGCAGTCCATCAACGGATCGGAAAATCCGCCAAGATGTCCGGAAGCCACCCATGTCTGCGGGTTCATCAGAATCGCGCAGTCAACACCTACGTTGTATGGGGATTCCTGAATGAACTTCTGCCACCAGGCACGTTTTACATTATTTTTCAGCTCCACGCCCAGATTTCCGTAATCCCAGGTATTTGCCAGACCGCCGTAAATTTCAGAACCGGGATAGACGAATCCTCTGGCCTTTGCCAGAGCAACAATTTTTTCCATTGTTTTTTCCATGATAGATATCTCCTCAACTTTTTTATCGTTACTGATTTTCTATTATACTAGCATCTATCTGCTTTTTCAACAAATTTCCACCCATTTTTCTTCAGGGTATTCCACTACAACACAGTCGTTGAAATAAGTTCTCTCCGGCAGTACGATCAGCACATGGGCTGTTTCTTTATTGACCGGTATTGCGCTTAAATGCCATACGCCTGTATTTAACAGCACCATTGTACCCTTTGGAACAAGAAAAGCCTCAGTAAGCTCTGGAACCGGATCCTTGCCTGCAGGAGCCACATGAACGATCACATCATCATCCAGACAAAGGATACCCTCCTGAGTATAATTATGGTATTCTGCTGTTGTCACCACCATCTTTTCCGGTTTATGTACCAGAAGGGGAGAAAATGCTGTCTGCATACTGCCGCTGTTGTGCATTTTCAGTCTGTCCTGATAAAAATCACCCAGGCTGTATCCCTCTGGATTCAAAAGATCTGTGAAGCTTCCAAATTCTTTAAAGTTCTCTGCTGTTATCTCTTTTGCCTTGATCTGTCTCATAATATAATACCTCCCAATTTTTGATTTGCTTTTCAACTCATTACATCAAGTATTTCCAGGCTTTTAAAACGTTTATCCGTATTTTTTTCTGTATACGTATAAATAATCCGCTGAAGCTCTGACAAAACCTCTTTGCTCACTGTAAAAGTATAAAGTTTCCCCATGGGCGCGCTGACAATATATCGCATGGCATAAAGCGCGGCGCCTGAAATTCTCACTGCATCTCTTACTCCCACTGCGCAGGAACGGCAAAGTATCCCATGATTTTCCTGAGAAAAAAACATTTCTTCTTCTGGCTCTCCTTCTCTGCCGCAGCCTGTGCAGGACACCAGTTCCGGGCAATAGCCCTGTTCTGCCATAGTGCGCAGTTCAAAAACACATCTTACAAGAGAATCGTCTACATGAGGATTTAAAAGAGCCTTTACCGTCACATAAAGAAGGTTCATCATTTCCCGTTCATCTGTCCCTTCCCTTCCAAAGTAATCGGCAAGCTCAAGAAAATAATAGCCGTAATAAATGCCCGGCTGCATACAGGCCAGTTCCATAAAATGATGGGTCACATTTACCTGATTCAGATTATAGCTGGATCTGCCCTCATAAAGCGTAAAGGTACCAAACACAAAAGGCTCTGCCGCTGCCATAAACGGACTATTGACTCTTCTTGCTCCTTTTGCAAACGCTGAGATCTTGCCCCTTTCCCTGGTAAGAAGTACGATTCTCTTGTCATATTCTCCTATGGGCATAGCATGGATCACCACGCCCTGAACTGTGATCAGATCACTCATTCATCAGATTTCCTTTTTGTCGTACCCAAAGTTTTTGATCAGAAAGTCGCTGTCCCGCCAGTCTTTTTTTACCTTGACCCAAAGCTTCAGGTTTACTTTTGCATCCAGCATCTTTTCCAGTTCATACCGGGCGTTGCTTCCAATTTTTTTCAGCATGGCTCCCTGCTTTCCGATAATGATACCCTTATGGGAATCTCGTTCACAGATAATCGTGGCGTCAATGTCCACAAGCCTACCTTTCCCCGGTCTTTCCTTCATTCGATCTATAGCAACAGCAATTCCATGAGGAATTTCTGCATCCAAGGCATGAAGCGCCTTTTCTCTGATGATCTCTGCTGCAATCTGCCTCTGAGGCTGGTCTGTTACCGTATCTTCATCATAAAACATAGGTCCATAAGGCAGATATTTCATAATACTTGGAATAATATCCTGCGTATTTACGGCTCTCAGTGCAGATACTGGAATAATCTCGTCAAATTCATACAGCTTCCTGTAAGTGTCAATAGCTTTTGCAATCTCTTCCTTATCTACCGTGTCCACCTTATTGATGATCAGGATCACTGGTATATGAAGCCCTGCAAGCTGCTCTGCTATATGGCGTTCCCCTGCTCCTATAAAAGTTGTGGGTTCTACCAGCCATAGAATCACGTCTACTTCCTTCAAAGTTCTCTCCGCTACCTGGACCATATATTCGCCCAGCTTATTTTTTGCTTTATGGATTCCCGGCGTATCAAGAAAAACAATCTGTCCCTCTTCACTTGTATAGACGGTCTGTATCCTGTTTCTGGTAGTCTGCGGCTTTTTGGAAGTAATAGCTATTTTCTGGCCGATAAGATGGTTCATCAATGTTGATTTCCCTACGTTCGGACGGCCGATAATAGCTGCAAAGCCTGATTTAAAATTATCCTTCATAATGATTGCTCCTGGTTTCTTCTGTAGTGATCAACAAGAAATCAGAGGTTTTGTCTCCCCAAAAATTTCCTGTTCCTTTTCTATTGCTGTTTCGCTTCCTACAACGCAAAGAGCATCATCAGAGAGAATGGCCTCAATGATCGGAGCCAGCGCATGGATATCCTCTGCCTGTGCATTCAGGATCTGATCCCTTTCTTTCTGTACCATCTCTTCACTTACGCCGCAGAAATAAGCGGTTTTTGAAATACTTCCCTGCATCTTGGGAGTTCTTGGAATATCCTTTCCACTGATGGTTCCAATGATATATTTTGTCATTTCTCTTTCATCTGCCTGGAAGGTACGGACATATTCAGGAATCCCCTCATAGATCTCAAGAGTACGTTTCAGGTGAGGATCTCTGTAGGAAACAAAATAACTTTCCCCGCTTCTCTTAAATCCGCTCATACAGCCGTATGCTCCGCCCTTCACACGAAGATTCATCCAAAGATAATCATAGCTTAACGCAACTTTTAGAATATCAAGAGCCCCTGTATATTCGTATCCCTTTTTACGGAAGTTTCCTGTACGGGCTACGTACTGCACCTGTCCCGAGGTAGTAAATCCCTCGTTTTTCTTGACACAGTGCATAGGCTCAGAAGAAGTCTTAACAGGCTCTGTGTGAAGCGTCATTTTTAAGGCTTTTACCTGACCCATCACCTCATCCAGTGTTTCTCTTTCTCCTGTATAGCTTACACAAAGGTATTCGGGACGAAGAATTTCTACCATAAGCTCCTTCAATGTATGAACAAGCTCTTCCTTACGGCTGTCAAATTCCTTTTCAAGGTTCTCAATAAACTGATAGTAGGCAACACCTGACATTGCGTCTTGGAATGCCGCCATGGGGGAACTGTAGGAAGCGCCTCTTAATACAGCCGTACAGTGGCCTGCGCTTACCAAATTTGCCTGGGCTCTTGATTTTACTCTGGCAATAATCTCATAGAGACGTTTTGTATCAGAAAGCTTCGATGTATTCAGAATCTCCCGGATCATTCGGAACAGTACGTCTATATTTGAATACATGGCCTTTCCTGTTACGGAAAATGCAGCTTTATATTCGTCTATGGAATCTACCCGGTCAAAAACCTCTACTCCGCTTGCGATTCCGCCTGTCTGAGCATTGATCTCATCAGACAGCTCTCCATATGAATAATGTTCCGTATCCACATATCCGAGAACGGATTTCAGAAGTCCTACGTAAGGAACCTTTTCCGGTGACAGCTTTTTGAGATCAAACATCAGATCAAGATATGCAATACCGTTTGTAGGAACCTCATGATAAAGGAACAGACTTCCATCTACATCCAGTTCCTGGTTTGTAAAACCAGCCGCTTCTTTTTTGATGTCTTCTCTTTTCAGCATGGGAATACATTTCTCACTTCCCGGTTCCTCTTCAGATTCCTGATAAGCAACAAGGGATTTTGTTTTTTCTACAAGGCCATTCCGCTCCTCTTCTGTCATACCCTCAAGCTGCTTCTGAAGCTTTTCTGCAAGAGCCTGTTCTCTGCGGGCGGCAAGGCCTTTAGAGGGAACAAGGGTGATCACGGATCCATGAGGATTGTCAAGAAGATACTTCTGAATCAGTTCCTCAAAGTATCCCTGGTTCAAAAGCGATTTCAGTTTTTCAAACACAGGAAGGATCTGCACATGGCTGAAGGCTTTTTCGTCGCTGTACAGCCAGCTTCCAAAAATATCGAGGCCATACATCAGCCCTTTGGGCCAGGAAGAAAAGTCTGCTTCTCTGTACCGGAATTCCATATAATTGATTCCAGCCTGAAGGGTCTTTTTATTAACGCCGTTCTTTACAATATTGGTAAGTGTGCTTTGAATGATTTCAAGAAATCTGTCCTTTTTGTCCGGGTCTGTGCCTTTTGCGATCACATCAAAATAGGGCTGTCTGATTCCGTCGTCATAGGATCCGTACACATCCATACCGATCCCGTCATCCAGAAGAGCCTGTTTCAGCGGCGCTCCCGGAGCGCTTAAAAGAGCATAATCCAGCACCTCAAAAGCAACTGCCGTCAGTGTATCTGCAGCCTCTCCTACAACTGTACTGTATGCCAGATAGGAATTTCCTTCGGAATTTTCGCTTTCTGAAATAGGATACTCCATAGTAAGGTCTCTTCTTTTTTCAAAAGCAGGCTGCATAGGAATGCTGGAATCAATCTCCAGCTTTTCAAAGGCAGACAGATAATGTTCATCCAGAAATTCCAGTTTTTCTGCCATATCCATATTTCCATAAAGATAAATATAGCTGTTGGAAGGATGGTAATAAGTTTTGTGGAACTCCAGAAATTCTTCATAGGAAAGCTCTGGAATATGATCCGGGTCTCCGCCGGATTCGCAGCCGTAGGGGGTGTCTGGAAACAGAGAATTCATAATCTCTCTTTCCAGAACTTCATCCGGTGAAGAAAAAGCTCCCTTCATTTCATTATATACCACGCCGTTATATTTCAAAGGACCTTCGGGTTTTTCCAGCTGGTAACTCCAGCCCTCCTGACGGAAAATTTCTTCCTTCTGGTAGATATTCGGATAAAAAACTGCGTCCAGGTACACATGCATCAGATTCTGAAAATCCTGATCATTGCAGCTTGCCACAGGATAGCAGGTCTTGTCTGGATATGTCATGGCATTCAAAAACGTATTCAGGGATCCTTTTACAAGCTCCACAAAGGGATCTTTCAGCGGAAACTCTTTTGAGCCGCAAAGAACACTGTGCTCCAGAATATGGGCAACGCCGGTGCTGTTCTTTGGCGGAGTACGGAATGCAATATTAAACACTTTATTTTCATCATCATTCTCGATCAGCATAACTCTTGCGCCGGTTTTTTTATGCCGGAGAAGCCAGCCTTTGGAACGAATGTCCTTTAAGTTTTCTTCTTTTATGATGTCGTAAGCAGAAATTCTGTCCTTATTCATGTTTGCCTCCGGTTTTTATTATTCATTATTTCTTTTTTAAGAGAGGATTATTCTTTTGCCGTCTCCAGCAGCATTATTCTGCCATCCCACCTTCTCCGGGAAAATACAGCTCATAAATCTCCCTGGCAGCTTTTGTAAGCAGAGATAATTCTTCCTCCATACCAAGGTCTTTTGGAAGACGGACAGCCGTTTCATAAATGTCTTTCTTTATCTTGGCGATCACATCCTCTTTTTTGATGGTAATGATTCCTGCTAGCATAGAATTATAGGAACGGTCTGTCTTGCACAGATCAATATAAAGCTTAACCAAATGGCAGCATTCCCTGTACAGAAGTTCTCTGTGAAGCTCACTTTTTTGCTGGAACTCCAGAAACTTTACAGAAGCTAGCTCTTTACGGATTTCTTTGACAGCGCTTTTGACTCCAAACAATTTGTTTGCCGCCTTGCGGTTATACTCCATAGCCATCCAGAAACGCAGATAGCCGTCAGCCATGGTTACGGCGTCCATCTCGCTGTAACGGGCCTCCCAGATCTCTTTACGGATCTGATTTGCCTCAGGTTCTGTCCCTGCCTCGATCTCCTGCTCCAGAAGGGCTTTTCTTTTCTTTGGGTCTGATTCTCTGTAGTATTCTGCAATTGTAGGTGTATCCATGTATTCGTCTCCTTTATGTTCACTATTCTTCGTTATAGTAAGAAAGCTCGTTATCCGCAAGATTCAATGCTTCTTCAATCACACGATCCATATCCATATAACGATACATTCCTAATCTTCCGCCAAACAGGACTTTCTTTTCTTCCAGAGCCCTGCGCTCATATTTTTCGTAGATTTCATTATTTTTAGGATCATTGACTGGATAATAAGGTTCTGCTCCTTTTGTCCACTCTGCCGGATACTCTCTGGTGATCACAGTCTTTTTCTGAGTGCCAAATTCAAAATGTTTATGCTCAATGATCCTTGTATATGGAACCTCATAATCTGTATAATTAACCACTGCATTTCCCTGATAGTTGGCCATATCAAGAATTTCCGATTCAAAGCGCAGAGAACGGTAGTCCAGTTGGCCGTAACAGTACTCAAAATACTCATCTACCATACCGGTAAAAAGAACCTTGTCTGCCTGAGCAAGAAGCTCTTCTTTATTTGCAAAAAAGTCTGTTTTCAAAATAACCTGAGTTCCTTCCAGGAGCTTACGGATAATCTCTGTATAACCGCCTTTTGGGATTCCCTGATATGGATCTTTAAAATAATTATTATCATAAGTATAACGAAGGGGAAGTCTTTTGATAATAAAGGACGGAAGATCCTTACACTCTCTTCCCCATTGCTTCCTTGTATAGCCTTCGATAAGCTTCTCGTATACATCCTGTCCCACCATGGAAAGAGCCTGCTCCTCCAGATTTTTGGGATTGGTAATGTGCATTCTGGCAATTTGCTCCTGAATATTAGCTTTTGCCTGAGCCGGAGTGCGGACTCCCCAAAGCTGATGAAAGGTATTCATATTAAAGGGAAGATTATAAAGTTCGTCTTTATAAACAGCAATAGGAGAATTTATAAAATGATTAAACTCTGCAAACTGGTTAATATACTCCCATATTTCTTTTTTGGAGGTATGGAAAATATGAGCCCCGTAACGATGAACCTGGATCCCTTCAATTTCCTCTGTGTAAATATTTCCGCCAATGTGATCCCTTTTGTCTATTACAAGACAGGTTTTGCCATGCTTCACTGCCTCATGTGCAAACACAGACCCAAAAAGGCCTGCGCCTACGATCAGATAATCATATTTTTTCATAAAAAAACCCTCTTTCTTTTGAGTCGTTATAGAGTATAGTATAACAAATCAAAGAGAAAAAGGGTAGTCCTGTTTTGTTACTGATCTACATTAAAATCCCGGATCCAGGAACATACTGTCTCCAAAAGAGAAAAATCTGTATTTCTCACGGACAGCCTCCTCATAAGCCGCCATGATCCTCTCTTTTCCGGCAAGAGCAGAAACCAGCATCATCAATGTTGATTCCGGCAGATGGAAATTTGTAATCAGTCCATCAATAAGTTTGAAACGATAACCAGGATAAATAAAAATTTCTGTCCAGCCGCTTCCAGCATGAAGCACGCCGTTTTCATCAGAAGCAGATTCCAGTGTCCGGCAGCTTGTAGTTCCTACAGAGATGACACGTCCTCCCTGCTTCTTTGTATCGTTAATAAGTTTTGCCTGATCTTCCTCCACCATATAAAACTCTGAATGCATATGGTGATTTTCAACGTCGTCCACCTTTACCGGACGGAACGTGCCAAGCCCTACATGCAGCGTTACATGGGCGATCTTAACGCCCTTTTCTTCTACCTTTGCAAGAAGTTCTTCTGTAAAGTGAAGCCCTGCCGTAGGCGCTGCCGCAGAACCGTCATGCTTCGCATAAACAGTCTGATAGCGGTTCTTATCTTTCAGTTTATGGGTAATATACGGCGGCAGAGGCATTTCTCCAAGCTGATCAAGAATCTCTTCAAAAATGCCCTCATAATGGAACTGGATCAGCCTGTTTCCCTCTTCCACAATGTCAATGATCTCCCCTGTAAGGATTCCGTCTCCAAAGGTGATCTTTGCACCAGGACGAGCTTTTTTGCCTGGTTTCACAAGGCACTCCCAGATATCCTTTTCTCTACGTTTCAAAAGAAGGATCTCGATCAGCGCGCCTGTCTCTTCTTTATGTCCGTAGAGGCGGGCAGGGATCACTCTGGTATCATTCAGAACCAGACAATCCCCCTCCTTCAGGTAATCAATAATATCTGTAAAATGGCGGTGCTCCACACTTCCATCCTTCATAGAAAGGTGAAGAAGCCTGGAAGAACTGCGATCCTCCAAAGGATCCTGGGCAATGAGCTCCGTAGGGAGATCATAATAAAAATCTGATGTTTTCATATTGTTACTCCTTATCCTCTTCCCGCCTGAGCTTCCTTCCATTCCTTTTTCCACTGGCGGATACGGCTCCACTCCTTATTAGTCAGATCTGCCTTTTTCAGAAGATCAGGACGCCGCAGGGCCGTACGGTAAATTGATTGTTCTCTTCTCCATGCCTCCACATTGGCATGATGGCCGGAAAGAAGCACTGGGGGAACCTGCTTTCCATGCCAGATTTCCGGTCTGCTGTACTGGGGATATTCCAAAAGATTTTCAGAAAAGGATTCTGTTTCTCCTGATTCCTGATTTGTAAGAACTCCCGGAACCATACGTGAAATGGAATCCATCATGACCATAGCTGGAAGTTCCCCTCCAGTAAGCACATAATCTCCAATGGAAACGTAATCTGTTACAATTTCCTCCAAAACCCGCTCGTCAATCCCCTCGTAATGTCCGCAGAGAAATACAAGATCTTTTTCCTTTGCAAGCTCTTTTGCCATTTGCTGGTGAAACACCTTTCCCTGGGGTGTCAGATAAACCACTCTTGGTTTATATCCTATTTTTTCTCTGACAGCTTCATATGCCAGATACACCGGTTCCGCCTGCATCAGCATTCCGGCGCCGCCGCCATAAGGGTAATCATCCACTTTCTGATGTTTATTGAAAGCATAATCTCTGATATTGACCGCTTCAATATCAAGAAATCCTCCTGCAATGGCACGGCCGATGATACTGGTATTCATTCCCTCCCGGATCATGTCCGGAAAAAGCGTCAGCACATGAAAATTCATTTAAACCAGCCCTTTCATCAAATGTATGGTCATTATGTTCTTATCAATATCAACGTCAAGAATACATTCTTTTATGGCAGGAAGAAGAACCTCCCCGTGATCTTTTGAATCAATGATATATACATCGTTTGCGCCAGTTTCCATAACGTCTTTCAATGTACCGAACTCTGTTCCGTCCTCAAGGACAACGGTCATACCAAGAAGATCCGCTATATAATACTCGTCCTCTGAAAGCTCGCTTCCCTCTTCCCTGGGAATCCAAAGATCCCGTCCTTTGTATTTTTCAATATCATTTATATTGTCAACGCCGTCAAATTTAAGAATCACAAGATTTTTGAAAAACTTTACATTTTTGATCTCAAGACGACGAAGTTCCCTTCCGGTATCCAGAAGCACATATTCCAGTTCAAGAAACCGTTCCGGCCCATCTGTGGTGGGGTATACTTTCACTTCACCGCGTACCCCGTGGGTTGTGGTGATGACACCAACCTTCAGTAAATCTTCCATATAATCTCCTATAGTGAAAGAAGGAGCCATGTTTCCACAGCTCCTGCTCTTTCTTTATTTGCATGATGTCGTGAATAGCTTCTTTACTGAAGGATATCCACAATCACTTTTTTGCTGCTCTTTGAAGAAGCGGCCTTAACAACAGTACGGATTGCCTTGGCAATACGTCCCTGTCTTCCAATGACCTTGCCCATGTCTGCAGATCCTACTTTCAGTTCTATAATAACTGCGTCTTCTTTTTCGTTTTCGGTAACAACTACCTCATCCGGATGATCTACAAGAGATTTTGCAATTACTTCTACCAGTTGCTTCATTACATACCTCCCTGCACTGCTTTTGCAGTAAAGAAATACCTTCTGAATGTATTTCGGTATTTCTTATTTCTCAATTCCGGCTGCTTTGAAGATCTTAGCAACAACTTCTGTAGGCTGAGCTCCTGCTGCCAGCCATTTTTTAGCTGCTTCCTCGTCTACTTTGTATGCGCTTGGCTCAAGGTTCGGATCATATGTTCCGATCTCATCGATGCACTTTCCGTCACGTTTGCAACGAGAATCTGCAACTACGATTCTATAAAAAGGTGCTTTCTTCTGTCCCATTCTTCTTAATCTGATCTTTACTGCCATTTTTGTTTTCCTCCATTTATCTCTTTTCTTTTTTGGTTGTTTTATTTAAAAAGGAAGCTTAAAGCCGCCTCTTTTACCCATTTTACCGCCCATCATTCCGGGCATTTGTTTCATCATTTTCTTGCTCTGCTCAAACTGCTTCACAAGACGGTTGACCTCAGCGATCTCCACACCGGCGCCTCTGGCAATACGATTTTTGCGGGAAACGTTCAGGATTCCCGGATTGGTTCTCTCCTGAGGAGTCATGGAAAGGATGATTGCCTTTGTGCGGTCCATGGCGCTTTCATCGATCATACTCTCAATGTCCTTCATTTTACTTCCCACTCCAGGAAGCATATTCAGAATACTGCCGATACCGCCCATTTTGTTCATCTGTTCCATACTGGTCAGATAATCGTTAAAATCAAAATCCATTTTTTTGAGCTTTTTCTGCATTTCTGCAGCCTGCTCCTGATCAATGGCAGCCTCAGCCTTTTCGATCAGGCTCATGACATCGCCCATTCCCAGGATCCTTGAAGCCATACGCTCTGGATAAAACTGCTCCAGGTCGCTGAGCTTCTCGCCCATTCCTACATACAGGATCGGTTTGCCTGTCACTGCCTTAATGGAAAGCGCAGCGCCGCCTCGGGTGTCTCCGTCCATCTTAGTAAGGATTACACCGTCGATCCCAACTTTATCTGTAAAGGTCTTTGCCACATTTACCGCATCCTGACCTGTCATTGCATCCACGATCAGAAGTGTAGCGTCAACCTGTACATTTGCTTTAATGTCTGCCAACTCCTGCATCATATCTTCATCAACATGAAGACGTCCTGCAGTGTCAAGAAGCACTACATTCTGCTGATTGCCCTTGGCATGTTCCACTGCAGCTCTGGCAATGTTCACAGGGTTCTGCTTATCTCCCATGGAGAAGACTTCTACCCCCTGTTTTTCTCCGTTGACCTGAAGCTGTGTGATCGCAGCCGGACGATAAACGTCGCAGGCAACAAGAAGAGGCCGTTTACCCTTGGATTTTAACTGTCCTGCAAGTTTGGCTACTGTGGTTGTTTTACCGGCTCCCTGAAGTCCGGCCATCATTAGAACTGTAATTTCACTGCCTGGTTTAATCGGAAGCTCTGTAGTTTCGCTGCCCATAAGATTCACAAGCTCTTCATTAACGATCTTGATCACCATCTGGCCCGGATTCAGTCCGCTCATTACGTCCTGTCCCACAGCCCGTTCCTGAACAGCCTTGGTAAACTGCTTCACCACCTTGAAGTTTACATCGGCTTCCAGAAGAGCCATTTTGACTTCTTTCAGGGCAATCTTTACGTCTTCTTCTGTCAGACGTCCTTTGCCTCTCAGCTTTTTAAATACATTCTGTAATTTTTCTGTCAAGCTCTCAAATGCCATGCGTCATAACTCCTCTAATATCTCTTTGGAAATCTCTGTAATCTCCCGGGCATGATATTTATCTGCAAGCTGGCTGATCCTTAAGACCTGCTCTTTAATACAGAGAAACTTTTCTACCAGATGCAATTTCTTTTCATACTCTTCAAGAGTATGATTGCAGCGTCTGATCATATCATGAACGCCCTGACGGCTGATCCCCAGATCTTCTGCAACTTCGCTGAGGGAATAATCCTCCAGAACAACGCTTTCATATATTTGCTGCTGGCGTTCTGTAAGAAGCTCCCCGTAAAAATCATACAATAATGTTTGTTCTACAAATTTCTCCATCTGATTACCACCTTGGGTATCATAACCTATTTCGTTCCTGGTGTCAAGTATTTTTTCTTTACAGCCAGTCCCCTGGTTTTTCCGAATCATAATCAAACACAAATCGGTCATAGGCATTGATTACATGAGTATCCTGAAACCGGTCGTAGCGTTTATGATTTCTTCCATAAGACATATGCACATGACCATGGAGGAAAAATTTAGGTTTATATTTTTCCATTAGCTTCAAAAAAACTTTAAATCCCTGATGGGGAAGATCCCTGCCGTCATTAAGCTGATAGGCTGGCGCATGTGTCACCAGAATATCAAACCCTCTTCTCCAGAAAATTTTAGGAAGCAGTTTAAAAACCCGTCTTTTCATTTCTCCTTCTGTAAACTGGTAATTTCCCGGCTTATAGCGCATAGAACCTCCAAGTCCCAGAATACGCACCCCTTCGTGGACATATATCTTATCGTCAATACAGATGCAGCCGTCCGGGGGAATATTTTCGTATTTATCATCATGATTTCCATGTACATAAAGAACAGGCGCAGAGGTAAAAGTGGCAAGAAACGACAGGTATCTGGGATCCAGATCCCCGCAGGAAATAATAAGGTCGATTCCCTCCAGCTTGCTTTTTTCAAAAAAATCCCACAGATACTTAGATTCCTCATCTGCGATAGCAAGTATTTTCATATTATATTTTTCCTTCCGTTAATTCTCTACCCCCTGCTGCATGGTAACAGGCTTTGCCTGTTCATTCAGTTCCCAGGTTTTTGGGATCGTACCTACCACATTTTTTGCCAGCCAGTTCATGGTAATGATCTCCTCCGGTGAAAGGCTTCCCTCTGGATCCTCCCTTACAATTCCCTCCTGAGAATAAAGGACTCCGGAAAACGGATTAAACTCTCCTCTTCTTATGGTTTCCTTTAAAAGCTCTACAAGGCGCTTTGTACCTATCGGAAGACTTTTAGATACGATTACGTCCACCACATCTGAGGACATTCCCCACCAGTAATTGATGGCCTTTTTAGAGGCGCCGCTGTCGTCATACTTCCAGTTGCCGTTCATCACTGTCCTGATCAGCTCTTCATAGAATTTTCCCCAGTGCCACAAAGGCATGGCAAGATTATGAGGAACACCCTCCTGGATCCGGTATAATCCAAAATACCTAGACGCATCTTCCGGGATCACCATATCGCGGCCAGAGACAATAGAAACGCCTTTCTGACAGATACGGTCCATAACCTTTCCCAGATCATCATCTTTCAGTGTGGACCATTCCAGGTAAACCTGAGCCCGGGGATTCGTCATTGCAGCTCCCAGAGCAAAGGCGTTGATATTTGCAATGGTTCCGAAAATAGGATAGTCGGCAATATAAGCCAGTTTTCCGTTTTCAGACAAAGCCCCTGCAATAGCTCCCATAAGGAATTTTGCCTCGTGCATCCGGGCATAATAGGTACGTATGTAGCGGTGAGAAGTATTTAAGGAGCAGTTCAGAATCCGTACGTCAGGATTTGCAATAGCCATCTTTACACTGGCCTGCACAAAGGCAGGCGTTGTGGTAAAGATCATATTGCAGCCCTTATCCACAGCATCCTGTATTGCTTTTTCTACAAGCTCTGGCACAAGATTTTCGTAGCATATTGTAGTTACCTCGTCGGGGAAGGTCTGCTCCAGGTGAAGGCGTCCCAGCTCATGTGCATAAGTCCAGGCAGAAGCTCCCGGCGTTTTTGCATAAAGAAAAGCAATCTTCAGTTTTTTGGAACCAGTAAGTATTCTGGAAATCAGAGGCTTTTTGATTTCCCGCGTAGGATCCATTTTCAGATCAATCTCATTTTCATGCTCCAGGAGCTTAAACTCCTCCCAGCTTTTGTTTACAAGGGTTTTCAGCTCCGCTACTGTCTTATGACAGATCACGTCATAGCCGTAAACTGTAAGAAAAGCAAGAAAAGCGTCACCTGGGGTTATGGAAAGCTTCTTTCCTCCTGAAGCCTCAAATTCCAAAGTAAATCTTGCATAAATAGAACTAAACGTCAGTTTATCTTCATCGCTCCACGGCTCCTTAGGTTCTTTTCCTATAAGCTTCTGAAGTTTTGCAAAGCTGCCCAGTCTGGTAAACCACACATAATTCACCTTAGAAAGATCGTAAAAGTCAAGAAATTCGTAATAAATCCTGTTCTCTTTTTCTTCTGTCCTTGGAGGAATAATGCGGGTCACATAACCAGGAACAGAAACTGCGTCATAATATTTCAATACACTGACTCTTTTATTGCCTTCCTCTACGTAGAATTTATTCATATACTCATATGCCTTAATAGGATCGCGGATCCCTTCATTAATGTGACTGTTTCCAAGGCGATCCCATTTATAGGCAAACTCTGTATTTTCACGAAGGATCGGCATAAAATTTCCTGCAAAGGCGCTGCTTCTTCCCTCTGTCTTTGTTCCTGCGATCTGCTCTATGGGAATCTGCACCAGTCCCAGAGGTACTTCAGAGCAGGATCCCCTGGGCGGCAGAATCTCGTCCAGCACCTGAAGAGTGGGACGTTCCCCTCTCATCAATCTTGCCTGATAATCTTTTTTTCCAAGTTTATACGCTTTATTATATTCTTCCAGCATTTTCTCTCATCCTCCAATGAATTTCTAATACTGTGATTCTTTTTTCATTTATGATACTCCAGAGTATTTTTTTCCGCAAGAAGAAAAACATCAAAAAAATGCAGTTTCATCCATGCATTATGACGGAAGCGGCACATATCCGATCCTAAATTTTTTCTTGCTAAATGCTTCCGTTTACGCTATTCTTTTATTAAGATCATAAAGGAGGAGTATTCATGGAAAAAGCAAAAGTTTATTACACCAGCATGAGAACCGGATTTAATTGCGGTCTTCTCGACAAGCTGAAAAAACTGATTAAAAAAGCAGGTATTGGAACGATTGATTTTGACGGAAAATATACGGCAATCAAAATCCATTTCGGAGAGCCGGGCAATCTTGCATTCTTACGTCCCAACTATGCCAAGGCAGTTGCAGACGTAGTAAAGGAATTGGGCGGCAGACCTTTCCTAACTGACTGCAACACGCTTTATGTAGGCGGCCGTAAAAACGCCCTGGATCATCTGGACAGTGCCTATACCAACGGCTTTTCTCCATTTTCCACAGGCTGCCATGTGCTGATCGCAGACGGTCTGAAGGGAACTGACGAGGTATACGTTCCTGTAGAAGGCGGAGAATATGTAAAAGAAGCCAAGATCGGACGGGCAGTTATGGACGCGGACGTATTTATTTCTCTTGCCCACTTCAAAGGACATGAGGCAACCGGTTTTGGCGGCGCTATGAAAAACATTGGAATGGGCTGCGGTTCCCGGGCAGGCAAAATGGAAATGCACAGCGCCGGCAAGCCTCATATCGATCAAGACCTCTGCATCGGATGTCATCGCTGCGAAAAAATCTGCGCTCACGGCGCTCCAGAATTTACTGATAACAAAGCGTCTATCAACCATGACAAATGCGTAGGCTGCGGAAGATGTATCGGCGTCTGTCCTAAGGATGCTGTTCTTGCTGCCTCTGACGAATCAAACGATATCCTGAACTGCAAGATCGCAGAATATACCAAGGCAGTTGTAGACGGCCGTCCTGCATTTTATATCAATCTTGTTATTGATGTTTCTCCTTATTGCGACTGTCACGCAGAAAACGACGCCGCTATCGTCCCAGACGTAGGCTTCTTTGCCTCCTTTGATCCGGTAGCCCTTGATATCGCATGCGCTGACGCTGTAAACGCACAGCCTATGATCTCCAATACTTTCCTGTCTGAATCCGATCATGAAGGCCACGATCATTTCGGCGCCATGTTCCCTACAACAGACTGGACTTCCTGTATTGAACACGCCAAGAAGCTTGGACTTGGTACAGACCAGTATGAACTGATCGAAGTAAAATAAGCAAGAACCCCTTTTTTGCTATTCAGTCAAAAACCGCAGGTAGGAATCCTTCTCACTGGAATCCCTCCTGCGGTTTCTTATATATCGTTCCTATTTCTGGATCAAAGGCTGGCCCGGATCACTCTCGGCTTGCAGCCTGCATCCTCCAACGCTTTGACAATCTGGTTTTTATGATCTGTTCCAAAGGCCTCCATAGTTACCTTCAGCTCCACTGCCGCGTTACGATTCGTGGTAACAAACTGGTTATGATCCAGCTTAATAACATTTCCTTGATTCTGAGCAATAATAGAAGCTACTCGAACCAGTTCACCTGCTTTATCAGGAATCAGTACAGATACCGTGAAAATACGGTCTCTCTGGATCAGACCATGCTGTACTACAGAAGACATGGTGATCACATCCATATTTCCACCGCTTAAAATAGAAACCACTTTCTTTCCTGTAAAGTCCAGATGGCGAAGAGCCGCCACGGTCAAAAGACCGGAATTTTCCACGATCATCTTATGATTTTCTACCATATCAAGAAAGGCCATGATCAGTTCGTCATCCTCAATGGTAATGATTCCATCCAGGTTTTCTTTAATATATGGAAAGATTTTCTCTCCTGGAGTCTGCACTGCCGTACCGTCTGCAATGGTATTTACATGGGAGATCGTAACAATCTCTCCTTTTTCCAGAGAAGCCTTCATACAGGCTGCCCCTGCAGGTTCCACACCAATTACTTTAATGTGAGGATTTAAAAGTTTAGCAAGGGTAGAAACGCCTGTTGCAAGTCCCCCTCCTCCAATAGGAACAAGAATATAATCTACAAGAGGAAGCTCCTGGATGATCTCCATGGCAATGGTTCCCTGTCCTGTAGCCACTGCAGGATCATCAAAGGGATGGATAAATGTATAGCCTTCCTGCTGGGCAAGTTCCAACGCATAGGCGCAGGCTTCATCATAAACGTCACCTTTGAGAATCACCTCAGCTCCATAGCTCTTTGTTCTTTCTACCTTTATGAGAGGCGTTGTTGTAGGCATAACGATCACAGCTTTTACGCCGAATTTGTGCGCTGCATATGCCACTCCCTGAGCATGGTTTCCGGCAGATGCAGTGATCAATCCTTTTTCCCTTTCCTCTGGAGAAAGGGTGCTGATTTTATAATAAGCGCCTCGTACCTTATAGGCTCCTGTTCGCTGCATATTTTCCGGTTTCAGGAACACACGGTTTCCTGTAAGTTCAGAAAAATAACTGCTTTTGATCAGTTTTGTTTCCTGTGTAACTTGTTTGACAATTTCTGACGCTTCTTCAAAGCTCTCCAATGTAAGCATAATTTTTTCCTCCTCGCTGTTTCTGTCAGTCTGCAGCATTATCTTTTATATCAAACAATGCGTTTACAAAAGCGTCTGCATCGAATTTCTGCAGATCGTCAATGCTTTCTCCTACTCCAATATATTTTACCGGAATATCAAGCTCGGACTGAATTGCAACAGCAATGCCGCCCTTAGCTGTGCCGTCAAGCTTCGTCAGAATAATGCCTGTCACGTTTGCAACTTCCGCAAACTGTTTTGCCTGGGCAAGGGCGTTCTGTCCGGTTGTACCGTCAAGAACTACCAGAGTTTCCAGATATGCTTCCGGATATTCTCTCTCTAAAATACGATAGATTTTGCGCAGTTCCTCCATAAGATTTTTTTTGTTATGGAGACGTCCAGCCGTATCACAGAGAAGTACGTCGGCATTTCTTGCCTTGGCAGCAGCTACTGCGTCGTAAACGATAGACGCCGGATCAGCGCCTGCCTGTCCTCCAATGATCTCCACTCCGGCTCTGTCCGCCCACTGCGCAAGCTGTTCTCCTGCTGCCGCGCGAAAAGTATCTGCTGCCGCCAGAATTACCTTTTTGCCCTGATCCTTAAGCTTACCGGCAAGTTTTCCAACAGAAGTAGTTTTTCCTACTCCATTGACTCCAATCACAAGGACTACGGATTTACGGTCTTCAAAAGCATACTCCGTACTGTCTACACGCATCTGCTCTTTGATACTGTCGATCAAAAGCTGCTTGCATTCCAGCGGATTTTTGATATGCTTTTCTGATACCTGTTTTCTCAGATTTTCAAGAATGGCGGATGTGGCGTTAATACCAATATCTCCCATTACAAGTATTTCCTCCAGCTCCTCATAGAAGTCTTCGTCAATGCTGGAATATCCGCTGAAAATAGAGTCAAAGCCTGCCACAATATTATCTCTTGTCTTTGCAAGACCACTGACAAGCCGTTTAAAAAATCCCTTTTTTTCTTCTGCCATGCTCGTGCCTCCTTTATTTGCTTAACTGATTTTCTACCAGATCCACGGAAACCAAGGTGGAAACTCCCTTTTCCTGCATAGTGATACCATACAGTCTGTCTGCCGCATTCATGGTTCCGCGTCTGTGTGTAATAATAATAAACTGTGTATTTTTTGTCAGCTTCTGAAGATAAGATGCAAATCTTCCTACGTTAGAATCGTCCAGCGCCGCCTCAATCTCGTCAAGAAGACAGAAGGGCGATGGTTTCAGATTCTGAATAGCAAACAAAAGGGCAATGGCTGTCAGCGCTTTTTCCCCTCCGGAGAGCTGCATCATATTCTGAAGTTTTTTTCCAGGAGGCTGGGAAATGATCTTAATTCCAGCTTCCAGAATATCTTCCTCCTCCGAAAGCTCAAGAGTACCTTTTCCGCCTCCAAAAAGCTCTTTAAAAGCCTTATCAAACTCTCTTTGTATATCATGGAACTTTTCTGCAAACTGTTTTCGCATTCCTTCGTCAAGTTCCTGAATGATCCCTTCCAGAGTTTTTTCCGCCTCAACAAGATCCTCATACTGACCTGACAGGAAGGTATGACGCTCCAGAAGATTCTTGTAATCTTCAATAGCGTTCACATTAACTGAACCAAGTCTTCTGATCTCATCCTTAATCCTGGAAACGTCTTTTTTCATCTCCTGACGGTCAGTAAATTCTTCCTTTCTGTAAGACAAGGCGTTGTTTGGCGTAATCTCATACTCCTCCCACATATAGGAAATCTGAGCTTCTCTTTGCTCCTCCACCTTCTCAACCTGACTTTTCAGACGGAAACATTCCTTGTCCAGAAGAGACGTTCTTTCAGAAAGCTGATCCCTCTTTTCAAAAAAGGCCTTATGACTTGTAGTTTTTTCTTCTTTTGCCGCCTGTTTTTCCTCCCGTTTTTTCAGAAGTTCTTCTTCCAGAACAGCGCATTGCTCTACTGCCTCTTTTAAATTCTGGATTCCCTGTTCCTTTTTATCTGTTTCCTCTCTGCTTGATTTCAGACTTTCTTCCAGCTCCCGGCTTTCTTTTGTAAAGGCTTCCATTTCTCCAAATAGACGGATCAGATTTTCCTGAAGAAAATGCTCCTGCTGGGAAAGAGCCGCCTCATCAAGACGCAGCTTTTCCAGTTCCTTTTGTTTGGAGGCTTCTTCCATTCTACGCTCTTCCAGTTCCTTCTGTTTTGTTTCAATGAAGGTTTCCAGTTCTTTTTCATCTCGCTGAGATTCTTCTAATTCTTTTGCAATATTAGAATGATCGGCTCTGATCTCTCCTGCCTGACGGCGAAGCTCCTCCTTTTCACGATCAATCTCACCGTAGCTTTTCTGGATGTCTTTTTCTTTCTCCTCAAGCTGTTCCAGATTCATTCTGGCCGTATTCTGATCTACATACTGCTGACGGAGTTTTTCCTGGAAGTCTGCAATGGTGTCCCGAAGCACATTTCTCCTGCTTCGATTGTCCCCGATAGCTGTCTGCATTTCAAGAAAATCTTTTTTTAACAGCTCCACACTGCGTTCCAGTTCCTCGATTTCTCTTCGCCTTCCCAGAAGATTGCTGTTATTTTTAAAGGCTCCTCCTGTCATGGAGCCTCCCGGACTTAAGGATTCTCCCTCTATTGTTACCATACGCAGGCTGTGCCTATATTTCCGTCCAATGGCAATGGCGTGATCAATATGATCCACCACAAGCACTCTTCCAAGAAGATACTGTACTAGACCGCTGTATTCCGAATCCGCATGGACAAGGGTATCTGCTGTACCAATAACGCCTTCCTCCTTTAGGACTTCTCTTTGAGAAATCCCGCCTCGTCCGTTCATATTGGAAAGGGGTAGGAAGGTAGCTCGTCCAAAACGGTTTTTCTTAAGAAAACCGATCATCCGTTTTGCCGTCTGTTCATTGTCAGTAACAATATTCTGGATACTTCCTCCAAGGGCTGTCTCAATAGCTACCTCATAATCCTTCTGTACGTGGATAATATCTGCCACAACGCCTTTGATCCCCGGCTCCCGGCTTTTTTGTTCCATGACTCTGCGGATGCTGTTTCCGTAACCGTCGTACCGTTCTGTAATATTTTTAAGAGATTCCAGACGGGACGCCTCTCTGTGGTATGCAGACTGGCCTGTTTCCATCTGACGGTTCTGTTCCTTTAGCTTTTCCTGAAGACTTTGGATCTCATTGTCAAGACGGATACATTCCTCATTCATGGAATCAATGGAATGGGTTACGCTTTCATACCTAGCCGTCGCCTTTTTCTTCTCTGACGCAAGTCCTTCCTCCTCTGTTTTTAAATGGAGGATCCTCTGACTGACAGCCGCCTTACGGATATCAAGCTGTTCCATCATTGCGTCAAAGCGCTGCGCCTTACCTTTTGTAGTGGCACGGCTGTTCAGGATCTCTATGATCTCGTTTTTTCCCTCTTCCACAGAAGCGGAACACTCCGCCGCCTCAGCCTGAATGGTTTCCAGACGCTGGTTTTCTTCTCTGATCTTCTGGCGCTGTTCCTTCAATCTGCCCTGAAGCTCTTCTTTTTCTTCGCTGATCTTCTGTTTTTCTTCTTCCCGCTTTTTCAGCTCCTCCTTCAAAATTCTCAGTCGATTCCTATAATGGTCACTATTCTGTTTTCCGGCAAGGATCTGTTCCTCTAGAATCTTAATCTGTCCTTCATACTGCTGTTTGGTAAGGGCGTTCTGCTGCTGTCTCTCTTTTATCTGGTCAAGATATGTATTCAGCTCTTCCAGTTCCTGTTCCAGCCGCTCATATTCTACTTTTGTCTGTTGGTAAGCTTCCTGGGTTTCTTCCAATTCGCCTTTTGCATGATGAAGCTTCTCTTCCAGGTCTTTCAGAACGCCGCCCATATATTCATAATCCAGAAGAAAAAGATTTACATCAAGTTCTCTAAGCTCATCCCTTTTTGCAAGGTAGATCCTGGCAGTTTCAGACTGTTTCTCCAAAGGTCCCAGCTGCCTCGTCAGTTCGCTTAAAATATCTGTTACGCGGACAAGGTTCTGTTTTTCTTCTTCCAGTTTCTTAATGGTGGTGTTCTTTCTTCGTTTGAATTTAACGATTCCCGCTGCCTCGTCAAAAAGCTCTCTTCTGTCTTCCGGCTTACCGCTTAGGATCTTGTCGATCTGTCCCTGTCCGATAATGGAGTATCCTTCTTTTCCAATACCAGTATCGTAAAACATCTCCTGGATATCCTTCAGACGGCAGGCGCTTCCGTTGATCAGGTATTCGCTTTCTCCAGAACGATAAAGCCTTCTGGTGACAGTCACCTCGTTAAATTCCACAGGAAGTTTATGATCGCTGTTATCCAGAGTTATGCCAACTGAGGCAAAACTTAAAGGTTTGCGAAGCTCTGTGCCGGAAAAAATAACATCCTGCATATTTCCGCCTCGAAGCTGCTTGGCGCTCTGCTCGCCCAGCACCCAGCGTACCGCGTCTCCTACATTACTTTTTCCGCTTCCGTTTGGACCTACGATACCTGTAATTCCATTATGGAACTCAAAGTTGATCTTCTGGGCAAAGGACTTAAATCCATGTACCTCAATATTCTTTAAATACATATATCACCTTTACCCTTTGATTTTTCGGATAGCCTGGTAAGCCGCCGCCTGCTCCGCCGCCTTTTTTGTATGTCCGGCGCCCTGTCCTTTTGGCGCTCCGTTAATGCGTACCTCTACTTCAAACTGTTTGTTATGATCCGGTCCGCTTTCTCCTGTAAGCACATACTCTACCGGGTGCTTTCCGTCCTCCTGCACAAGCTCCTGTAAGATGGTCTTGCTATCATAAAAGAGCTGTTTATGCTCAATATCATTCAGAATAAATTTCAGCACAAACTCCTTTGCGCTAGCAAACCCACCATCCAGATAAATAGCTCCAAGAAGAGCCTCTGTAGCGTCAGACACGATGGAATCCCTGGTGCGGCCTCCCGTCATATCCTCGCCTTTGCCTAAAAGCAGGTACTCCGGCAGGCCAAACTGCCTTGCGCAGTAGGCAAGGCTTGGCTCACATACAAGGCTGGCCCGTTTCTTTGTCAGCTCTCCCTCCGGGATCTGAGGGAAACGGGCATAGAGGAAATCGCTGCTGATCAGTTCCAGCACAGCGTCTCCCAGAAACTCCAGCCTTTCATTACAGCCCAGTTTTCCAAGCTTTTTTTCATTTGCATAGGAGCTGTGGGTCAATGCCTGACGCAGCAGCTTTTTGTTCTGGAACCTGTAGCCGATTCTCTGTTCTAACTGTTCCATTGTTTTTACCTCTTTCCCTGATTATTCTTGTATCTCTTCTTCCTTCTCCTTCAGAGGCAGAATCCTTTCTGCGATCTTTTCATTGATCCTTTGCTGCTTAAACTGTACGCACTGATAAATGGCATGGCGAATCTCTATGGCCTTGGCGCTTCCATGAGTCTTTACCACAAGCCCCTTAAGTCCAAGAAGAGGCGCTCCGCCATACTCTGTAGTATCAAAATCCTTTAAGGTTTCTTTCAGCGCAGGTTTTACAAGAAGAGCGCCCAGCTTACTTCTAAGATTTTTCATCATTCCGCCTTTGATCTTCTTTATCAAAGAACCGCTGACGCCCTCATAAAGTTTCAGGATCACATTTCCTACAAAGGCTTCACATACGATCACGTCTGCATAACCGGAAGGAATATCCCTAGCTTCAATACTTCCAATAAAATTAATTCCTTCTGTTTCTTTCAGAAGGGGGAAGGTTTCTTTTACAAGAGCGTTTCCTTTTTCTTCCTCTGCGCCGTTATTTACAATGGCAACTCTTGGGTTTTTGATGCCCACAACTTCTTCCATATAAATAGAGCCCATTTTTGCAAACTGGACCAAATGAGAAGGTCTTGCGTCTACGTTAGCCCCGCAGTCGATCAGAAGGCTGACGCCTTCCATGGTAGGGATCAAGGGTGCGAGAGGCGGACGTTCCACTCCCTTGCTTCTTCCAACCAGCACCTGGCCTCCTACCAGGACAGCTCCTGTGCTTCCAGAGGAAACAAATGCGTCTGCTTCTTTTTTCTTTACAAGATTCAGTCCTACAACAATAGAAGAATCCTTTTTTTTGCGGATTGCAAATACCGGAGGCTCCGCGGTTTCGATCACCTCTGAGGTATGCACGATTTTTATTCTGTCTTTTGGATATCCTGGATATTTGTCCAGTTCTTTTTTGATCACGTCTTCAAGGCCGGTAAGGATCACTAGAATGTCCTGGCATTCTTTTACGGCTTCTACGGCTGCTTTTACGGGTTCTTCCGGCGCATGGTCGCCGCCCATGGCGTCCACTACTACTTTTACTAATTCTGCCATAATATGCCTCCTGTTAGAAATTCAAACTTTATCATACTAAATTTATCAGGTGAAAGTCAAGATATGTGAATAATTTCTACAAAATATCCTGTCCGTCCAAAACTGCTTTTAACAGCCTGTCCCCTTTATATTCTAGTTTTAAAGAAAAGAAAGGATGCTCTTCTTTCAAAAGACCAAGGAAAATTTTGTCCCCCTCCCAAAGGTTCAGATCAAGAAGTCTGTCTTTTTTTACCCAGGACAGTTCTCCCTCGTCACATTCTTTTGGCTCTCCCTTATATTCTTTTGAGGTATACAGACACATATATTCTGTTCCATATCCATTTTGAGTAAAGGTTACGATTCCTCGAAATTTCCAGGAAACCAGAGTCAGTCCGGTTTCCTCCAGAACCTCTCTTAAAAGACACTCCTCCGGGCTTTCCCCTTCTTCAAAATGCCCTCCTATACCGATCCATTTGTCCTTATTTACATCATTTTTCTTTGATACTCTGTGAAGCATCAAATAGGAATCATCTTTTTCTATATAACAAAGAGTTGTTATAGGGCTTCTGTTTTGTTTCTTATCCATTTTTCTGCGCCTCGATCTTTTCCGCCAGATCGTTTAAATATACCCAGCGGTCCATCTTTTCTTCCAGAAGCGTTTCCGCCTCTTCTTTTTCTTTTGTAAGTTCATTTAATTTACCAGAATTGGTGGCGTTTGTCAAAATATCCTGATCCAGCTTTTCTATCTTTGCTTCCAGATCAGCAATATCCTGGTCGATGGTCTCATATTCTTTTTGTTCTTTATAAGAGAACTTAAGTTTCGCAGGGCGGTTCTGCTTCCAGGTTTTCATGGACGCTTTCTCTTCAGCGGAATTTTCTCCGTCTGCAGGCGTTCCTACTGCCCTTTTCTCGCTTTCCGTCTGCGCTTCTCCAAACCGTTTCTTTTTTGATTCCAGATAATCTGTGTAACCGCCTTCATACTGGATCAGATTTCCATTTCCGTCAAATTCGAAGATGCGGTCTGCAATATTATCCAGAAAATATCTGTCATGAGAAACTGCGATCACAATACCCGCAAAAGAATCCAGATAATCTTCCAGAATCGTCAAGGTAGGAATATCAATATCATTGGTAATCTCATCCAGAAGAAGTACGTTTGGAGCGCCAGCCAGCACCTTTAAAAGATAAAGTCTTTTTTTCTCTCCGCCGGACAGCTTCTCAATAGGCGCATACTGCATAGATGAGTCAAAAAGAAACTGTTCCAGAAGTTTTGCAGCGCTGATCAGACCGTCCCGGGTAGGAATATATTCTGCCACATCCTTAATGTAATCGATCACTCTCTGGTTTTTGTTCATTTCCTCAATTTCCTGAGAAAAATATCCCATCTGGATCGTTTCACCGATCTCCATATAGCCAGAATCCGGTTTTACCAGTCCTGCAATGATCTTTAACAAAGTGGATTTGCCGCAGCCATTAGGGCCAATAATTCCCAGACGCTGATTTTTAAGAACAATATAATCAAAGTCACGGATACATACCTTGTCTTTGAAACTCTTGGAAATATGATGGAGCTCAATGGTCTTTTTTCCCATTCTTGTTTCTACAGAATCAATTTCCACACTTTTATCACGAACAGGGGCGGAACCGTTTTTTAACGCCTCCAGGCGTTCCAGTCTGGCTCTCTGTTTGGTGGTACGGGCGCGGCAGCCACGCTTCGCCCATTCTATTTCCATGCGTAGAACGCTCTGGCGTTTCCGTTCAGAAGCCATTTCCATTTCTTCTCTCTGGGCTTTCATTTCCAGGAATTTGGAATATTTGGCTTCATAGACATATGTCTTTCCATGACTGATCTCCAGGATTTTATTGGTGACACGGTCAAGAAAATATCTATCATGTGTCACCATGATCACAACTCCCTTAAATCGGTTCAGATAGTCCTCCAGCCATCCGGCCATCTCGTTATCCAGATGGTTGGTAGGCTCGTCAAGGATCAATACGTCCGCCGGATTGATCAGCACTCTGGCAAGAGCCACTCTTTTTTTCTCTCCCCCTGAAAGGTGATCGATCTCTTCTTCATGATCTGTAATACCAAGCCTGTTCAGCACCATATGAGCGTCTGTTTCGGGATTCCAGTCTTCTTCCCGCTTTCCCTGGCTTACATAGGAAAGTATGGTGGCTTTTTGGGGGAATACCGGATGCTGGGAAAGGTAAGCAAGACGAAGTCCGTTCTGTGTGATCACCTGTCCCTCATCTGCCTCCTCCAGTCCTGCAAGAATCCGAAGAAAGGTTGTTTTCCCGGTTCCATTGATCCCGATGATCCCAATCTTATCTCCCTGATGGATTCCCACGGAAATATCGTCAAAAATCACTTTGTCTCCATATACCTTGCTGATATGCTCCATATTTAAAACATTCATTATGTAATGCTCCTTTAATATAAGAAATTCCCTCACCCGTCAAGTATAGCAGAGGGGTAAGGGAATTTCAAATTATTTCATGTCATTGAACCTTAAGGGTAAATATTTTCTTTATTTTACCGGACTGTACAGTGATTTTTACCGTTCCTTTTTTCTTTGCGGTGATCTTTCCTTTTGCATCTACAACAGCAATCCTTTTATTGGATGATTTGTAAGTAACTTTATAATCGCTGTTAGAGGGCACAGCCCTGACCTTCATCCTGTATATTTTTCCTCTTTTCAGGGTAAGACCTGCCGGTACTCTGCTCAGAGACGTTGTGGCTGTTTTTGGAACAGTCACTCTCGCCGTTACCTTTTTTCTGCCGGACTGCACCGTAATCACGGCCGTACCTGCTTTTTTGCCTGTAATAACACCGGAAGAACTTACTGTGGCAACCTTTTTATTAGAGGAACGGTAAGTGATCTTATCCTGTGCGGTAAATGGAGACCGTACCGGTTTTAAACGATATTTTTTGCCCTTTTTCAGGGTGATCTTTTTGGAAATCCCAGCAATCCTTGATGTGGTTACAGGGCTTTTTTGAACCTGCACTTTAAAGGATGCACGTTTTCCACTGGCAAGAGTTACGGTAATAGTGACTTTGCCAGTCTTCTTCTGCGCTATTAGCTTTCCTCTTCTGTCAACCTTAAGGATCCTGGAGTTACTTGAGCGCCATGATTTTACAGAATCTCCCCGTGCAAGGCCGCTTACCTTTACGCCTGTTGTTTTTTGTCTGATCTGCATTTTCAAACTGGAAACATTAAGACGGATTGTAGGCTTAAGTTTTTGAAGGCTTATGGATTCTGTCCTGTGGCATATACTGCAGGTTCTTGTTTTAGTTCCTGTAACAAATACCGTTGGATTTTTTGTCACCCGGTAGCCGCCGTATTTATGGCTGTTTGAAAGAGGAAGCTGCTCTGTGTATGTTTCTCCGCATCCTGTGCAGCGGAACGTTTTTGTGCCTCTGTCCTTACATGTGGAATACTTTGTGACGGTTCCTGCATCCCAGGTATGCACATGAGGTTTGTTTTCTGTGATCTGGAAAGAGGCGGTTAAACTTCCCCTGAAACGGTCTTTACCAGTTACTGTCACCCTGGCAGTTCCGGGATTTGTATTATTCTCATAGGAAACCATATAATCCTGGTCCCTTAAAAGTTTCAGGTTCCGATATTCTACACTCACTTCTGGACACTGGGGACTGCCGTTATACTCCACATCCTGCGCAGATATATAAAAATCATTTTCATTCAGCTCAACTGCTGTGAAAGGTACAAAAAATGCAATTCCTCTCTGAGCTGCATAATCCTGAGCATAGCTTCCCTCTGAACCAATGATCGAGAATTTTTCACCAGGGTATCCAAAGGAATAATTTCCTATTTCTGTTACAGAAGCCGGAATTTCTGCTGATTCCAAAATTCCAAAGCTGCCAAACATATCTGAAGCGACTTTTGTAATACCGCTGCCGATTACAGCCTTTTTCACAATATCCTTGTATTCATCCCATGGATATCGATAATTATCCTCTGGTATTTTTTCCGGTATAGGACCGTTTCCAAAAAGACTCAGGGTTCCTTCACTGACCTTCCAGGATACCCCCTTATATTCTCCCTCCGCACCGGAAAGAGGATCAAAATCAATGTAGTTTTCCTTTGCATACTGATGGGCATAGCTTCCCACATTGGCTCTGATCACAACCCGATAACGATTAAACGCTGAATTTCCAATAGAAGAAACGCTGTCTGGAATGGTAACAGTCTCCAGATTATCCGCATTGTAAAAACTATCATCAGTAATTCCCGTTACTCCTTCTTCCAGCACTACAGCTGTGATCATGTCTTCATATTTATGCCACGGAGTAAGGCAGCAAAAACTGTCATGGATACTGCATCTGCCATATTCCCATGTATCCATTCCACCATTGCCGCTGACAGTAAGCAGACCTTCATGAAGAATCCATCTGAGATTATTGCCGCAGGAGCCGGAAGGATCTGCTTCGCCAAGAGATTCAAATTTCAGCTTGTTCTTAGATGCATATTCTTCCACACAGGAGTATTGGTAGCCCTTCAACACAAGGTTACTTCCGCATCCATAAAACGCGCCGTCTCCTATAGTCTTTATCTCTTTTCCAAAAACTGCCAGCTTCAAACTGGTGCAGCCGGAAAAGGCAGCCCTTCCCAATTTTTCCAGACCCTCAGGGAAGAGAATCTCTGTCAGGGAAATACAGCCTTCAAAGGCATTATCTTCTACACTGTTAATTTTTTCCGGAAGACTGATGGTTTTCAAAGCAGTACATTTCTTAAAGATTCCAGAAGAAAGTGAATAAAGGCCAGAAGGAAGCTGAACTGTTGTCAGTCTGTCGTTATATGCAAAAGCATAGCTGTCTATCCTTTTTACGGATTCTGGAATATTTACTTCCTCCAGAGAGAGATTTTCAAAAGAACTGATCCCCAGGGCTGTCACTGTTCTTCCGTATATTTTTTCTGGAATCTTAAGTTTCTTTTCTGAAGTGCGGCACTTTGTAATTACACCTGTCCTGAGATTAAATCCATACTCCGTACTTCCTTCTTCATAGGAAACCGTATTATTTGATGAAACTTCACAGATATATGTCCTACTTAATGTTTTTGTTCCGTTTTCATCTGTTGCCCTTATCTTTACCTTATATCGGTATACACCTTTTTCTGCCTTAAAGCTTCCTCTCCACACATTGTTTTCTTCTTCCATAGGACAGATAAATTCTGTCTCTCCCTGATCGTCAACTGCTGTTACTGAAGCAGTAAGATCATAGGTTCTTCCGCTTACAGGCTTCATAGAGGCAGTAAACTCTGCCTTCAATCCGGCAAGGGTATAGGCTGGAACCATAACAGAAGCATATTCTCCGGGAGAAGAAACCATAAATTCTTCTTTTATTTCAGAAATCTGGTTTTTCTGATCCTTTACCTTAAAAATAACCGTGTGCGTTCCCTCTGCCAGGATCTGCTTTGCCTCAAAAGAGAACTTTCCTGTTTTTTTATCATAATACTTCTGGAAGCTGCTGCTATCTGCCAGAACGTTTCCGTCCAACAGCATGGTAATGCTCTGGATTCCGCTTAAATCCCTGATCACCGCGCCAATTCCATAGGAGTGTCCTCGGTTTTCTATTTCAATATCTGTCACTGTTGGAACAGCTCCGTCCAAGACAAGAACATACTGGCCAGGCTTATAAATAGACGCGGTAACAGTTTTAGCATCTACATCCACAATACTTTCATGATAAATATAAGCGCCTGTTTCTTCTTCGTACCGATATACGGCAAGCTGTCCTGCATCTTTTAAAGACGCTCCTGCTTCTCTCAGATCTTCTTCTGTATATGTAAGAGCCAGTGTCAGAGGTTTGCCTCCGAAATCATTTACCGAAGCTCCCTCTTTATTTTTAAGGGAAACCAAACAAGGACTTCCTACTGTTGCAGCGCTTACAGCCTCATCAGCATTCCGGTTTTCCATTGCAAAGGTCGCCACCCGGTAGCTTGAAGAAGACTTTAAGGACACCTTTCCGAAGGTAACAAGTTCTACTGTCCACCCTACAAAATTACCTGCTTCGTCTTTGATCCAGGCATACCCGTTTTTCAGTCCGCTTCCAACAAAGCCTGCAGCCGTGCTTAACATATCTCCCAAAATATCTCCATAGCCTCTGAGAGAGTTCAGAAGCAGGCTTGTAAGATCTACCTTATCTTCTGCCTTGGAGGCATCCTTCAGGTTATTGGCCGAATCTACAGAAACCGTTTCTACAGAACTCTGACTGATACCGTTTGCCACTTCTGTTTCCCAGCCGTGAACTGCACCAAGCTCAAAACCGATTTCCAGCTTGTCTGATATCTTAAGAGAAGGGGACAGCTTATACTCATTTTCCTTTTTCTGTGTATCAGAAAATGAAATTTCCTGCTCACAGGTTTCAAAATCCTCCGCCGCTTTTGCCGCATCCTTTGTTGTTACAGGCACATTTGTTCCCTGATAAAGCTGATTCAGCTTTTTGTTTTTGGCAGTCAGGCTTTTTGCAGCCTCATCCCTGGCCGTATAGGTTCTGTAGGAATAAATCTCCTCTCCAAGATAATCCTTAAATCCACTGTCAAACACGCAGCTTTCAAAAGAAACCTGCTTTTTATCTGCCGAAGCTGAAAAAGAAACGTCATTCAGCTTCTTATAACCCCAGAATCCGCTGCATCCGATAATAGGAAGAACCCCGCCTGATAAAACAGAGAAATTCTTTTCCGACTTAATGCCTGATTTTACAGTCTTACCGTCATCCTTTTGTGAAACGGAACCGGAATATGTGGTTGTTCCTCCCAAACTGAAAAGTTTGTAAGATTCAAGAATGGAAACGCCGTCTTCTCCTGTAAAGTCTGCCTTAACCGACGGTGCAGAAGCGTCTGCTGTTATCTTGATTCCTTTTTCGGAAATTTTAAACTGTCCGTATACAGAATCATTTACAGGAAAGTTATCAAGAAGAAGATTTACTACCACACTGTTGCTGTTTGTATATACAGCCGATACCGCCTGAAGCAGAATCGTATATACTGCAAGAATTTCCCTGTGTTCCTTAATACCGGAATCAAAATTATCGATCTTAGCGCTGTATGTATAATATTTCTGAGATCTATTTGACAGTTTAGAAGGAGATAAGGATAGGATTCCGCTCTGTCCCGGTTTTTCAAATTTTTTCAGCCTTTTTTCCAAATCGCCGGCAATAGAAGACGAAATCTCAATTTCCAGAGTAATATCCTCTGTTCCGTCGCTTTCATGCTCAATGGAGACCTTTGCCATTCCTCCTCTTTCAAGATCTGCAAGACTTTCTACTGCCGCTGTTCCTGAAAGAGAAATATAGTATTCCTCCGTATAAGTTAAAGGACTCACCTTTACATGAATCGTGTAGACCTTATTTTTAAGGGTGATTCCCTCTGCGTCCTTCAGCTCTACTTCAAAGTCCACGTCATATTCATTTTTGCCTCCCGGCTGATAAGAAAAATAAGGTGTTTCAAAACAATAGGAACCGTCTCCGTCTGTGATCAGATAAGGCGAATCCATTTCTGCCGCATGTTCCCCATCCCTTCTTAAATACTTAAAAGGCTGCACCGGAAGAACATTTCCATCTTCCCCGCAGAAATAAAAACGGGCAGTAGCCTTTCCTCCCGAACAGATGGTGACAGTACGCTCTGTAGCGTCTGTAAGCGGACTGCCTCCTTCATAGGGTTTCCAGGTAACGTCACCGCCATAATCCTTCATGATCTCCTTATTCCAGGAGGAATCCGATGCAGGGTAATAAGCTGTTAATACGTCGTTTTCAAACAGGTCATTATAAAACTGAGGCGCTTCCCCGCGGAAAAACAGCTTTTCCAGAGAGTCGCAGTTTGCAAAAGCCTGACTTCCCAAAGTACCGATCTTCTCCGGCAGACGTAAGATCTTTAAACTTTTGCAGTTCTGGAACAGACCGTTTGGAAGAAATTCCAGTTCCTTTGGAAGAGAAACCACTTCAAGACGCTGGCACCAGGCCAATGCGAAGTCCCCCATATCTGTAACAGAATCCGGGATTGTCACAGCCTCTATTTCTGCTCCGTAAAAAGCGTTTTCCGGTATTTTATCTGTCCAGGAATATTGAAGATTATCATTGCCGCCAACCGGACCTGCGGTAAGAAGAGCTGTGCATCCAGAAAAGGCCTTTGCCTCAATTTTAGAAAGAGAAGCAGGAAGAACCACGGTACTTAAGTTTTTACAACTGGAAAAAGCATACTGTTTCACTGTTGTTACTGTTTCCGGCAAAGTCAGAGAACGGATACCGGATTCTTCAAAAGCTCTCGATTCAATAATCTGAATATTCTCCGGCCATTCTATTTCTTTGAGGCTGCTGCATCTGTTAAATGTTTCCCATGGAAGCGCAGTAAGCCCGGAGGGAAGCGTTATCTTTTCCAGATTTTCGCATAGAATAAATACGCTTTCTCCAAGTTCCGTTACAGAGTCCGGCAGGGTCAAAGAGGTAATTCCACTGCTGTTAAAAGCATAATTATCTATGTATGTCACCGAATCCGGAAGCATCACAGACCACAGGCTTTTGCAATGCTCAAATGCCCTTTCGCCTATTTTTGTAACTGTATCAGGAATATTTACTTCTTTCAAATTCTGGCACTGGCTGAAAAAGCTCTCCGGGATTTCTGTGATTCCTTCCGGTATCGTTACCTTCTGAAAAGGATTCCGATACACCTTCTGTAGGTCAGAATCTCCGGCAAATCCCGCGGTCGGAAGTTTATCACCCTCACTCCAGCAGATCTGGAGATCATTTTGCTCACCAGAACCTACCGTATAAAGAGCTGTATCAAAAAACACGCCATGTCCTAGTTCTTTAACAGACCGTGGAAGATAAAAAGAAGACAGATTTCCGCAGCCTCCAAAAGCGCGTTGTTCTATTGTCTCTACACTTTCCGGCAGCGCTACAGAAGTCAGTCCGCAGTTTTGAAAAGCAGATTCTCCAATAGATTTCGTCTGGGGAGAAAGGTTTACTGCGGAAAGAGCGCCGCATCCATAAAACACATACGGAGCAATCTCAGTTACATTTCCCTTTATTGTAGCAGAAGTCATACCGCTGTTCTGCTGAAAAGCTCCTCTGCCTATCTGGGTGACACTTGCAGGAATCTCAACATGACCTGATAAACCGGCATTATAAAAAGCATCTTCTCCGATTTTTGTGACAGTTTCCGGAATTTTGATCTCAGCAGCCCCACAGGCATAAAAAGCCTTTTTTCCAATACTGGTAATACCGTTGGAAATCTGAATCGTATCATATAAGTGTTTGTAAACGCCCCAGGGACCCCAGCCCGGCATACCGGCGCCAAACTCGTACATATCTCCAGTTCCCTTAATATACAGAGTTCTGCCGATGATTTCCCAGGACATATTATCTCCGCACTGGCCGGAGGCATCAATCTTCAGATCCTGCGCGCTGCCTGATGAAAATATCTCCTCTGTCTCTGGTGTTTCCTCTTCCGCTTCTTGTTCAAATCCCACTCCATTTTCTGTAGAAGGAATTTCCTGCGGATTCTCTCCGGTGTCCGGCTCCCACGTTTCTCCCTCCTGAGGGAAGGTCTCCTCTCCGTCCGAAAATCCAATGTCAGAATTTTCCATCAGATCTTCCTCGCCGCTTTCAAAAATATCCTCCTGTATCATCTCAGCCGATTCTGTCTGGGATTCTCCTTCCGGCATTTCCTCCAGACTCTCTGCCTGAGGCTCTTCTGCCAAAAGCTCTGTTCCGGCAGTCTCCTCAGACGCCATACTCATATCAAAGGCAAAAACACTGGTCTGCATATTGCTGACCGCCATTACTGCAGCAAGCATAAAGGCTGTCCATTTTTTCTTTCTCATCTTACCTTCCCCTTTCTGTTTTTATCTTTCTTGTCACGCCTCCTGATGATATATCTATGTATATTATACTATAAAGTTTAAAGTAAAGATACAAAAAACTCCACTGTGTTCTTTTATGAAGTTTCCTTCACTCTGGGAAAACGACGGATATAATAAATCACAAAAAGCAATGCCGTAATTCCCCAGGACACTGGATAACTGAGCATGATGGTCTCAATCCCTGGAAACACAGGAAGAACTGCAAACATCCAGGTAATTCTTAAAATACAGACACCGCCGCAGGTAAGAAGCACAGGCACAAGAACCTTTCCCGCTCCTCTTAAGGCCCCTGAAAGGATTCCAATAGCCACATACAAAAAATACGAAGGCATCAGAAAACGCATCATATAAACGCCAATCTCTACTACACCCTTATCTGTTGTAAAGAGCCTGTACAGCGGCTCTGCAAAAATCACAAGAACAGCGCTTAATACAACAGCAGCAGCATAGGACATTCCCAGGCAGACAAGGACGCTTTTTCGCATCCTCTTTGTTTTTCCCGCACCGTAATTCTGCCCCACGAAAGTAGTAATAGATATGGAAAAAGCATTGACAACCATCCAGAAAACCGCGTCTATTTTGCCAAAAGTTCCCCAGGAAGCCACATGATCGGTTCCAAGACGATTTACAAATACCTGGATCACAATATTTGCCACACAGTACATTGCCGCCTCAAAGCCTGCAGGTACGCCGATTCTCAGCACAGAACGAAGAGAGTTTCCATAAAACCTGAGCTTTTTCAGTTTAAAGCTGAACTCCTCCTGGCCTTTTATCAACATCATAGTTACGATCACTGCACTGATTCCCTGACAGAAAATCGTAGCAAACGCCACCCCTTCTACTCCCATACCGCCTATAACTACAAGAAGGATATCAAGAAAAATATTCAGAGTGCAGGCTGTGATCAACACATAGAGAGGCCTTCTGGAATCTCCCATGGCTCTTAGAATAGACGCGCCCATATTATAGATCAGGTTAAAAAGCGTTCCAAAAAAATATATATGGAGATATACTCTGGATTCGTCCATAAGCTCCAGAGGCGTATTCATTGCCGTAAGAATCCAGTTTGAAGCCAGATATCCGATTGTTCCTATCACAATTCCCGCTGCAGCAGAAAAAGCAAAAGCTGTATGTATGGTTTTGTCCAGATTCTTTTTATCCTTTGCCCCGTAAAACTGAGACACGATCACAGCGGCTCCAGAAGTCAGTCCCACAAACACCTCTACGATCAAGTTTACAACCTGATTCACCGATCCTCCAACTGCCGCAAGGGCTTCTTTACCTACAAAACGACCGACAACAATGGTGTCGGCCGTGTTATAGATCTGCTGAAAAAAAGTTCCGAATACAATCGGAAAAAAGAATAACAATAATTGCTTCCAGATCACTCCTTCTGTGATCTGATTTCTTTTATTCATTCCCTGACCTCCAATTCCCTCAAAAATTCCTCCGCCATAAAATACAGCAGAGGAATTTCCTGAATTTTATTTTCTAAAAGTTTATCTGTCTATTGTATTCCTAAAAAATTACTAATCTAAAATTTTCAGATTGTATTTATCTTTTCTATATGATTTACAGGATATTTCTTTTCTGAGTTCTCTCAGCCGCCGTTCCTTACAATATAATGTCTCTGGAATATTCTGATTGCGAAAGCTGCTGCAGATACTGCCTAAACGTACCGCCGTTGCATGCTTCAGATACCCTGCCGCAAGATCAAGTTTCAGATATCCATACAAAAGATAACAGCCGGCTCTGTGAAAAATTCCGTTTTCATACCTGGAATGATCTCTTACATATGCTGCTATGCACAAAATTATAATAACAGCCATTGACACAAGGGAAACTAACTGGATAAGCGTCATGATCACCGACCTCCTTTTATGTGTTTTCTTATCTGTTGTCTATATATTAACTCTTATTCGTTTAATTGTCAATCTTTTTAAGACTTTTGTCAAAAAAAACAGAACCCCTTTCGGGATTCTGTTTTTTACGTTTTAATTAGTCTTCAACTTTAACGATTTCTTTCTTATTGTAGCTTCCGCAAGTCTTGCAAACTCTGTGAGGCATCATCAGGGCGCCGCATTTGCTGCATTTTACCAGATTCGGAGCGCTCATCTTCCAGTTTGCACGTCTTTTATCACGTCTTGCTTTAGATGTTTTGTTCTTTGGACATATGGACATAGGTTACACCTCCTTAAATTTACTAAATATATCACTGATAGCTGCCATGCGGGGATCCTTAGGCTCCTCTGCGCATCCGCAGGGACCGTCATTTAGGTTTTTCCCACACTGACTGCAGATACCTTTACAGTCTTCTCTGCAGAGTACCTTTAAAGGCCAGCTCATCAGTACCTCAAGATAGACCAACCGGTCCACATCCAGGTCCATTCCTGTGAGATAGTTACTTTCATCCAGATCATTGACCCGTTCCTCTTCTGTAAGCTTCATATCCAGCTTACGCTGAATCTGACAGGGAATTTCCACCTCAACCTGCTCAAGACAACGGTCACAGGGCATACCCACAGTCAAAGATGTACTGCCTGTAAGTTCAAGCACCTTATTACCCGTATTTGTAATTGTCAGATTTACTGGTTCTTTTTTCAATACAGGAAACTGTCCCAACTGAAAATCAATTGTTTCCAATTCCAGTTCTGCACTTGTCTGTATTGTTTTCCCCTCGCAGGAGGTAACATCTGATAAATGAATCTGCATAATAATCTCCTATTCACACCTAATCAATTATACATAGGAGTAATCCCTTTGTCAAGGATTTTTCCAACTGTTACAATAATTCTGTGTTACGTTTCCCTTTTTCTTCTGATAATCCTGTTATTACAGAGATTTTCTTCAGAAAAGAAGGCTCAACCCTCAGGTGAGCCTTCTCCTGTTCTATGTGCAGCTTAAAATTAAACCAGAGCTACTGTCTCACGGCAAATTGCAAGCTCCTCATTTGTCGGGATAACTGCAACCTTAACCTTGGAATCTGGAGTAGAAATCACAACCTCTTCTCCACGTTTCTTGTTTGCTTCTTTGTCAATAGTAATTCCAAGATATCCAAGATAAGAGCAGACGTCCTCACGAACAAGTCCGTCATTCTCGCCAATTCCTGCTGTAAATACAATAGCGTCTACACCATTCATAGCTGCCACATATCCGCCTACATACTTAGCGATTCCATAGCCAAGAGCCTCTCTTGCATTTTTTGCGTCTACATTGCCCTCTGCTGCTGCGTCTTCCAGGTCGCGCATGTCACTGGAAATACCGGACATTCCAAGAAGACCGGATTTCTTATTCAGAACGTTCATTACACCTGCGATATCCAGATTCTCTTTTTTTGCGATAAACTCCATAATTGCCGGATCAATGCTTCCTGAGCGTGTTCCCATAATCACGCCTTCCAGAGGAGTAAGACCCATGGTGGTATCAATACATTTTCCATTTACAACAGCGCTGATAGAAGAACCGTTTCCAAGATGACAGACAATAAGCTTTGATTTTTCTTTGTCAAGACCAAGGAACTCAACTGCTCGTTTGGATACAAAGCTGTGGGAAGTTCCGTGGAAACCATATCTTCTGACTTTGTAATTCTTGTAATACTCCAACGGCAGTCCGTAAAGATATGCTTTTGGAGGCATGGTCTGATGAAAAGCAGTGTCAAATACGCCAACCTGCGGTACGCCCGGCATAAGCTCTGCACACACGCGGATACCGATCAGGTTTGCAGGATTGTGAAGAGGTGCAAGGTCATTACACTCTTCTACTGCTTTGATCATCTCTTCTGTGATCACTGCAGAAGAAGCAAATTTCTCACCGCCGTGTACGACACGATGTCCAATAGCGTCAACTTCCTTCAGGCTCTTGATCGCGCCTGTTTTTTCGTTTGTGAGCGCATCCAGTACCATCTGGATCGCTTCTTTATGTGTAGGCATCGGAGCTTCTGTGATTTCTTTTTCTCCGCCTGCTTTTTTGTAAACCAGTCTTCCGTCGATTCCGATTCTCTCGCAAAGACCCTTAGCAAGAACAGCCTCTGTGTCAGAGTTGATCAGCTGATATTTTAATGAGGAACTTCCACAGTTAATTACCAATACATTCATGTTTTTACTCTCCTATTCTTTTATGTACCCGCTAAAATACTTATTTGTCTTCTGCCTGACACTGTACTGCTGTGATAGCAACAACGCCTACGATATCGTCTGCAGAGCATCCGCGGGAAAGGTCATTGACCGGTTTTGCAATACCCTGGGTAACAGGTCCGTAAGCTTCTGCTTTCGCAAGACGCTGCGCAAGCTTATAGCCGATGTTTCCTGCATCGAGATCCGGGAATACAAGAACGTTTGCTTTACCTGCAACTTCGCTGCCTGGAGCTTTGGAAGCGCCAACGCTTGGTACGATAGCTGCGTCAAGCTGGAATTCTCCATCCAGTTTCAGTTCCGGATGCTCTTCTTTTGCAATTCTTGTAGCCTCTACCATTTTGTCTACGTCCGCATGCTTTGCGCTGCCCTTGGTGGAGTGAGAAAGCATTGCAACGATCGGCTCTTCCTGTACAAGAAGCTGGAAGGACTCTGCGGAGGAAGCAGCGATTGCAGAAAGCTCTTCCGGTGTCGGATTCTGGTTCAGACCGGAATCTGCAAATACAAACGCGCCGTTTGCACCATACTCGCAGTTCGGAACTACGATCAGGAAGAATGCGGATACCAGCTTGGTTCCCGGTTTTGTCTTCAGGATCTGAAGGCAGGGACGAAGAGTATCTGCTGTGGAGTGGCATGCTCCAGATACCATTCCGTCTGCGTCGCCCATCTTAACCATCATAACACCATAGTACGGATACTGTGTGTGAAGGATTTCTTTTGCCTTCTCCGGTGTCATGCCTTTTTTTGCTCTTAACTCAACAAACTTGTCGATATAGGCCTGTGTTCTGTCAGAAGTTTCAGGATCAACAATTGTAGCTCCGGAGATATCAAATCCACCTTCTGCTGCTTTTGCTTTAATTGTCTCCTCGTTACCGATCAGAACGATCTTAGCAACGCCCTCTTTCAGAATCTTGTCAGTTGCCTCAAGAGTTCTCATGTCCTCTGTCTCAGGCAGTACGATTGTTTTGATGTTTTCTTTCGCTCTTTTTTTGAGCAGTTCAACAAATCCCATGATTAAAATGGCTCCTTTCATTATTTGGCCTTACGGCCCAAGGAGGCACAAAAATGCACCTCATAGATATTTATATTATAACCCCTGGTATTTTTTATTTCAAGCATTTCCACCTGAGAAAAAGACAAAGTACAGTATTTTTTAAAGTGCAATTTTGTCATTCTGTCATATTTTCATTTTTATTTGAAAAATCCAGAAAATAATCTGCTGTCAAAAAGAGATAATTATGGTATGATAAAGCATATACTTAAAGGAAGATGATTATGAAAGTAACTGGTATTATTGCAGAATACAATCCTTTTCACATGGGACATCTCTACCAGATCAATCATGTAAAAGAAAAATTGGATTCCGATTATGTTATTATTGCCATGAGCGGCGACTTTGTACAGCGAGGCGCCCCTGCCCTTTTCCCTAAACATCTGCGGACGGAAATGGCTCTTCGCTGCGGCGCAGATCTTGTACTGGAACTTCCGGTACAGTTTTCTACAGCCAGCGCAGAATTTTTTGCAGAAGGGGGAGTTTCTCTGCTGGAGGGTCTTGGAGTTGTGGATCAGCTTTGTTTTGGAAGCGAGGACGGCAGCACCAAGGGAATGTTCCTTGCCGCCGAAATTTTAAATCAGGAGCCAAAGGAATATCAGGCCTTCCTTCAGAAATATTTGAAAGAAGGAATATCTTTTCCCGCTGCAAGAAACAAGGCCCTGAAGGAATATCTTGGACTTTTTCCAGAAAAAGAACAGCATACGCTTTCAGAAGGGCTTCTTTCTTCACCAAACAATATTCTTGGAATTGAATACTGCCGGGCTCTCTTAAAGCACAGATCTTCCATAAAGCCCGTTACTTTAAAAAGAAAGGGAAGCGGCTATCACGATACTGCCATGTATCAGGATCAGGCTCCTTCTGCTTCCGCTATACGCGCTTATCTAAAAGAGCAGATTTCGTTTTATAAAGAAACCTCCCATTCCCAGCCATTGAAAGGTCTTTCTCGCCTCTTCCCTGCCGGGATTGGCATGCCTTCTCCTGCCCAAGAACTTTTTATGGAGGCTGTTTCCAAAAATGAATTTCTTACAGAGGATGACATGGATCTTGTCCTTCATTATGCACTTTTAAAAAGTGATTACAAAAGCCTCTGCGCCTGCGCAGACGTTTCCCCTGAACTTGCCAGAAGAATCCTGAATCAGAGAAATCATTACTGTAGTTTTTCCCAGTTTGCGGAACTTCTAAAAACAAAAGAACTGACTTATACCAGAATCCAGAGGGCTCTTCTCCATATTTTACTTAATATTACAGAAAGCCCCAGAGGGCTTCCTTATGGGCGGATCCTGGGTTTTCGAAAAGAAGCCGGGCCTCTTTTAAAGGAAATCAAAACAAACAGCGCCTTTCCTGTTCTTACAAAAATGGCAGACGCAGAAAATCTTCTTTCGCCAGAAGGACAGACCGTTCTTAATAAGAACACAGAGGCCTCTAATATCTACGAAAGCCTTCTCTGCCACAAAACAAAAAAGCCTTTCTGTCATGAATATCAGAAGCCTCCCGTTATTCTTCCATAACTGCATAAAATCATTTTTCCTAAAAAACGCGTTTCCAAAACCTGATCCGGTCTGGAAACGCGCTTTTTTAATTTCCGCATTCTATACTGATCTCATTAAACTTTTCAAGAATATCGTCGATATTCATGGCCGCCTTATCTTCACCTGCGCAGTCGATAACGCTTTCTCCCTGATGCATCATCAAAAGTCTGTTTCCGTATTCCACTGCGTAACGGAGGTTGTGTGTCACCATAATGGTTGTCAGATTCTTTTCCTTCACAATTTTATCTGTCAGTTCCATAATGATCTCTGCAGTCTTGGGGTCAAGGGCTGCCGTATGCTCATCCAGGATCAGAAACTCAATAGGCGTCATAGTGGACATAAGAAGAGCCATTGCCTGGCGCTGTCCGCCGGAAAGAGAGCCTACCTTTACATTCATTTTATCTTCCAGTCCCAGATTCAGAGGGCGGAGAAGTTCCCTGTAGTAATCCACTCTCTGCTTATTCACGCCTCTTCCAAGACCGAATTTTTTGCCTTTATTGTCCGCCAGGGACATATTCTCCAAAATGGTCATGGAAGGACAGGTTCCAAGAGCCGGATTCTGATACACCCTGCCAATTTTTTCATTGCGGCGAAATTCTTTTGCGTTTGTAATATCCTTACCATCCAGAAGAATCTGTCCTGACTCTACCGGAATGCTTCCGCAGATAATGTTCAGCATGGAGGTTTTCCCAGAACCATTGCTTCCCACTACAGAAAGAAATTCTCCCTCTTTTACTGTAAGATGAAAGCCTTTGAACAGGCACATTTCATTTACTGTACCAGGATTATAATATTTATAAATATTTTTAAGCTCAAGCATCGATCTTCACCTTCTTCTTTCTCTCCATACTGATCAAAAGCACGATCAGGAATAATACGGCTGTGATCAGCTTCATATCCTGAGGCTCAAAATTTCTCATGGCTACTGCCGTACATGCTTTATACAAAATGGAACCGATCACTACTGCAGTTGTGGCTTTCATAAAAGTAAGATTTCTGAAAAGACTTGTGCCGATGATCACGCTTGCAAGCCCAATGACTACTGCTCCGGTTCCCATAGAAATCTCGAACACCCTTTCCTCCTGGCAGAAAATACAGCCGGAAAGAGCCACAAGACCGTTTGCAATAGCAAGACCAAGAATTTTAACATTTCCCTGATCTTTTGCCAGAGAGGTTACCAACTTTTCATTATCCCCCACTGCCCGGAGAAGAAAACCGGATTTGCTCTTCATATAAAAATCAAGAACAAATTTTGTAACAAGAGCAAAAAGAACTACAACGATCAGTGTAACATAACCTTTCATAGATTCTGGAAAAAGCTTTTCCAAAAAGCTGTTTTTAAATATCGTCTCTTTTGAAAAAAGAGGAACGTTTGAAGTTCCTGCGATCCGAAGGTTGATAGTCCACAGAGCAGTCATCATAATAATACCGGAAAGCAGATCCCGAACCTTTCCTTTTACGTGAATCAACCCGGTACATACCCCTGCTGCCGCCCCCGCTGCAAAAGCAGCAGGAAGAGTAACATAAGGGTTCAAGCCCCGGGAGATCATAGCCGCTGTCACAGCCGCTCCCAGAGGGAAACTTCCGTCTGTAGTCAGATCTGGAAAGTCCAATATTTTATAAGTGATGTACACACCAAGAGCAAGAATACCGTAAATCAGTCCCTGCTCTATAATTGTGATAAAAAAGTCCATGACCAGTCAACCTCCCTGTCAGATATTATTCTGCTTCTGTAATTTCCTCAAAAACCTCTGCTGCCGTGTCTGTCATTTCCTCAGGAATCTCTACACCCAGGTTTTCGGCTGCCGCCGTATTCACATAAAGAGAGGCTTCTTCAATGGTTTCAAAAGGAAGTTCAGACGCTTTTTTCTCTCCCTTTAAAACCTGTGCCGCCATTCTTCCTGTCTGTTTTCCTAGTTCTATATAGTCAAGGCCCTCTGCCGCAAGACATCCCAACTTCACCTGTTCGATTTCACTTCCAAACACCGGAATCCCCGCCTCGTTGGCCATTTCCAGAATTGCCGGAAGAGAAGAAACCACTGTGTTGTCTGTAAGGTTTGTCAGACAGTCCACCTTTTCCATAAGGCTCTGGGCTGCCAGAGGAATATCTGCCGTTGCAGTGATTCCTGCTGTTTCAATTTTGAAATCATAATCTCCTGCCAGTTCTTCATATTCTTTAATTGCCGACTCAGAATTGGCTTCGCTTGTTGTATACATGATTCCAATGGTTTTTGCCTCAGGAAGGATCTGACGGATCATTTCAAGCTGTTGCTTAACCGGAAGCTTATCACTTGTTCCTGTAATTTCTCCTACTGGATTGCCTTCCTCATCTGCAAGCTCTGCTGCAAGAGGATCTGTTACTGCTGTATAGATCACAGGAATATCTGTGTCCATGGCTGCATTATAAAGGCTCTGGGCGCTTGGAGTCGCAATTCCTACCATAAGATCTACCTTATCGGAAACAAAACTGTCTGAGATCTGTCCGCAGGTTCCCATATCCGCTGCTGCATTCTTGTAATCTACAGTAAGGTTCTTACCTTCCTCAATTCCCTCTTCTTTCAGTCCCTCCAAAAACCCCTCTCTGCAGTTATCCAGAGATCCATGTTCTGCAAACTGCTGGATTCCTATGGTATACTGTTCTTCCTCTGCATAAACCGTTGTGGTTCCTGCCAGTATCATAGCAAGTAATGCTGCTCCTAATACCTTTGCTGTTGTTTTTGTTTTCATTGTGTTGTCTCCTCTCTCTACTTTTCATTTTGTTTCGTCGGAAATATTGCCAATCTCCGACGCCTGTCTGTGAGAAAGAAAGATGGTTGTACCGTTAAAAAAACCGCCTCAAGCTAATGCTTGAGACGGTAATAATTACTTATTATCGCGGTACCACTCAAATTGACATAATGTCCACTTTCTCATGTACAAACATACACTCCTGATTGGTAACGGGTTCGGTT